>CAJTTU010000085.1 GCA_910579325.1 uncultured Lachnospiraceae bacterium | reverse complement strand
TGCCAGCGGTCCCCATGCCTGCGGCGCCACGCCATATGCTTTCATATTTTCAAGAGCCTTTGCCTGCACAAAGAACGGATGCAGCTCTACCTGATTGACGGCAGGAATCACATCTACGTTTTCACAAAGGTTGGCAAGGATTGCCGGATAAAAGTTTGCCACGCCGACAGCCTTTACCAGTCCCTCCTTATAGGCCTTCTCAATCCCACGGTACGCAGCAAAATAATCTCCCATAGGCTGATGCAGCAGGATGAGGTCAACATAGGACATATCCAGCTTTGCTAAGGATGACTTGACAGCCTCATATGCCGTTTCTTCGCTTTTTGCATCCTGCACCCATACCTTTGTAGTGATGAAAAGTTCTTCCCTTGTAGCCAGCCCGTCCGCAACCGCCCTTTTTACACCTTTGCCGACTGCCTCTTCATTCATGTAGGACGCCGCCGTATCGAGCAGCCTGTAACCGGTCTTTATCGCGTCATAAACAACCTGTTCACACTGTGCCGCATCCGGAATCTGGAATACGCCAAATCCCTCAAGCGGCATTTTTGTTCCTGTGTTCAGTGTTAAAAATTCCATGATATTTTCCTCCTGTCATATGATTCTTGTTTAGAGAGTCCCTTATGTTCTGCATGCGGAAAATACAGAATCAGTTTACCAGTGCGGTAAAGGTAAACTGGATCAGTTTCCATTCCCCGTTCCGGTTTTGGTAAACCTCCGTGGTCATAAAATGGTGGGTAGTCTCTTTACCGCCCAAAAGCAGACTGTAATCCACATCTGTCATGCAGACAGAGGTATCGCCCCATTCTCTGACTTCCTGCCCGTGAATATCAATTTGGGTAGGCTGGAAAATCTTTTTATCAAAAGCCTCCATTTCTTCATCCAAACCGCAGCTCATGCCGATGTGGACAAACCAGCAGTCCGGATCACAGACTTCGCGCATTCCTTTGGAATCCGCCTTCTCTAATGACTGCCAAAATTTTTGTGACTGTTCGATAACTTTGTCTTTCATGCTTCTCCTCCTGCAAAAATACCGTAATGCTACAACGGGTATTTTCCTCGTTATTTCTCCATATTGTCTTCCCAAAACTGCACCGCATTGTCAAACCAGCCTTCCGCCACAGTTCCCTCTCCCAGTCCGAATCCATGCGGTAATCCCTCAAAAACCTCTATCTCAGCATTCGTTCCCTGCGCCTGTATCCGACTGATCCGCTCTTCCATAATCCCGTAGTAAGCAATCCCGTCACTCGTACCGACACACGCATAAGTAGGCGGTTCCGCTCCTGTCACCTCTGACAACCCCGTATACTGCATGATAACGGCGCCCGGTTTCGGATAATCCACCTCGCCAAATGCAGCCGTTCCATAGCTTCCAATCCATGCCGCCATGCGCGCGCCCGCAGAGCCGCCCCAAAGGGAATAATCGGACACGTCCACTCCCAATTCTTCCGCATTTTCATGGATAAAAGCGATTGCCCTCGCCAGATCCTCGCAGGCCGTCTGCGCGCCTGGGCGATAGATGAGCGCAAAGGCATTATAGCCCTTTTTCGACAACTCCAGCGCATGGGGAAAACTGTCGTGCATGGCGGCCACATAAGCAAATCCGCCGCCCGCATTGGTAACGGCAAATTTTTCACCGGGCGTTCCACGGAAAAAGAACAGTCCGGTATCCTCTTTCGCCGGGTCCGCTGCCTTTTCCTCCTCCGTGTAAATGTCATAAAAAATCTGTTCTCCCGATGCCGCCTGTTCTCTCAGATAATTTGCTATCTCAACCGTCCTGTCGGGACTGACATAGGAATACCATGTGAGGATATTTCCCACATCCCCCAAGGTCAGGCTGTCACTGATCGATCTGTCTGCCGGAAAGATTAGTCGTCCATAATCCCCAAACACCGGATCATGGATCACATCCCACACCTTTGTATCCGCCGTAAACACAGTCTCATTTCCTCCTGCCACACCCTCGTTCTCTATCACTTCACCACTGTTTTCCGTCAACGTACCGCCAGTCCCGGACAGCGACTCCTCATCTTCCACAAGCTCAATGGTAATGATATCTTCATATTCCTCAAGCATGGAAGCATCTGATGTCATCTTCCCGATTGGTACAACAGGCACCACCGTTTCCCTGCGGCTTGCCTCGTAAATCATCGCAATGGACGGTCCTTCATCCCAATAGGCCAGCGAACCCGGTTCATATCCGTATCCCGGCGTACCTTTCTGTTCAATCTGTTCCGTCAAGTCAAAGGCTCTTGCAAACCCCGGCGCGGCATGCCATGTTTCTGTTGTGATTGGGAGCATTTCGGCAAATCCCTGTGCTGTCGAATTATCATATAATACGCCGTCTAAAACCGTATCTCCCAACCTTATGCGGATGGCGCACATGACCTCCTGCTCCGGCAGTTCCTCCGCCGGTCCCGTCTGCACGGAAACTGAACCGGCATGACCGGATGAAGAACATCCTGCCATGCCAAGTGCGAATAATCCCATTGAAAAAAATATCAAAATCTTTTTTACCATAGCCTCTCCCCGTTACAACTTACGGTACAAATACTTATTTCTGCCCGTCTACATCCGGTACCATCTTCACATACCCTTCAAGCATCTGGGGCGTACTCGTATAATATCTCTTATTCTTATCAACAGCCGCCACCTGTGCCATCTCTTCGTCCGTCAGTGCAAAATCAAACAGGTCAAAATTATCGCGGATATGATCCGGGTTCTTGGAACCGGGAATCACAATATTGCCCGCCTGAATATGCCAGCGCAGAATAACCTGCGCATTGCTCTTTCCATATTTTTCAGCCAGTTTTGTGAATACCGGCTCGCTGGTCAATGCCTTGTCGCCATGTCCGAGCGGATACCACGCCTGAATTACCATGCCCTCCTTATTCAGAAACGCTTTCAGCTCCTTCTCCTGAAAATAAGGATGCACTTCCGTCTGCAGGATGGCAGGCTTTACTTCACAGATATTCAGGATTTCCTGAATCTGCTCTTTGTTGAAATTGGACAGTCCGATGGCTTTCACCTTTCCCTCTTTATAAGCCTTCTCCATCAGCCGGTAGCCCGCCAGATAATTGCCCGCAGGCTGGTGAATCAAAAGCAGGTCAATGTAATTGGTATCCATCCTTTGAAGCGTTTTTTCCACTGCGTCCTCCTGCTCATAGAACGCCGGCCAAATCTTAGTTTCCAGAAAAATTTCCTCTCTGGGCACGCCGGACTTTTTCATAGCCCTGCCCACAGCCTTCTCATTCACATAGGCATTTGCCGTGTCAATCAAACGATAACCGCCCTGCAGCGCGCTTAATACGGAAGCCTCCGCTTCATCCGGGCTTAATAGGAAAGTTCCGATGCCTGTTACGGGCATTTCCACACCGTTATTTAGTTTCACATATTTCTGTTCACTCATTATCGACTTCTCCTTTTTATACTTTTTAACCGAGATTACATAGCAAATCTCACAATCGAACTTGTTCAATTTGTTAATTCCGAAGGAATTTACCTTTGTTACATACACTCCATCAAAATCTCATACACCTCATTCCTGCCAAGCTCACGGGGATTGCATTTGATAATGTTGCAGGTATCAGCCACCTTGCGCAGCACTTCCGGCGTGATCTCCACCTTTGACCTCAGTTCGCCCATTTTGGTCGGAAGTCCGCACTCTTTTATGAAATCGCTGAGTGCCTGTATTCCCTCCTCTGCTGTATCTTTTCCAAATACAGCTTTTGCAAACCGTTCAAATTTTTCTTCCGCATCCTTCAGAATATGCCTGTAATAAGCGGGATGGATCACTGCAAGTCCCTGTCCGTGATTGCAGTCTGTAAATGCGCCGAGCTGATGCTCGATCTGGTGCGCCTGAAAATCCGTAACCCTGCCGACCTTCAGAATACCGTTCTCCGCCATGGCCGAATCCCACATCAGATTGCTTCTCGCCTGCATATCGTTCACATCTTCAAGCAGACGGCGCATATTGACCACAGTATTGCGCATGACCGCCAGCGCCACATCATCAGAAACATTGTCCTGATCGGAATTGCCAAGATACGTTTCCATCGCATGGCTCAACGTATCGAAAGCGCCGGAGATCACCTGCATGGCGGGAACGGAAGCCGTCAGTTCCGGATCAAGCACCGCAAAAGAAGCATATGCGCCGAACACACCGGTTTTGATCCCTTTTTCCTCATTGGTAATAACTGCGCCGCAGTTCTGTTCGGCTCCTGTGCCGGAAGCGGTAACCACCGCACCCATCGGCAGATACTCCGTCGGAAATTTACCCTCCGAAAACTCCATTTCCCAGATGTCCTTGTCTGTTTTTGCCTGCGCCGCTATGATCTTACAGCAGTCAATGACGGAGCCTCCGCCTACCGCGAGGATAAAATCCACGCCCTTTTCTTTCGCTAACGCCGCGCCTTCCTGCACCTTAGCATAGGTAGGGTTGGGCATAATGCCCGGAAAATCTACAACTTCTTTTCCGTCCTTTGCAAGCAGCTCCTTTACCCTGTCATAGATGCCGTTCTTCTTCAGGGAAGCGCCGCCATAGGCGAGCATCACTGTCTTTCCATGTCTGTTTAACTCCGCCCGAAGCGCCTTTTCCAAAGAGTTCTGCCCAAAGTATACTTTTGTGGGATAAGTGAAAACAAATTCGTTCATTATGATGTCCTCCTTTTTATATTCATCAGCAGCATAACAATATACGGGAAGAACGCTGTTTTTGCGTTCTTCCATGTGAGTAGGTTCCGCTCTTTGGAACCGTAGAATTTCTTAGCGGGTGTTTTTTGACCGCTTAGAAATTCTTCTCGCATTGGTGCCGCCGAATACCTCTGACATTTCCATCGCATCGAGCTGTTTATCCAAAACCGCAATCTCTTTTTCCGTCAGCTTAATATCCGATGCCCCCGCATTTTCTTTCAGGCGGTCTGACTTTCTCGTTCCGGGGATTGGCACCAGATATGGTTTTTTCCCAAGCATCCACGCAAGGGCAATCTGACCGGGCGTGGCGTGCTTTCCTTCCGCAACCGTTCTGACCAGCTCCAGCAGTTTCTGATTCTGTTCCACAGCTTCCGGCGTAAACTGCGGCATCATGCTCCGGTAATCCGTACCCGCGTCAAACTTAGCCTCTTTCCCATACCTTGCGGACAAAAATCCATTTGCCAATGGCGAAAATGCCACATAACCAATGTTTAATTCCTCCAGTACGGGGAATAACACTTCATGCCAGCGCGCCATCATGGAATAGCGGTTCTGGATCGCCGTTACCGGGCAGACCGCATGGGCGCGGCGTATCGTTTCCTCGTCAGCTTCCGATAGTCCCCAGTGCGTAATTTTTCCCTCCTGCATCAGCTCCTGCATGACGCCCGCCACCTCCTCAACCGGTACGAACGGGTCAATGCGGTGCTGATAGTACAGGTCGATATGGTCAGTTCCCAGCCGCTTTAGGGAATTTTCTACCGAGACACGGATAACCTCCGGTCTGGAATCCGGCAGAAGCGGTTTATTTACCTGTTTGCTTTCCATGTCAAAATAGATTCCAAACTTTGTCGCTATCACAACTTTATTTCGATACGGCCGCAATGCTTCCCCTACCAGTTCTTCATTGTGATGGGGATTTTCCGGCGTACCATAAACTTCCGCCGTATCAAAAAATGTATATCCGATATCTACAGCCTCCGCAATCAGTTCTTTCATCTCATTTTTATCTGCCGGTGCCCCGTAAGCGTGGCTCATTCCCATACAGCCAAGCCCCACCGCGGATACTGTCAGATCTTTTCCCAGTGTCCTATATTCCATAGCCAACCTCCATGATTTTCTGCAACCGTGTTTTTGCTTTTGCCTTGATGATTTTATTTTAATCAATCCACACCTTTTACAGAAGTTCCGAATGGTTTCTAAGTTATTACCTAAAGGTATCTACACTCAGTTGTTCTCAAAAATTCCTGTCAGCCACGCATCATAGGCAGGAATCCATCCCTCTGTATAGCCGTACCCATGCGGTCTGCCTTCCAGCACATCCACTTCTACCGGAACACCCGCTTCCTTTAACGCCTCCACACATTCTTCAAACTCACCTACAAACGGATCACGGGTGCCGTAGCAGAAATAGGTAGGCGGCAGATTGGACGACGCAAATTTGTCTGTGTCAGTGGACGCGACACTCAGGCGTCCATAAAAGGAATAAATCATGCCGTCCGCGCCTGCATCCGCTGATATACCGTCAAGCTCATCCGGAACATAACTGTCATCCAATGCACTTCCGTTCACCGTACCGTCAAAATTCAACAGCATTTCCCCTGCAAGAATACCGCCTGCCGAAAAACCCATAACGGCAATATCCTTTTCATCAATGCCATAGACATCTGCATATTTACGGACAAATCGGACCGCACGGGCCAGATCCAATGCTCCTTCCTCCTGTGTATAAGGGCGCAGGCGATAGTTTACCACAAAACTCTGATACCCCAGTCTGCTAAGTTCCTGCGCTACAGGGGTTCCCTCCATCTGGTCGCTTCTAAACTGAAAAGCGCCGCCTGCATTGATCAGGACAGCACCTTTCACTTCTGTTCCCTCCGGAACAGGAAATGTTACCATATAAGGACGGAAATCCGGATCATCCGCATAATTTCCGTTGTTCTCTGTATACTCTGTGACCGCAGGCATGTTGCCTTCTTCCCAAAGGTATAAAATCTGCTGGTCCACAGGATCAGCCACCGCATCTGCCACTGTATCACCACTATTGTCCGGCGCAATTTCTGTCGCGTTCAGTCCCAGGCTTTCCGCCCATGCCACTACATCTTCCTCGCTGTCCGCTACACTGTTTCTGGATAAGGACAAGGTATTCTCACTTACATGGGCGCCAGGCTGCAGTTCCGATATAGTCCGGATGGTTCCCGAAAAACCGCTGCCGCCATGTGTCACAAAGGGGATAATGGTCTTTGCACCAAAATCATATTCTTCCAAAAATGTATAGACCGGCATTGGGAGATCTGCCCACCAGTTCGGAAACCCTAAAATAATGGTTTCGTACTGTTCAAAATTCTCCACATGATTCAAAAGCTCCGGGCGTTTCTTCTCATCCTGCTCATCCGCCGCCTGATCTACCAGCGGATCATGGTCAAGCGGATATTCTTCTACCGTCTCAATACGAAACAGATCCCCACCGACTGTCTGCTGGATTACTTTTGCCACATACTCGGTGTTGCCCATTTTTTCCCCATCCCTGACTACAATACTGGCTCCGGCAACCGCATCCGTTGTTTCCACATCCTCCGGTATGGAAAAATAGGCAATCAATATGTTGGAGCTTCCTACTTGGGATTCACTGCCTGCATCTGCACTTCCCTGTTTATCCGCAGCGATTTCCCCTGCTCCCGAATCGCCGTTTTCATTTTCACTGCCGGACACTTCCCTTTCTCCTGACTCCTGAACAGGACTGCTCCCGGTACTGTTATCCTTTCCCTCTGCCCCGCATCCGGCTATGCCTAATATCAATAATGCCGTCATGCACAGACACAAAATATTCTTTCGTTTCATCGTCATCTCCGCCTTTCCTTTCCCGTTATATCCCAATCACTTTGAAAACAACCACCCCATAATCTCCTCATCATAGGCAAAAAGTCCTCCTCCGCCATGCTCATTCGGGGCATTCCTCCCGGTAAAATAATCATGCTCCTTAATGTCCAGCACAAGCAGGCTGTCAATTTCTTCTTTCGACAATCCCTGCCGCTCATACAAGTCATAAAGCGTATCATACGCTCTCTGCGTTTTGGCGGAACCGTAATACTCATCATTCCTGCCTATGGCAAAATAAACAGGCAGCCGGTTATCCACAACAGGCTCGTATTCGCCGTCCCACTGTGAACTGACATGAAGATATGCCGTAAACAGATCGGGACGCTTTCCCATTACGATAGACATGGTTTCGCCTCCGCCCGAATAACCGTTCCCATATACTTTCGATGTGTCGATGTGATACTGCTGCAGAAAATATTCCACCAGTGCAATCGTCTGATCTGCCGAAGTTTCTCCCCAGTCGTTAAGCTGCGGCGCAACAATAATCATCTCGTCATTGTACTTCTGTGCCTCAAATCCAAATTCCTCCGACTCGATATTGGCAGCGACTCCCTGAAAATACAGCCCTTCATAACCGGGCAGCGTAAAATACAAGGCATACGGCTTACTGCCATCATAGCTTTCCGGAATATATACATTGTAATGAATATCCCCTGCATCTGCGGAATGGTACACATTGTCAATCACAAAGTCCCGATAAGCTTCTGTTCCCTCCGTGACATTGGGAAGTTCACTCACTTCCGGGTCAGTATCCGCTATATCCGCTTCTGATTTTGTCAAACCGGTTTCTGTATCCTGCTGTTCGTCTGTCTGCTCCAACATGCCAATCCGTTCAAGCCATGCTGATACATCTTCCAAACCGGAATTATGGGCACGGTATCCGTCCAAAACCGTCGCGCTGCCTGAAACCTCCCGGATATAATCCATGCTTACATCAATCCCATTATCCGTGCTGGTACAAAAGGGAACCACTGTTTTCCCTGTCAGGTCATAACTCTCTAAAAATGTCCCGACCGCCATCGGTGCATTAAACCACCAGACAGGATAACCAATATAGATCACATCATATTTATCAAGGCTTTCCGGCTTTGCCGCCAGCCCCGGTCTTAAATTCAACGCCTCCTCAATCCATGCGGTAGCTGCCGTTCCCCAAAAAGCGCTGCGGTAATATCTGTCCGTGCGGATCTGAAATAAATCCGCCCCAGTAAGCTGCGCAATCATTTTAGCCGCAGCCTCCGTATCGCTTTCAGCCTCGTACTGATTGGAATTGGGCGAAGCGGAGGAGGCGGCATCTATTCCATCCGGTATAACACCCTCTCTGGAAAAATAAACGACCAGCGAATGCGTCCCTTCGTCTCCGGGAACCACATTATCATCTACTCCTGTAATCTTTCTACCCATGAACAAATACCATGACGCCCATACGATCAGGACCACCAGTATCACCAGCTCAATCACCGTTCTCTTTTTTATTTTTTTCATACAATCTTCTCCCTTAAACCAGCAGATTTGTAATGAGTCCTGTTATCAGAGAGAACACCATTACGAAAGCAATATATAGAACAAAACGCTTTATTCCAAGCACGATCTTCAATGCCCCCAGGTTTGTGATCTTCGTGGCAGGCCCGGTAATCATAAATGCCGCCGCGCTCCCCATGCTCATTCCGGAGACCAGCCATTGCTGCAAAAGCGGGATTGTCCCGCCCCCACAGGCATAGAGCGGAACACCGATGGTCGCCGCCATCAGCACACCGAACCCCTCATTGCTTTTCCCGAAAAGCTCCGCAAAACCGTCTGCCGGGACATATCTCTGGAACAATGCAGAAAGCAGCACACCAATCAGAAAGTAAAGAGCCGTCGCCCTGACATTCCGCCCCAGATTTTTCAAAAACCGCATAAAAAGATTGGGGTCTGTGTCATGGCTTGCACGGGGCTCAAATCCCGCAAAGTTAAAGAACGGTTTCTTCCCATAGGCAAAATGTACCGCCAGCCCTGCAAAAATCCCACATAAAGTACAGGAAACCAGCCGCACTGCCATGGCCGTTCCCCCAAGCGCCGTGCTGTAAAAAAGAAGCTGCGGGTTTAAAAGCACACTGCTCATCATAAAAGCCGCCAGCCAGTCGTGGCGCATCCCATGTCTGGAAAAAGAAGCCGCTATAGG
Source organism: uncultured Lachnospiraceae bacterium (assembly GCA_910579325.1). Classification (GTDB taxonomy): domain Bacteria; phylum Bacillota; class Clostridia; order Lachnospirales; family Lachnospiraceae; genus Paralachnospira_A. The sequence continues at coordinate 5,161 of CAJTTU010000085.1, read as the reverse complement.
AATCGTGCCATACATGCACAGAGGCGACGCAATCCCCAAAATGCTTGCCGGGATTACGCCGAATACTCCCCATTTTTTGTCCCTGATTCTTTCAAAACAGTTATGGATGGCGTCTTTTGCAAAAACAGATACCAGAGAGCCGACCATCATACCCAGAATCCAGTAAAAGGCGATCTGACGGAGCTGTACCATGAAATAATAACTGATATAAACAAATTCGCGTTTTATGAGGGCAAATAGTTCCATGCAGATCACCTTCCTTGTATCAAAATGCCATACAGAGCGTTCTGATTACTCATCAATATTTACCAGCTCATAAGTGCGGCTTCCCAATCCGATTTCTTCCGCGTGCTCCAATGTGTGTAAGCCATCCCTGCTGTTCACCCGGTCCTGAAGGGTTTTGCTTCCTTCTGCCGCAAAAGCAAGATCAATACATGCCTGGTCGATAGCCACCGGATCAAAGGAAGCCACAATCCCAATATCGTGAATATCCGGCTTTGCGGGATTTCCGTCGCAGTCGCAGTCAATGGAAATATTGTTCAACACACTGATATATATAATCCGGTTCCCATATCCCAGATAATCCGATACGGATTTACCGGCTTCCGCCATCGACTCCGTAAAACCGGTCTGATCGCCGCCCCACGGACTGCTGCTGCTCGCTCCGGCAGTATGGATCAGGCATTTCCCTTCTTTGGAACCAAGCCCGATGGAGATATTCTTAATCGCCCCGCCAAAACCCGCCATCGCGTGCCCCTTGAAGTGAGACAGGATAATATAAGAATCATAATCCGCGAAATGAGAACCCACCCGATTGCTTTCAAGGCGCGTTCCACCCTCCACGGGCAGTTCCATGGAACCCTCCGCATCCAGAATGTCCACATCCGCAATCGCCGTAAATCCATGATCCTCCGCTACCTGCATGTGCATGGCCGTTTCCGTCCGGGAGCCGCCATATGCCGTATTGCACTCCACAATCGTACCGTCCACGGACTGTATCAGGTCCTTAATCAGTTCCGGATCGAGATAATTACTTGCCGGCGGCTCTCCTGTTGACAGCTTGACCGCAACGCCTCCAGTAGGTTCCCAGTTCAAAGCCTCGTAAACAGCCATCAACCCTTCCGGCGATATGTCGGATGTGAAATATACCACGGATGCCTCCGCATTGTCCCGAGAGACAGTATCCTGTGAAGCGCCTGTTTCTTTTTCTGAATCATCATTCACAGAAACGTTCTCCTCCTGTCCGGAAGATCCGCTCCCGTCAGTAGCCGGTTGCGAATTTGTCGTTTCTGTGTCGTTATTCTCCGCCGATTCCGTGCTGTTTCCACATGCCGCCAAACTGAGTACCAGTAAAACCGCAGAAAACCACACTACAATTTTTTTCATAGATCGTCTCTCCTTATAAAAACCGTCTCAAAGCTCCCTTTGTTTTAATGCAGTCCTTTTTCCTCAAGCCATGCGGCAATATGGTCTGCAATCACATCGTTATTCAGCTCCTGAAACATAAAATGGCTGTTCCCGGTAATTCCTTCATCCGGCAGATAAACTACGGTACAATCGCCGCCGTCACTGTTATAGCTTTCCGCAAACTGAATGGCACCGTCCCGGACTGCCTGCCAGAAGCCTGTGGACATAATATCTTCCGGTCCATTGTCAATATAATCCCCAAAGTAAATCGTAATGGGAATCTCTGCCTCCAGCAGTTTCTGATACTGCTCTGAACCCGGCTCTGGTGTTCCTCCCGGCTCAATGGCTATAATCGCGGAAATATTCTCCACCGGCACATCCCAGCCTACAGCTCCGCCCTGTGAATGTGTCACAAAGACTGCCTTGCTGCCCGTCATTTCATACACATCTTCCATTACAGCCCCCAGAGCCGCTGCGTCCAGTGCCTGATCGAAATTTCCGGTATTTGGCGTCATCTGACGGAAAAACTGATCCTGTGCCTCCTCCCCTTCCGGAAACTGAGAGCCCTCATACCGCTCCGGCGCCACACGTCCGATTCTGAAGTGGGTATACCACGCCTGGTCTCCCGGTTTATATTCCTTGGAGTCCTCAGCCCATGTATCAAGAAATCCGTCCGTTGTCATGGATGAGGCTGCTCCCGCCTCGCCGCGTCTCGGCTGATCCACCAGAAATGCCGCATATCCTTTTTTCAAAAACAGGTCAGACCATCCTTCACGCCCGTCCGGAGTTGTCATCCATCCCATACGGGACTGCCCATAACCATGCAGATAAACAATCGGATTGCCATTATCATTCACCGGTATCTGGTAAAATACATTGGCATGATCCACATGGGCAGTATTCCCTGCACGGCTTGCATCCAGCCAGTTTGATGTCGGATCATATTCTCCTTCCACCGGCTCAGTAACGATGCCGCCGGAAGAGAACATTCCCTGTTGTGCAATCATCAGTACATCATCAGTATTCTCTTTTTCCATCAATGTTTCCTGCTCTGCATCCACCGATACATTCTGCGGTTCATCTTCCCGTGTACTTTGCCCTGCATCTGCGGCCGTTTCCTGCTTTGAGTCCGTTACTGCTTCCTGCGTTGTACCAGCCGCCTCATTACCACAGCCTGTCAGTACGGATACTGTCAGCAATCCTGCCAGCAGCGCTGTAAAAATATATCTTTTATTCATTTACAATTCTCCCTGTTTCATTGATTACTTCCAACTGTTCCTGTTTCCTGCAATCTGCCTTTATCTGTTTTTACAGATCCAGACCTTCCACCCATGCCCGGACCGTTTCCTCGGAGGCACTGGACGAAAACCGTTCTCCCTCCAGCCAGTTCCCTGTTCCGGCTGCCTCTGCCAGCAGCTCCCCGCTCTCACCCAGATCAGAACTGGATGAAGTGCAGAAAGGAATCACCGTCTTTCCTGTGAAATCATTTGCCTCAACAAACCCGTCCACCGGCCATGCCGCAATGTGCCACCAGATGGGATAACCGATAAATACGGTGTCGTAGGATTCCCAGTCATTTACGGTCGTTGACACCAATTCCACGTTTCTTGCTTCCGGATTGTCATGCTCATACACAACACGGCTGTTTTCATCCGTCCAGTTCAGATCCTCACTGCTATACGGCTCCACCGGCTCCAGCACGAAAATGTCGGCGTCTGTCGCCGCTGCAATATAACCTGCCACGCTTTCCGTGTTTCCTGTAGCTGAGTAATAAACAACCAGCGTTTTTCCGCCTTCCGCAGACGGCTGATCGGTATTCTCCGCCGAAGTATCCACATCGTTTTCCGGCTGCTGTTCTGTCTGTACTGCCGTTTCCTGCTCAGTCTGTGCTGCATCCGTCTGGTTTTCCGTTTCCTGTTCCAGCGGGGCGGACGGCTCCTGTGTACTTTCCGGCGTCACATCTTCCCTTTCCTGCCGGGCCTGCTGCGTATTGTTCCCGCTGTTCTGGCTGCCGCACCCCATAAGACCAATGGCAAGAACTACGCTCGTCAATACCGCTGTTACTTTCTTCATCATTTTCTTTCTCATTGTTTTTCCTCCTTTAATAACATTCCTGAAAAATTTCAAGGATTTCCTTGTGCGTCATTTGTTTATAACTGCCGGCAGAAAGACTGCAGGAATCTGCGATCTGCCTCAAATCCGTATTCTCGTCTGCCCCTAAATCACGGAGTGTAACGGGAAGTCCCACTTCTTTAATAAATCCAGCCAGTGCCTCAACCCCTTCACAGGCTGTTTCTTCCTCTGTCTTGCCCCTGTCCGAAATTCCCCATACATTGACGGCAAACCTCCTGAACTTATGACAGCCGTTTCTATAAATATGGCGATAGTAGACAGGATGCAGAACTGCAAGCCCTTCCCCCTGGTTGCAGTTTGTATAAGCTGCAAGCTGATGCTCCATCTGACGGCATTGGAAATCTGTCTGTTTTCCTAATTTCAGGATACGGTTCTCCGCCATAGCCGCATCCCACATCAGGTTGCTTTTTGCCCTATAATCCTGTGGGTCTTTGATTGCCGTCCTTAAATTCTGGATTACATTTTTCATCAGCGCCTCCGCAATGTCATCGGAAACATTATCTTCATCTGGTTTGCTGAAATAAATCTCCATCATATGGGATAATGTATCAAAACCGTCAGACACCATCTGCCTTTTGGGAACATGGCAGCTATAGGCAGGATCGATCAACGCAAATTTAGGGTTACACTTGGGATAGTCCCTCCCCGTCCTGACTTTCAACGCCTGGTTCGTAATGACTGCCCTTCCGTTCATTTCACTTCCGGTTTCCGTTTCCGTCACAACAGCGCCCATTGGAACCGGATCAAACTCCATAATTCCATACCTTGCAAAAAAATCATCCCAAAGATCGCCGCCATAAACCGCTGCCATAGAAACGGCTTTACAGCAGTCCGTCACGCTTCCGCCCCCAACGGCAAGAATAAAATCTATTTCATTTTCCTTTGCCAGCTTCGCGCCCTCCAGCACTTTTTCATAAGTTGGATTTTCATAAATGCCTGAAAATTCAACCACATTCTTTTCCGCTTTTGCAAGACTCTCCCGGATCTCATCATAAATACCGTTATTCCTGATGGAATCTCCACCATAAGCAAACATCACATTTTTTCCATAATGTCTGGTCAGGCAGGCAAGATATTCTTTCACACAGCCTTTTCCAAAATATGTCTTTGTAGAATTTTCAAAAATAAAATTATTCATAACCACGCCTTTCCCCCTTGCTTTTTTAGTATAAAAAAATCGAGGCTTCAAAAGAAGTCTCGATTGGTTAATCAGTTTATACTTTGAGGTTACAACTCTGTTGTTACCCTGTTACAATACTTTCTGCAATGCCGAGAGGAATTTCTTTACCGTTACGGAAGGTTCCGGGGAATGCAGCAGGCCATAGGGAATAGAATAACTCCATCAGCACATCATTTCCATTCTCACAGCGGTTAAATACATCCACACTGTAAAAATCAAAATCCACGATGCTGATCTTACTGTGGTTCTGCCAAAGGTCATCCCGAAGTCTGTCCACATAATGGCTCCAGTCACGATGCATCAGTAGCAGGTTCTCCCCATATAAATCCTGAACCGTCAGTTTTATCTTATCCGCAAGACGATGGTGAATGGATACCGCACAGCACAATGGCTGCTCGAAAAGCTCAAAGCCTGCACACTGGCGCAGGTTCAACATTGTTT
>CAJTTU010000084.1:10278-15191 GCA_910579325.1 uncultured Lachnospiraceae bacterium | reverse complement strand
AAGTGGTGGACGAGCCTCTTTCCGAATCTTTGCAGCGGAGCAGTCCCATCGGCCGTGATTGATTCACGACAGATGGACGCGGCGCTGAAGGATTTTGGAAAGGGGATTTTTTTGCCGAATTCGGAAGTATTATGGAAACAAAAGTTAATGTTAAGCATCTATGAAAAACAGCAACGGACCGGACAAGCCCCGGGAGTGGAGCTGCAGAACTATAATGGAGGATAAGCAATGGAAAACTACAAGGGGCTGCCCCCTTTGATTAACTGGGAGGCGCTGCGGAAGCTGAATATGCCCATGGGGCAGGAACCGCCGGCTCCCGGTCCCAGAGAAGCGGACAATATGTGGGATAAAACCTCAAGGATGTACAGCCGGATGACAGAACTGGAAGGAAAATTTACGTTGGACCAGCTGGACTGCATCCCGATCGCGCCGGATGACACGGTTCTGGATGTGTGCTGCGGCCCCGGCCGTACGGCGGTGCCGGCCGCTAAACGGGCTAGGCTGGTTACGGGCATCGACAGCTCCAAAAAGATGCTGGAATACTGTGTCCGCCATGCCGAAGAGCAGGGAATCCATAACCTGGAAACCCGTCTGATGGACTGGAATGAAGTGATTCCTGGAGAAAACCTGGAACAGCATGACGTGGCGATAGCCTGCCGCTGTACTGCCATCACGGAGATCGAAAAGCTTTCCGCATGCGCCAGAAAATATGCGGCTATCGTGATCTGGGCCAACGCCCCCAGCATTCCCGAAATTTTAAATCATCTGTTTGAGGGCGCCGTAGAAGGAAGAAACTTTCGTCCAAGGCCGGCGGACCGCCGTGTGGGATACAATGTATTTTATAACCTGGTTTACGATCAGGGGTATGATCCTAACTGCAGGGTGCTGGACGACGGTTACTGTGCCGTCTATGATTCCCGGGAAGACGTCTATGAGGATCTGAAAATACTTTCGGACCAGCCGGTCACGGATGAAAAGCGGTATCATGCCAATGTGGACCGGTATCTGACGGAGAACCAGGACGGAACCGTTACATTTTTACATAAGACCAGGAGCCTTGTTCTGTGGTGGGACACCCGTGTGAGAAATTAGGGCAAAGGTGCCGTTTTGAAAATATTTAAGATAGGATTACCAATATGAAAGCAAAAAGGAGACATATGATGAAAAAGAAATTAACTGCCATAATACTTGCGGGCGCTATGGTACTGAGCCTGACCGCCTGCGGGACAAAAGAACCTGAAAAGACAGAGACGCCTGCGGCGGCACAGGCTCCGGCCGGGACAACCGCGGCCGCAGAACCGGAATCAGAAGCCGTAACCACTGCGGCTGCCGCTGAAATACCGGCGGCCGGCGAGGGCGGAACCGTTACGGTTACAGATATGAGCGGCGATGAAGTGACCATAGAAGGCAAGGTAGAGAAGATTATTAATCTCTGGCCCTCGGTGACATCCTCTTTCTTTGTGATGGGAGCCGGTGATCTTCTGGTGGGCGTCGGAGCCAATTCCACCAGCATTATGAATACGTGGACACAGTTTTTTTATCCTGAATGTGTCAATATTATGAGCATGGGCGGGATCGAGCCGTCTGTGGAGGAACTGGTAACCCAGAGTCCTGACCTGGTGATTGTCCACCCATCTTCAGCCAAGAGCGGTCTGGCGCAGCAGATTCGCGATACCGGTATCCCCGCTATCAACATTAATTATAATGATTATGAGACGATGGTGGAGGCCTATACGATTCTGGGACAGATTTTAGGCGGCGAGTATCAGGAGAAGCTGACACAGTGGTGTACGGATGTTCAGGACAAACTGGAAGAACACAGGAACCTGACCGCCGATTTATCGGAGGATGAGAAACCGGTGGTATATTATATTGCCGGACAAGGCGACGAGCTGCTCACAACCATGGGGACGGGAAGCATTATGCAGACATGGATTGAGGCGAACGGCGGCATTTTTGCTTCCGACGTGCTGAATCTGGAGGGCCAGGAAGTAACCGCCGAGGAAATTTTCAGCCTGAATCCGGATGTAATCATTGTGGGCGGCGTTTACCAGCATACGCTGATCGACCAGTTAAAAAATACTGACGGCTGGAAAGAGCTGGACGCCGTGAAAAATGACAGGGTATACAACAATCCTTACGGCTGCTTTAACTGGGAACGGTTCGGTATGGAAAGCCTGCTGCAGCTGGATTATGCGCTGTTATGTATCCAGCCTGAAATCGCCGCCGAAAACGGAATTACCCGTGAATCAATGGTGCAGGAGGTTCAGGATTTCTATCAATATTATAATGGAGCGGAGCTTACGGCCGAGAAAGCCGGGTATATGCTGGACGGCCTGCAGCCGGACGGAACAGCTGAGGTTCCGGCCCAATGATTTCCAAAGACAGTTTGCAAACAGGCAGGGCCGCTGACATGAAATACCATATGATACTCTGGGGAGCGGCTGCCGTGCTGGCCTTTACCTTTATCCTGTCCCTGGCAATCGGGCGCTATGCCGTCCCTTTTTCCGAGGCGTTTCGGATTGTCGTGTCCAATGTTTTCTCCGTCGCGAAAACCTGGTCCGATATCTCGGAGTCCGTCGTGATGGATCTTCGGTTTCCCCGGACGCTGGCGGCCATGCTGGTGGGGGCGGCGCTGGCCCTTTCCGGCGGAACCTACCAGAGTATTTTTAAAAATCCCATGTGCTCGCCGGATTTGTTAGGCGTTTCCTCAGGCGCCTGCGTCGGCGCTGCCATCGCTATTTTAGCGGACGGCGGCAGTCCGCTGGTTCAGGGCTGCGCTTTTGTGGGCGGGATTATCGCGGTCGCCCTTACCGTCTCCATACCGAAGCTTTTGCGCAATGATTCCACCACCATTCTGATCCTGACAGGAGTCGTGGTGGGCGGCCTGATGAATTCGATTATGAGCATGCTGAAATATGTGGCGGACACGGATACGAAGCTGGCGGAGATTACCTACTGGACCATGGGGTCTTTTGCCACGGTTACGATTCCGCAGCTTTTGCCGGTTCTGCCTTCCATCCTGATTCCGATGGGGATTATTCTGCTGATGCGCTACCGGCTGAATGTGCTGTCGCTGGGGGATCATGAGGCCCGTTCCCTGGGTGTGAACCTGCAGCGGACAAGGGGAATCTTTATTCTCTGCTCTACCCTGATCTCCGCCAGCTGCGTCTGCCTTGCAGGCACCATCGGCTGGGTCGGGCTGATTATTCCCCATACTTCCCGTATGCTGGTGGGGTCGGACAATCAGAGGATGCTGCCGGTTTCCATGCTGTTCGGCGCGGCTTTTATGCTGGTCATCGATATTTTCTGCCGTACCGTTTCGGCGTCGGAGCTGCGGATCGGTATTCTGACGGGACTGCTGGGAACTCCGTTCTTCATTTTCATTTTATATGAACAAAACAGGAGGATGGAATGATCTTAGAAGTGGAAAATTTAGCGTATCGCTATCACAACGGCCCTGCTATTTTTCATGATGTGAATTTTCGGCTGGAACAGGGCGAGATTCTCTCGATTCTGGGAACCAACGGCGCCGGAAAGAGCACGCTTTTGAATTGCCTGGGAAATCTGTATCCCCCCTGCGCAGGCGAAATTCGGCTGGACGGAACGTCTATGCGGCGCCTTCCGCTGACACAGGTATCCCGGCTGGTGAGCTATGTGCCCCAGATTCATTATCCGGTCTATGCCTACAGCGTGAGGAATTTTGTGGTTATGGGAAGAACGCCCTATATTGGCGCCTTTTCCAGGCCGAAAAAAGAAGATTATGAGAAGGCGGATCATGCCCTTGAAAAGCTGCAGATCAGCCATCTGGCTGAGAAGGCTTATACGGAGATCAGCGGCGGGGAACGCCAGCAGGTGACTATCGCCCGGGCGCTGGCTCAGGAGCCGAAGGTGATTTTACTGGACGAGCCTACGGCCCATCTGGACTATGGCAATCAGATCCGGGCCGTGCGTTTGATCAGGGAGCTGGCCGATGACGGCTATGGAGTGATTATGACCACCCACAATCCGGACCATGTGCTGATGCTGGGCGGAAAGGTGGGCGTACTGGACAGAGAGGGCAGAATGGAATTCGGCGATGCAAAAACGATTCTCACCGAGGAAAAGCTGTCCATGCTGTACCAGGTCAGGCTGCGTCTGGTGAAGGTGGAGGGGCTGGACAGAGAAGCCTGCGTGGCGTCCATGTCTGGGTGAGAGGTTGTTTATATAGCAGGAGGAAAATATATATGATGGAAGGAAAATTGATTACGGTAGGAATCTGCGCATGCAGCCCGGCGCCGAAAGCCCTTGATCTGATCAGAGCGTTAAGAAAAAAAGGAGCCGAGGTACATGCAATCCTGACGCCGAATGCTCTGCATTTTGTGCCGCCATTGCTGGTGCAGAGAGAGACAGGTACGCCCATTCAGGTGGAGGCCTTTGAGCTGCCTGTCCATTATGACGCCGGTCATAAATCCCTGTCCGGGGAGTCGGACCTGCTGCTTCTGGCGCCTGTCTCCGCGAATACGCTAGGGAAGGCGGCCAGCGGCATCGCGGATAATCTGCTGTCTACTACGGTACTGTCGGTAAAATGCCCGATCATAGCCGCAACCCATATTAATCCGAATATGTATGCCAATAAAAGCGTGCAGCGAAATGTAAGGCAGTTGAAGGAAGACGGCGTGATCTTTGTGGGAAGCGACGCGCCCAGGGAAAGCCTGTTCCCGTCGGTGGAGCGGATTGTGGAAACGGTGGAGCGGGTGCTGGCGGATTAATTGCCGCACAGTTTTATAACGAATATCAAAACAGCGGGGGATTTTCTGCCTTTTGGAAAATGCCCGCTGTTTTTTCGCTTTGGCGTCGTTTTTTGAAAAGGTATATATCATTTGCCGACAGTATTTGTAAATCAGAGGAACGTTTGTTTTTCCCTGTCTTGC
>CAJTTU010000084.1:0-10268 GCA_910579325.1 uncultured Lachnospiraceae bacterium | reverse complement strand
GAAACTGTGTTATGATAACATAGATATACCCATGAGCGAAATGATTTGCCGCTATATGCGCTGATTTCGGAAAAGAACGCGGGAAGGATTTAACCATATGTTTTCATATATAAAAGGGGAGCTGGCAGAAGCGTCGGCGGATTCGATTGTGGTGGAAGCCGGGGGAATCGGCTACGGTATTGCGGTGCCGGGGGTTTTGCTTGACAGTCTGCCGCCGATCGGGACACAGGTAAAGGTGTATACCCATCTGTATGTCAAGGATGACCTGGTGGCATTGTACGGTTTTTTCGCTAAGGAGGATCTGCGGATATTCCGTCTGCTGCTGGGGGTCAGCGGGATCGGGCCTAAGGGAGCGCTTGGGATTTTATCGGCCATTCCTCCGGATGAGCTGCGGTTTGCCGTGCTGTCCGGGGATGTGAAAAGCATCTCCCGCGCACCGGGGATCGGGTCGAAGACAGCCCAGCGGCTGATTATCGAATTGAAAGACAAGCTGGATATCCAGGAAGCCTTTGAAATCCAGGCGGCCAAGGAAGCTGCCGGGACTGCTTCAGGAAGGAAGGGGTCCGACGAGGACCAAAGTAGCGAGGCCGTCCAGGCGCTGGCGGCGCTAGGATATTCGCTTTCGGACGCCACGAGGGCGGTTCGCAAGGTGGAGAAGGCAAAGGAGATGTCAGCGGAGGAGATTATAAAGGAAGCTCTAAAAAATTTGCTATAGCTGAAAAACTTCCTGATTTGCGCTGATAACAAGGAAAGCGGTAAATTATGGCATCAAGAATGATTACAACGGAATTTACGGAAGAAGACGTTAAGATAGAGAGTCATCTCAGGCCCCAGCTTCTGGAGGATTACATCGGCCAGCAGAAAGCGAAGGAAATGCTGAAGGTGTATATCGAGGCGGCGAAGGCCAGAGGGGAAGCGCTGGACCATGTGCTGTTTTACGGCCCGCCGGGGCTTGGGAAAACCACGCTGGCAGGCATTATCGCCAATGAGATGGGCACCCATTTAAAGATTACCTCCGGCCCGGCCATTGAAAAGCCGGGGGAGATGGCGGCGATTTTAAACGGCCTGCAGGAGAGGGATATCCTTTTTGTGGATGAGATTCACCGGCTGAACCGGCAGGTGGAGGAGGTACTGTACCCGGCCATGGAGGACTACGCCATCGATATTATGATCGGGAAGGGGCCGACGGCCAGGTCGATCCGGCTGAACCTGCCCCATTTTACGCTGGTGGGGGCTACTACCAGGGCGGGGCTTCTGACGGCGCCTTTGCGGGATCGTTTTGGCGTGGTGCACCGGTTGGAGTTTTATTCGGTGGGGGAACTGACGGATATCGTCCTCCGGTCCGCCGGGGTACTGGAAGTGGAGATTGAAAAGACTGGGGCACAGGAGATTGCCAGGCGGTCCAGAGGGACGCCCAGGCTTGCCAACCGCTTCCTGAAACGGGTCAGGGATTTTGCCCAGGTGAAATTCGACGGCAGGATCTCCGGCCAGGTGGCTATGGAGGCCCTTGACCTTCTGGATGTGGACAGGCTGGGGCTGGATTTCCATGACAGGAATATACTGCTTACGATGATCGAGAAATTCTGCGGAAAGCCGGTGGGGCTGGATACCCTGGCTGCGGCAGTGGGCGAGGATGTGGGGACGCTGGAAGAAGTGTACGAGCCTTATCTGATTAAAAACGGCTTTTTGCAGCGGACGCCCAGAGGGCGGATGGCCACGGAGCGGGCTTATCTGCATCTGGGCCTGAAGCCGCCAAAGGAAGAATAACAGCCCGTGTCTGAGAAAAGTATGCGGATCGGAATAAGAGAATTTGAGAGTGAGTGATCAAATCGGCCTATTGGTGCGGCAGGCCGCATCGGGAAAGAGGAATATATGAGCCAGGGAAAGAACAGCACGCAGGTGTACATAGCCGGTAAGGTTTATACGGTGGAGGGCTATGAGGAGGAGGATTATCTCCAGAAGGTGGCCGCCTATATCAATACCAGGATTTCAGATTTAAAGCAGTCGGGGAATTTCCTGCGCCAGGGCGTGGATTTTTTCCATGTGATGGTGGAGCTGAATATTACCGACGATTATTTTAAGGTACGCCGCCATGCGGATCAGCTGGAGAAAAAGCTGGACGAGCTGGAGAAGGAGCTGTACGGCTTAAAGCATGACCTGGTTTCCGCGCAGATGAAGCTGGAAAAACAGGAGCAGGAGACGAAGGAATGGCAGAGCATCTCCGAGGAGATGGCAGAGCAGGTGGAGGAGCTAAAGCTGAAAGCGGGGATTGGCCCAAAGGCGGGACAGAATGCAGGAGAAAGTCCAGATGCGGGACAAGGCCAAAATGCGGACCATGGACAGGAAACGGAAAATGGTACAATGGAAAATGTCCCGGAAGAAAATCATGAAAATAGTAATGGGCCGGAATCAGAATAAAGGTGAGGGAATCTATGGTAGAACTGTTAGCGCCGGCAGGCTCCTTTGACAGCGTGAAGGCGGCGGTCAGCGCAGGGGCGGATGCCGTATATATGGGCGGCAGCCGGTTTGGCGCCAGGGCTTTTGCCGAGAGCGTGGAGGAAGACCGGACGCCGGAAGCGCTGGATTATGTGCATTTTCATGGGAGAAAGCTGTATCTGACGGTGAACACTCTTTTGAAAGAGCGGGAGCTTGCGCAGCTTCCCGGGTTTCTTGCGCCATATGTGGAGCATGGCTTGGATGGGGTGATACTCCAGGACTTTGGCGTATGGCAGCGGATTAAGGATTGTTTTCCCGGGCTGCCGGTTCATATCAGTACCCAGATGACGCTGACCGGGGCTGAAGGGGCCGGGTGGATGGAGACGCTGGGAGCATCCAGGGTGGTGCTGGCCAGGGAATTGTCACTGGAAGAAATCAGGGAGGTCCGCGGCAGGATTTCCATTGAGATAGAGGCTTTTGTACATGGCGCGATCTGCTACTGCTATTCGGGGCAGTGTCTGATGAGCAGTATGATCGGCGGCAGAAGCGGCAATCGGGGACGCTGCGCTCAGCCTTGCCGGCTGCCTTACGAGTTGGAGTTTGCCGATCATAGGTCTGTTGATCGCAAGTCTGCCTCTCAGAAAAACCGTTATCTATTGAATCTGAAAGATATGCGCACGGTGGAATATATCCCTGCGCTTGTGGAGGCTGGGGTGAATTCCATGAAGATCGAGGGCCGGATGAAGAGTCCGGTTTATACTGCAGGCGTGGTCAGCGTATACAGAAAATATCTGGATCGCTATCTGGAATATGGCAAAGAGGGATTTGCCGTAGAGCCGCAGGATATGCGCATACTGTCGGAGCTTTTTGACAGGGGCGGTTTTACCGACTATCTCTGGAGACGGAATGGCCGGGAGATGATAGCGCTGACGGAGAAGCCCCGGTTCCGGTCCGTGGACCAGCGTGTGATAAATGCCATAGAATCGCAATATCTCTCAAAGGAATTGAAACGAAAAATTTACGGAATTGTAACATTTAAAAAGGGAAAACCTGCTAGAATAGCTTTGGAATGCGATGGAATCCATTGTCAGTGGGAGGGAGAAACCGTGGAGACGGCAAAATCCCGGCCGCTGACGGTGGAGACTGTCAGAAAACAGATGGAAAAGACGGGAAACAGCGGATTCTGTTTTGAACGGCTGGATGTCCGGGTGGAGGAAGGCTGCTTTTTAACTGTGCAGGCGTTAAATGAGCTGAGAAGGCAGGGGCTGGAACAGCTGAAACAGGAGCTGACAGGGAAAAATTTAAGTGGCGCGGTTTACGAAGATGATAAAAATAACGAGAATGATCATTATACCGAATACAGGGAAACCGATCAAACCGACGAAACCGACGACGAAACAATCCCTGCGATTCCTGCGCTTACCGTTCTCGTCCCGGATTTTTCTTCCGCCCTCTGGGTTATAGAAGAGCCGGAAATCGACCGGGTGATTGTGGACGAGGGGCAGAGGGATGATCCTGAGCAGCTGGAAGAGTTGGTTAAGCGGGCTCATGGTTGTGGAAAACAGCTGCTGCTTCGTTTGCCCCCGGTGCCGCGCGGCCGGGATGCCAAAAGGCTGCGGGGCTGTCAGAGGCTTTTGACGGGCAGCGGTCTGGACGGCCTGGTGCTTCGAACTGCAGATGAAGCGGGGCTGGTCTGCGAGGAAGGATGGGAGATTCCGGTGGTTTTGGATCATTCTTTTTATACGTGGAACCGACAGGCTCTGACTTTTTTGAAAAAGGCCTTGGGCAGCCGCCTTTCTTATACGACATTGCCTCTGGAACTGAACCGAAAGGAGCTGGCCGCAAGGGGCTGTAAAGGCAGCGAACTGGTGGTATATGGCCATGCGCCGCTGATGGCGACGGCCGGATGCATCAAAAAGACCGAGAATGCCTGCGATCACAGGGAGGGGCTTTTGTATATGACGGACAGAAAGAAGAAACGTTTCCCGGTAAAAACCCTGTGTAAAAGCTGTTGTAATCTGATATATAATGCGGAGCCTCTTTATCTTCTGGATCAGATGGATGAGGTGATGGCGCTGAAACCGGCCTCCGTCCGGATGGAATTTACCATTGAAAGCCGAAAGCGGCAGCGGCAGCTAACGCAGGTTCTGCAAAATGCCCGGCAGAATGTGCTGGCGGGCAAGCCGATGGACGGAGCCTGCACCAGAGGCCATTTTAGACGGGGAGTGGATTGACGGATGAATCATCTGATAGTGGAGCTGTCCAAATATTTACTGATTGTGATGATGATCTGCTATGTTTTCTGCAACTTTTATTATTTCAGCAAGAAAACAGAGCGGGGAAGAAACTATGTGGTGAATCTGCAGATATTTTTTATGCTGTTTATTCATTTTCTCGGGTTTCTGATCTTATATCTGAATACGGAAGATATGCTGATGCTGCTGTTTTATGCCATGCAGCTTGCCTTTTTCGTGGCCTATCTTTTTATTTATCCGGAAATTTACAGGAGGGTCAACCGGCAGCTTGTGGTGAACTCGGCGCTTTTGATGGCGGTGGGGCTGATTATGCAGACCAGGCTGGAAGGGAAGCTGGCCTTTCGTCAGCTTGTTCTGATTCTGGTCGCAGCGGCGGCGTCCCTTCTGATTCCGCTGGTGATCAGCCATGGAGAGCAGGTGCTGTACCGCTGTACCTGGCTGTATGGCATAGCGGGTATTCTGGCGCTGTCCTTGGTGTTTGTGGGCGGCGACGTGGAATACGGGGCCAAGCTGTCGATCAAGATTGGCGGTGTCTCTCTGCAGCTTTCGGAATTTGCCAAAATCACCTACGTGTTTTTTGTGGCGGGAATGCTGCAGAAAAGCCGGTCCTTCGGAAGGGTGTTTCTGACCAGCGCGGTGGCGGCGGTCCACGTGCTTTTGCTGGTGCTCTCGAAAGACCTGGGGGCGGCGCTGATCTTTTATGTCGCCTATGTGCTGATTATCTATGTGGCGACGGAAAAGCTGCGCTATGTGGCGGCTGGCGTGGGAATGGGCGTGGCGGCCTCCGTGGCGGCTTATCAGCTGTTCGGGCATGTACAGGTCCGTGTGGCGGCCTGGCTTGACCCGTGGGCGGATGTCACGGGCAGCGGCTGGCAGATCGCCCAGTCTCTGTTTGCGGTGGGCAGCGGAAAATGGCTGGGCTCCGGCCTGTATCAGGGAATGCCTTATAAGATTCCGGTGCCCAGCAAGGATTTTATCTTTTCCGCCGTGGCGGAGGAAATGGGCGCGATCTTTGCCATCGGCATGATTCTGGTCTGCCTGGGAACGCTGATTTCTTTCCTGTGGATCTCCACCTGGATGAAGCAGGTGTTTTTAAAAATCGTGGCCTTTGGCCTGGCGGCCGTCTACGGCGTTCAGGTATTTTTAAATATCGGCGGCGTGCTGAAGCTTTTGCCCTCTACGGGAATTACCCTGCCCTTTGTCAGCTATGGCGGCAGCTCTGTGCTCAGCACATTTATCCTGTTCGGCGTTATGCAGGGCCTGTATATCATGAAGCAGAAAGAAGATGAAAAGGTTGAGTAGAAATCAGAGCAGGTATTTGAATCAGAAGAAAAGAGAAGGGGGAACAAAAAGGCATGGCCGCAGTCCTAACCGGCAGATTCTGCAGGTGACTTATCTGTTTGTGTTTATGTTTTGCGTTCTGATCGGATATTATGGGTATTTTCTGGTGGTAAAAAGCGAGGAAGTGGTGCGCAATCCCTATAATGTGGCCCGGATCGACAAGGAAGCCGAGCGGGTGCTGCGGGGCAGCATTCTGTCCGAACGGGGAGATGTGCTGGCCATGACGCAGGCGGATGAAGACGGGGAAGAAAGCAGATACTATCCCTATGGGAATCTCTTTGCCCACACAGTGGGATATTCCACCAGAGGCACTACCGGCGTGGAAGCGGCGGCAAACGCCCATCTGATTCACTGCAGTACGGGCGTGCTGGACCAGATCTACAATGAGCTGATGGGCCAGAAGAATGAGGGAGACAATGTGATCGTCACCCTGGACCCGGAATTGCAGCAGATTCTGGATGAAGCCATGGAGGGCTATACCGGAGCGGCCGTGGTTCTGGAACCTGCTACCGGAAAGGTGCTGGCCATGACGTCCACGCCGGATTTTGACCCAAATTTTATCAACGAGACCTATGAGGCCATTATTGCGGACGATTCCAATACCAACCTGCTGAACAAGGCGGCCCAGGGGCTGTATTCGCCGGGCTCCACCTTTAAACTGCTGACCCTGTTAGAGTATATCCGGGAGCACCCCTACACCTGGGATAATTTTTCCTATCAGTGCGGCGGTTCCATCCGGGCCGGCGGCGTGGACGTCAGCTGCTCCGGCGGCACGGCTCACGGGACCGTGGATGCCAAAAGAGCGCTGGAGCTGTCCTGCAACGGCGCCTTTATCGAGATGGGACTGTCCCTGGATAAAAAAGCATTTGCCGAAACCTGCGAGCAGGCCGGCTTTAACCAGCCCCTTTCCTTTGAACTGCCCTCTAAGGCCAGCAGCTTTCGGCTGTCCTGGATATCCAGTGATTTTGATACGGCCCAGACGGCTTTCGGACAGGGGGAAACGGAGGTGACGCCCCTGCACAATGCCATGATTACCGCAGCGATTGCCAACGGAGGCGTCATGTGCAGTCCTTATATCATCAGCGGCGTGGAGACGGCTCAGGGGGATAAGCTGGAACAGTTTACCTCGCCGGGTTCCGTCCGGATTATGACCGAGGAGGAGGCAGCCCTGATCGGCTCGATGATGGAGGGCGTGGTCAATAACGGCACGGGAGGCTCCGTGAAATCCGATCTCTACCAGGCGGCGGCGAAAACCGGCTCAGCCGAGTTTGACGCCGAGAGCGAAACCCATGCCTGGCTGGTGGGCTATGCACCGGCGGACAATCCCAGGGTGGCAGTCAGCATTGTCCTGGAAAAGGCCGGGTCGGGGGGAACCAACGCAGGGCCCATCGCGAAGAAGATTTTTGACGCCAGGTGTCAGTGAATATAGTAAAACAGGAGGCGCAGCCTGATGATAGAAGCGACCAGTTCCGGCGGAGTGGTGATTTTCCGCGGAAAAATTTTGGTATTGTATAAAAATTTTAAAAACCGGTATGAAGGGTGGGTGCTGCCCAAGGGAACCGTGGAAAGCGGGGAGGATTTCAAACAGACTGCCGTCAGGGAGGTCAAGGAGGAAACCGGGGTGGACGCGGAGATTATGAAGTATGTGGGAAAGAGTCAGTACAGCTTTAACACGCCCTGGGAGATGATCGAGAAGGAAGTCCACTGGTATCTGATGATGGCGGACAGCTTCTACAGCAGGCCCCAGCGGGAGGAATTTTTCCTGGATTCAGGTTATTACAAATATTATGAGGCGTATCACCTGTTAAAATTTTCCAACGAAAAGCACATACTGGAAAAAGCATACCAGGAGTATCTGGAACTGAAACGGAGGAACCGGTGGGGGACGTCGTGAAAAATGGACTGCCGGACATAAAACTTTTGTGAAAGGATATGCTAATCATGAAATCAGATCAGGAGGAAGAAGCATGCAGGAATGCTTATCAGATGCAATCAAACCATATTTAAACCGGATCAACGCCATCCGGACAGCCATGACGCTGATCGAGTGGGACAATGAAACCGGCGCGCCGAAAGGGGCGGCCGAATACACGGCCAATGTGCAGGGCGTTCTGGCGGCGGAATACCAGAGAGCCGTTCTGGAGCCGGATTTTGTGAAGCTGATCAGACAGCTGAAAGCGGATGAAAATGGGACGGAAGCCCAGAGAGCCACCGGCCGGCTTCTGGACAGGGAGATCAGCAGGCTGGAAAAAATTCCGATTGAGGAATATGAGAATTATAACCGGATACTGGCCCAGGCTGCCGGCGTGTGGCAGAAGGCGAAAAAGGAGAATGATTATGCCGCGTTCGCGCCGTATCTGGAACTGATTATCGAGTACTGCAAAAAGTTTGCCGCGCTGCAGGCCAAAGAGGGGCAGAAGCTGTACGACGTTATGCTGGAAGAATTTGAAGAAGGCTTCACGATGGAGGTGCTGGATTCCTTTTTTGCGGAACTGAAAGAAAAGATTGTGCCGCTGTTAAAAAAGGTGCAGGCAGCGCCTCAGATCGACGCGGACTTCCTTCACCGGAAATATGACAGAGAAAAACAGAAGGAATTCTGTCTGTGGCTGGCGGAATATTTGGATTTTGACAGCGACAGAGGGCTGATTCTGGAAAGCGAGCATCCGTTTACCACGAATCTGCATAATCATGATGTGCGTATGACCACCCACTATTATGAGGATGCGCCGGACAGCGCTGTTTTTTCCCTGATTCATGAGACGGGTCACGCCCTGTACGAGCAGGATATTGACGATGAGCTGACCCAGACGCCTGTGGGCGGCGGCAGCTCCATGGGGATGCATGAGTCCCAGTCCCGGTTTTATGAGAATATCCTGGGGCGCAGCGAGGCATTCTGGGAGCCGGTTTATAAGAAACTGACAGAAACCTTCCCGCAACAGCTGGGCGATGTGACGCTGCGTCAGTTTATCAGGGCGATTAACCGGGTGGAGCCGGGCCTGATCCGTACGGAGGCTGACGAACTGACTTACTGCCTGCACATCATGGTGCGGTATGAGATCGAGAAGATGATTTTTGAGGAAAATGTGAGCGTGAAGGAACTGCCCGAAATCTGGGCCGGTAAATATGAGGAATATCTGGGTATCCGCCCGGAGAATGACGCGGAAGGTATTTTGCAGGATATTCACTGGGCCAACGGCAGCTTCGGCTATTTTCCCTCCTATGCGCTGGGCACCGCCATCTCGGCCCAGATTTATCATCAGATGAAGAAAGACCTGCCGGTGGATGCGCTGCTGCGGGAAGGGAAGCTGGATCAGATTCATGCTTACATGAAAGAAAAGCTGCATCACTTCGGAGCGGTGAAAAAGACCGGGGATATTCTGGAAGAGTTTTGCGGCGAAGGGTTTAATCCGGGGTATTATACGGAATATTTGGAGGAGAAGTTTGCGGGGCTGTATGGGGTGTGAGGAATCATCCCTAAACGCAGCAATTTTCGCAGCGAAAGGTTTCATCGGGTTTTTGAATTGCAGTAAATAATATAAACTGGTCATGAACATTGCCCTGTACAGCTCATTTCAGCGGGAGTTGTACAGGGTAATTGTATTATGGGAAGAACTGTGAACCTTTGCGTTCATTTCTTATCATCGCCGTTTCATTGCCTGGATCAGGTTTAAAAGCGCCTGGATTTCTTCTTCAGTCAGTCCGGACAGGTCGATCTCCTGCTTGCGTTCCAGGCCGAGAAGATAATCTGTGGATACTTTAAAAATTCGGGAAATAGAGATCAATACTTCATAGGAAGGCATCCGCAGACCGGTTTCATATGCGCTGATAACAGATTTTGTCAGTCCGAGCCGTTGGGACAGCTGTTCCTGTGTCATATCATTTCTAAGCCTTAAAGTCTTAAGTGTATTTCCAAAATCAACCATAAATGAGACTCCTCGTATACGATGTATAGTCAACTGTAGTTCTCTCTTTTATTCATGATGGTAATGAAAAATCAGCATGAGGGTTTTCAGTGTGTTGCGGAATATCTGTCCTCCATAAATATAAGTAATCGTGGAAAATGGTTTGTTGTAGTAGTATGCGTTGACAGTTTACTATATAATTAGTCAACTAATGGTGGATTATATATTTAATTAGTTGACAAATAAAAAAGAATAGGATAAAATAGCGAAGGAAAGCGAAGGGCATGCGGAGATAGAAAAATGGAAATTACAGATATACATTGCCATGTGCTGC
>CAJTTU010000083.1 GCA_910579325.1 uncultured Lachnospiraceae bacterium | reverse complement strand
CATCTCCCCCTGGAATTATATGTCGCCAACGAAGATTATGAATGTAATCGGCAGCCGTTAAGCGGAATATAGCGTTGACCGGAAGCTGTTGAACGGGATATTCGGTACAAAGGAAAACAGAGAAAAAACGAGACTCATAAGCAGGGGATAGGGAGATTTATCTTTTGCTTATGGGTCTTTTTGTTTCTTTCCGGACTGATTTGCCTGTTAGTAAAATATGATGTATAAATGAAGAATAAAACATATAAGATACAAAAGCGAGGGAGGATTGTTTTATGAGCTTAATGGAATTGTTTGTGATTGCGGTGGGGTTGTCCATGGATGCTTTCGCGGTGTCGGTCTGTAAGGGGTTAAGCCTCCGGAAACTTGCGCCGAAGCACTGCCTGCTGGCAGGACTTTATTTCGGAGGGTTTCAGGCCGCCATGCCGGCAGTCGGCTATCTGCTGGGGATCCGGTTTCAGCAGATGATCACCAGCGTCGACCACTGGATTGCCTTTATTCTGCTCGGCCTGATCGGCGGAAATATGATTTTGGAGTCCAGGGAACAGGGGGCGCGTCTGGACGATTCCTTTGAGGTGAAAACCATGCTTCTGCTGGCCGTGGCAACCAGCATCGACGCTTTGGCCGTGGGCGTAACCTTTGCGTTTCTGAATGTCCGTATCGTTCCGGCGGTTGTATTTATCGGAGCGGTCACCTTCTGTCTGTCAGCAGCCGGTATTAAGGTGGGAAATGTATTCGGAAATAAATACGAATCGAAAGCGGAGCTGGCGGGCGGCGTGATCCTGATCGTGATGGGAACGAAAATTTTGTTGGAGCATCTGGGGGTACTGGGATGAAAGATAAAGTCCTTGACCGTATTTTTTTTACAGCGGGCCTGCTGTTTGCCGGCAGTGAACTGTGGAAACAGTGGTGTCTGACGGTGGTAGTAAACGGGGGCGTCTACGACTGGTGGTATTTTCCTTTCCAGTTGTGCAGCCTGCCGATGTATCTGCTGCTGGTTTTTCCATGGGTGAAAAACCAAAGGGTGAAAATGGGCTTTCTGGCCTTTTTGATGGACTATACGCTGTTAGGCGGCGTGATGGTCTGGGCGGAGCCATCAGGACTGTATTATCCGCTGGAGGCTTTGACCCTGCATTCTTTTGTCTGGCATATCCTTCTGACTGTAATCGGACTGGCGGCGGGATGGTACTGGCGGCGAAAAGGGGATGGAAACGGGAGGGACTTTCTCCATGCCACAGCTGTGTACGGCGCAGGATGTCTGACGGCGGTCTTTTTGAATACATTTTTTCAGGAAAGAGGGGAAATTAACATGTTTTATATCAATCCCTCCGTGCCTGTGACACAGCCCGTTTTCCGGCAGCTTGCCCCTGTGATCGGACAAGTTCCCACGATTATATGGTATGCGCTGTCCGTTGTGGCGGGAGCGGGAATTCTGCATGGATTATGGGGAATCAGACGCGCTTGATTTCTCGTGAATAAACTTGATTTCCCATGTAAATTACCCTTGACCTCTTCTGATAAATGTGCTATAACTAAATTACTACGACAGACGTAATACGACAGACATAGTATAGGGCATGGGGAGGGATGGAATGATCAGCAGCGATGTAATCCGCGGCTATACGGATATTATGATTTTATTCCTGCTTTTGGATCAGCCTTCTTATGGATATGAGATCTCCAAGCAGATCAGAAGTCGGTCGGAAGAAAAATATGTGATGAAGGAGACCACCCTTTATTCCGCGTTTTCCAGGTTGGAGAAGAATGGCTGTATTACCTCTTTTTACGGCAGCGAGACCAACGGAAAGCGCAGAACCTACTATCAGATCACGCCGAAAGGCCAGGAGTATTACAGGGAGAAATGTGAGGAGTGGCGGATGACGATGGAGGTGGTCGGCCGGTTTGTCAAGGACAGCCCATAAAACAGTAAAGCCCCGGAAGGGGAGACACGGAACGATAATAAAAAGGGGGAGCGGGATGGAGACCATTAAAGTTTACCTGGACAATATGTTTCTGAACATACCGGATTCAGAGCAGGTGCAAAGGATTAAATCTGAGCTGTATGACATGATGGAAGACAAATATCATGAACTGATCGGCGAGGGAAAGCCGGAAAATGAAGCGGTGGGCATCGTGATCTCTGAGTTTGGAAATCTGGAAGAACTGAAAGAAGAGCTGGGCCTTAAGGGCCAGGAGGAGCAGGATTTCTCTGACGGCCAGGCAGAGCAGGAGACCGGAAAAGGGACGAAAAAAACAGAGGAAAGCTCCGGAAAGAAGAATAAGAAAAAAGAAAATAAGAAGAAATCCAAAGATCAGGAGGAAGCCGAGAGGCGGTGGATCTCCTTTGACGAGGCGGAAGACTATCTTCAGGCTGCGGCTGTGGCTTCCGACTGTGTCAGCGTGGGTGTGATGCTCTGCGTCTGGTCGCCGGCGGCAGTGATAGCGCTGTCGGAGCAGGGAGGCTGGGGCGTTGCTTTGGGGCTGGCGCTTCTGTTTATCTTTGTTGCGGCTGGGGTAGGACTGTTTATCTTATCTGGAACGAAGCTGGAACAGTACGATTATCTGAAAAAAGAAGTGTTTGGGATCGCCCCGGGTATCGAGCAGTTTGTCAGGGAGGAGCAGGAAGCGTTTCATCAGCCTTTCGTGTTTCAGATCGCGATCGGTGTCGCTCTGTGTATTCTTTCTCCGGTACCTCTGGTCGTATGCAGTATTCTGGAATTTTCTGATTTGCTGATCCTGTTATGCGTAGGCCTGCTTCTGGTCCTGGTGGGAATCGGCAGTTTCTTTCTCGTTCGGGCCGGAATGCGGAAGGATGCGTACCATGTCCTGCTGCAGGAAGAATGCTACCGAAAGGAAAAAAAAACCGGTTTTCTGAGAGTATTTGACAGTCTGTACTGGGTAATTGTGGCGGAGATCTATCTGAACTGGAGTTTTCACAGGGGCTCCTGGGCAACTTCCTGGATCATCTGGGTGATTGCCGGCGTCGTTTATGATCCGGTGGTAAAAATGCTGAGAGGGAAACGTTTTTAAGCGCATGAAGAAAGGTCTGTAAATGAATAACGGTCTGCGATATACTGAATATATCGCGAACCGTTATTTTTGTATCATGGAAAAATTTATCGAAGTTTCAACGACAGGAGTTTCCGGAGACAAACGGGATCGTAAACCTTTTCACAAAGCCGCGGCGAAAAAAGGAGTTTACGATACGCCGCATGCCGGAGATGATTTGATAGACTTTACATTTTGATTATGATATACTGGTGGTCGATGCATAAAAAGGAGGTTCGTGCCAATGAATGGGTTACGGAAATTATTTGCGCCGATCGATATGACAAAGGGCGCGCCGTGGAGGCAGATTGTGGCGTTTACCATTCCGATGCTGATCGGAAATATCGCGCAGCAATTATATAATACGGTAGACAGCATTATCGTAGGCCGGTATGTGGGGGACAACGCGCTGGCGGCGGTAGGGAGCGCGGGGCCGATTCTGAACCTGCTTCTGGTGTTGTTTGTCGGCATTTCCGTGGGCGCGGGCATTATGGTGTCCCAGTATTTCGGCGCGAGAGAACGGGAGGAATTATCCTGGACGGTGGGCAGTTGCGTGACGCTGACAGCGATCTCGTCGCTGCTGATTATGATTGTGGGGCCGCTGTTTTCCAGGCCCCTGCTGGAGCTGCTGCATACGCCGGACAGTATACTGGGATGGTGCGAGTCTTATCTGAACATTATCCTGATCGGCATCGCCGGGATGGCATACTATAATATCTTAAGCGGTATCCTGCGGGGACTGGGGGATTCGGTGTCGGCGCTTTTATACCTGCTGGTTTCCACGGTGCTCAATATTGTGCTGGACATTGTGTTTGTGGTCAATTTTCAGATGGGGGTGGCCGGCGTGTCGCTGGCGACTGCGATTGCCCAGGCGATTTCCGCGATTCTCTGTCTGCTGAAGCTGATGCGGATGTCGGAGGTTTTTGATTTCAGGAGAAGCTATCTTAAATTACATAAAAAATACGCATGGATGACGATTCGCCTCGGTCTGCCCTCAGGCTTGACACAGGCGATCCTCTCCATGGCGATGATTATCGTGCAGTCGCTGACCAACAGCTTTGGAGAGCTGTTTATCGCGGCAAATGTCATTGTTATGAGGGTGGACGGTTTCGCGATGATGCCGAATTTTTCCTTTGGAACAGCCATGACCACCTTTGCCGGTCAAAACGTGGGAGCCAGGGAATATGAGCGGGTGGAAAAAGGAACGAAACAGGGAACCTGGATCGCCATGGGCGTGTCGGCGGTGATCACGCTGCTGATCCTTATTTTCGGTAAATATCTGATGGGTATTTTTACGGAGACATCGGAGCTGGTGGATATGAGCATGCGGATGATGCGCATCCTTGCGGCGGGGTATATCGCCATGGCGGTGACCCAGTCGCTGTCCGGCGTGATGCGGGGGGCCGGGGATACGCTGACTCCCATGTGGATTTCCCTGATCACGACGGTCGCGGTTCGCGTTCCTGTGGCTTACGGACTTGCTTACCTGACGAGAAGCGAGCTGTATCCCAACGGGCGCTGTGAGAGCGTATTTTTCTCTCTGTTATTTTCCTGGACGCTTGGCGCCGTCATTACGTTTATTTTTTACCGATGGGGAAAATGGAAGGGAAAAGCGCTTGGGGAAAGCGTAGTCTGATGTCAGGCGCAAAATTAAGATTGTCATTTTACTTCCTGTTTGGTATAATAAGATAAAGTCCGGATGGCGCGGCAGGCGTTCTGACAGGTCAGGGCAGAGCCGGCGTCAGGAAAGAGGAAGTTATGGCTGATATTATTCATATTGATTTGGAACAGGAAGACCGGGGAAACGCGAAGAATGCGGTTTTGTGGAAGGACAGAAAGCATTTTATGTGGTTTCCCTTTAGTTTTACCAAATATGAGGTGCGCAACAACCGGCTGTATACCCAGAAGGGGCTTTTGAGCACCACGTACGACGAGGTGCTTCTGTACCGGATTCTGGATATCACGATGACCCAGACGCTGGGACAGAAGATTTTCGGGACCGGCACGCTGCTGGTGTGCGCCAAAGCCAACCGGGACGGCGACGTGGTTCTGGAAAATATTAAACGGCCCAGAATGGTAAATGATCTGTTGTCGGAGCTGGTGGAAAAGGCCAGAGATCAGAAGCGGGTTGTGGGGAAAGAGTTTTATGGTTCGGACGGACATGCCGTCCGCGATATGGATCCTGATGAGGAGTTCGAGGATCCGGATGACTGACCTCGGTGAAGCTTTGGATGATTCGAATGACTGATTCAGATGGGAGATATGTTTATGAGAAAAAGATACGGGCGGCTTCTGGCTTTATGGAGTTTTGCCGTGTTATTAATTGTCGGGCTTTTATCCGGATGCGGTTCCGGAACGAAAAACGACCGGCAGAATGAAAGGACGATTCCGTCCGCGGCTGTCGAAACAGAGTCGGGCGGGGAAAGAGGCGAGGCTGAAACAGCGCCGGCGGGGGATGATGCGGTTTCGCCGGGAGAAGACAGCCTGTCGGAAGACGGCAGCTACACTTCCAGGGAGGATGTGGCGCTGTACCTTTATACATACGGTCATCTGCCGGAAAATTTTATCACAAAAAGTGAAGCGAAAAAACTGGGGTGGGATAACGCGAAAGGAAATCTGGCGGAAGTGGCTCCCGGCAAGAGCATCGGCGGCGACCGGTTCGGCAATTATGAGGGGCTGCTGCCGGAGGAAGAGGGCCGGAAGTGGACGGAATGTGACATCGGTTACGAGGAGGGTTATCGGAACGGCGAACGAATCGTGTTTTCCAGCGACGGCCTGATCTACTATACCGGGGATCATTATAAAAGCTTTGAACAGCTGTACTAAAAGGGGATTAAACAAGGAGAAGGAAAATGAAAATTGTGGAACTGGACGGCAGTAAAATGGATTCGATTCAAAATACCCATATCCATTTAAAAGAGAGTATGATGCTGCCGGAGTATTACGGGGAAAATCTGGATGCCATGTATGACGTAATGTCCGATATCAGGGAGAACACCTTTGTGTTTGTGCTGAACAGCCAGCAGATGCGGACTTCTCTGGGGGATTACGGCGCGCGGATGGAACGGGTGTGGGAGGATCTGGAACAGCACAATAAGCATCTGAGCTTTTTTATGAGATGAGACGCGGAGTAAAAAAAATGATGTAAAATAAAAGATTAAAAGAAGTGTCCTTGCGGATAATAGATGCATGGCACTTTTTTTACGTCACGGAAAAGTTCTGCGAATTTTTTGTAACAGGGTATATTTTTCTGATTTTCTGCTTGCAATATACCCCAAAGGGGTATATAATAATGGCAGATAAATGATATTCCGTATCATTTACGGCAACGGAAGGAAAGTTGCGGAACTGTAATTCGGAGGGATCAATATGGATCAATATGTAGTGACAGGCATGAGCTGCGCGGCATGCAGCAGCCGTGTGGAAAAGGCGGTATGCAAGGTTCCCGGCGTGGACTCCTGTTCAGTAAGCCTTTTGACCAATTCCATGGGCGTGGAAGGTTCCGCCTCGGAGCAGGATATTATCAAGGCCGTGGAGGATGCCGGGTACGGCGCTTCGAAAAAGGGAGCGGCCGATGCCGGCCAGGCGGCGCGGAGTCAGGGGAGCGCAAGCCAGGCGGAGGAAGCGCTGAAGGACAGAGAGACGCCGCTTCTGAAAAAGCGTCTGTTTTCTTCGCTGGGTTTTCTGATTGTGCTGATGTATGTCTCCATGGGACATATGATGTGGGGCTGGCCGATGCCCGGATTTCTGGCAGGCAACCATGTGGCCATGGGTCTGATTCAGCTTTTGCTGACCGTGATCGTCATGGTGATCAATCAGAAGTTTTTTATCAGCGGCTTTAAAGGGCTGCTTCACAGGGCACCGAATATGGATACCCTGGTAGCGCTGGGTTCCAGCGCCGCTTTCGTGTACAGCACCTATGCGCTGTTCGCCATGACAGACGCTCAGATGAAAGGCGATATGGCGGGCGTTATGGCGTATATGCATGAGTTTTATTTTGAGTCGGCGGCCATGATTCTGACGCTGATCACGGTGGGCAAGATGCTGGAGGCCAGATCAAAAGGCCGGACCACGGACGCCTTGAAGAGCCTGATGAAGCTGGCGCCGAAAACGGCGGTGATTGTACGGAACGGCGTTGAGACGGAAGTATCCATCGATCAGGTGCAAAAGGGAGACGTATTCGTCGTGCGTCCCGGTGAGAACATTCCGGTGGACGGCGTGGTGCTGGAAGGACACAGCGCGGTCAATGAGGCGGCGCTGACCGGCGAGAGCATTCCGGTGGACAAG
Organism: uncultured Lachnospiraceae bacterium; assembly: GCA_910579325.1. GTDB lineage: Bacteria > Bacillota > Clostridia > Lachnospirales > Lachnospiraceae > Paralachnospira_A. The sequence goes on along the minus strand of CAJTTU010000083.1, from coordinate 8,404 downwards.
GCGGAGGGCGACCATGTTTCCGCCGCTACCATCAACCAGTCCGGCTTTATCAGGTGCGAGGCCACCCGGGTGGGCGAGGACACCACGTTGTCTCAGATCATCCAGATGGTCAGCGACGCGGCGGCCACCAAAGCGCCCATCGCGAAAGTGGCGGATAAGGTGTCGGGCGTCTTTGTGCCGGCTGTTATTACCATCGCCGTCATCACCATCGCCGTATGGCTGCTGGCCGGTCAGAGCGTGGGATTCGCCCTGGCAAGAGGCATCTCGGTGCTTGTGATCAGCTGCCCCTGCGCCCTGGGACTGGCGACGCCCGTGGCCATTATGGTGGGCAACGGCATGGGCGCCAAAAACGGCATTATGTTTAAGACGGCTGTCTCCCTGGAAGAAGCGGGGAAGATGGAGATCGTGGCCCTGGATAAGACGGGTACCATCACCAGCGGCCAGCCCAAGGTGACGGATATGATTCCGGCGGCAGGCGTGACGGAGGAAGAACTGCTGACCATGGCCTGTTCTCTGGAACAGAAAAGCGAGCATCCGCTGGCGAGAGCGGTGCTGGAATACGCTCAGGAACAGAAGATTCAGCCTTCCGAGGTATCGGAATTTACCGCTCTGCCCGGCAACGGCCTTTCCGGTATGCTGGCGGATACCCGGCTGTTAGGCGGAAGCTTTAAGTTTATCAGCGAACAGGTTCCGGCTGCCGGGGAGATGCAGGGACAGTATGAGAAGCTGGCCGGGGAAGGAAAAACGCCTTTGTTCTTCGCTAAAGGCGGGCAGTTAGCCGGCGTGATTGCCGTGGCCGACGTGATCAAAGAGGACAGTCCCCGGGCCGTGAAGGAACTGCAGAACATGGGCTTTCATGTGGTGATGCTGACAGGAGACAATGAGCGTACGGCCAAGGCCATCGGGCGGCAGGCCGGAGTGGATGAGGTGATTGCCGGCGTATTGCCCGAAGGCAAGGAAGCCGTGATCCGCCGTCTGCAAAACCAGGGCAGGGTGGCGATGGTTGGCGACGGAATTAACGATGCTCCCGCATTGACCCGGGCAGATATCGGTATCGCTATCGGCGCGGGAACGGATATCGCCATCGACGCCGCGGATGTGGTGCTGATGAAGAGCCGTTTAAGCGATGTGCCTGCGGCCATCCGTCTGAGCCGGTTTACGCTTAAAAATATCCACGAGAATCTGTTCTGGGCATTTTTCTATAATGTGATCGGTATTCCGCTGGCGGCGGGCGTTTGGATTCCGCTGTTCGGCTGGCAGCTGAATCCCATGTTCGGGGCGGCGGCCATGAGCCTGTCCAGCTTCTGCGTGGTGACCAACGCATTGCGGCTGAATCTGGTTTCCATTCATGATGGAAGCAGGGATAAAAAAAGAAAAGTAAGTCATAAACAAAAGGAGGTAACTGAGATGACAAAGACGATGACCATTGAAGGGATGATGTGCGGACACTGTGAGGCAAGGGTGAAAAAGTGTCTGGAGGCGCTGGACCAGGTGACGGAGGCCGTGGTAAGCCACGAGGCGGGAACCGCGGTGCTGACCCTTTCCGGCGACGTGTCCGACGATGTGCTGAAGAGTACGGTGGAAGCTCAGGATTATAAGGTGGTATCTATTTGGTAAACTTTGGAAAATAATAAAATGCCCGTTTCGGTTCCGCTTTGCGCAGGGCCGGGACGGGCATTTATAAAGTATGCTTCGGGATGGCGCTTTTTGTCGGATTTTATCTTTTTCTCCGGATGGCCTGATACAGCATTTCCACCCGCATCTGATCTTCCGGTCTTAAATTTTTTTTCATCTGCTGGTAGAACTGATCGGTTTCTTCGTCGGTGAAGTTGATGCCGTCATTGCCTGCCCTGGACGCGGCGGCCATCAGAAACGGGAGCAGATTGTCTTTGTTCTGTCCTTTGGCGTCGTTCATCAGTGCGTTGAGGAACGCAAGTTTTTGTGGGTCCATAATGATAATACCTCCTGATTGAGTTCCGCTGATTTTATTATGTCTGCTGGAACATGTTCTGGTATTGCTGGAAGGTTTCCTGCTGTTCGGGGGAGAGAAGGCGGATCAGGGTTTCCATGGGGGTGGAGGGACTGTCCGGGTTGTCGGCGTTTTGCCGGCTGGCATTCTGATACTGGCGGTACAGCTGGGAAGCCTGAAGAAAATTGGTCAGAATGTCCAGCATCTCTTTTTCCTTGTCAGAACAGTAGACTTTGATGGATTCTAGCATATCCAGAGGATTTTTTTCTTCTTCGCTCAGCGAGCAGATTCCCAGTTCGCCGTCGTCTGACTGAAATATATGCATGGCGTTTTGCAGCTCCTGAAATTTGATCAGGAAGGACATGGTCTTCTGCTGGCTGACCGGCATATATGGGACGGCGGCTTTCAGCATCTGCAGATGATGGCTGGTAGTCTGCTGGTCGAATTCAGTCGCCTGATAAGAATCTTCCATAGATTGCTCCTTAAGATCAGTGTTCGATAACACCGAGGCTTTTCTTTTATCTTATGAAAAAAGGGATGGGACTATGCCTTTCTTCATCCTTCCTGCATATTATAATATGTCAGGAGGGATTATTATGTACGCGAAATTAATTATAGATGGCGACGCCGTATACGAGACGGATGAAGAATGTCTGAGACAGAAGAAGGAGGAGAAGGAGACGAAAGAAAAAGGGAAGAAGGGAGAACAGAAAAAGTAAATATAGAATAAAGAAGAGGCGCCGGATATCCGGCGCCTCCCTTCTGTCACGAAAAAAGAATTTCCCGTGACCGGGCAGGATGGTTTAGCACCCGCCGCAGCAGCACAGAAGCAGTAAGATCCACAGGCAGTTGTTGTCGCCGCCGAAGAATCCGCTGCCGCCGCCGCAGCCGCAGTCACCGCCGCCAAGGAAGTTGCCGCCGCCGCAGCAGGACAGCAGGATGATCAGGAAAATGATATTGCAGCCATTGCCTCCGCCGAAGCCGGTGCCGCAGCCAGTTCCACAATTCGTAGCAGTTAAATCACTCATAGAAGAAAATCCTCCGTTATTTTTGTTTACAATACATGGTATGTGGGAGGGCTTGCCTTGTTTCCCGTTGGAGGAAAATATTTTTATTTGCCTTCTGAATGTTCAGTTTTCGATGGAAACGCTGATCCGGAGCCGGCCGGTACCCCTGTCCTGTTTTTCTCATGTTCGGATATGGTGATCCTCTGCTTTCTTTCCGGATTTCCGGTTGCCAGAAAGGAGTTCGGCGTTTATAATGGTCCTGTATGGAGTGAAATACCCCGCTTGCGGGAATAAAGCGTAAAGCGACCATAACGTTTTCAGCATGAGCAAAATATAACGAGAAGGGAACCGTCAAAAAATATGTCAGAAAAGAAACGGAATGACCGAAAAAACTGGTATCCGTTGGACCTGTCCGGGACCGTGTATCCCACGTTGCAGCGGAAAGATTATTCCGCCGTATTCCGGCTGTCCATGACCCTGGATCAGAAAATCGATCCGGCGCTTTTACAGCTGTCCGTGGATCAGGTAATGCCCCGCTTCCCTACTTTTAAAGTAGCGATGCGAAAAGGGCTGTTCTGGCGGTATCTGGAGCCCAATCACCGTCCCGGGCCTTTTGTGCGGGCGGATATTGCCAATCCCTGTATGCCCATGTCTTTTAAAGGAAAGAGCCGGTATCTGGTACGGTTTTACTATTATGAGAATGAGATTTCCATGGAAATGTTTCATTCTCTGTCTGACGGAAACGGCGGTATGTGCCTGTTAAAAACCGTGGCGGCCCAGTATCTGAGGCTTAAGGGGACGCAGGTTTCCTGCGGGGAGGGCGTTATGGATTTGAATCAGGAGCCGGACCCGGAGGAGTTAGAGGATGCCTATGCCAAATACGCCCGCTCCCGGAGCCGATCAGCCCTTAAACAGAAAAAGGCCTATCGGGTGCGGGGCACCAAAGAACCTTTTTACACGCTGAATGTGATCAGGGGCGTCATTCCGGTCAGAGAGGCGCTTGCGGTGGCGAAAAGCTATGGGGTATCTCTGACCGAATATCTGAACGGGGTTCTTATATATGCGCTGATGCGCAAACAGAAGAGTGAACATCCGGCGCGCCAGAAACCGATCAAGCTGGCGATGCCGGTGAATCTGCGCAATCTGTTTCCGTCCCGGACCATGAGAAATTTTATTGTGCTGGCCTATCCTTCGATCGATCCCATGCTGGGGGATTATACCTTTGAGGAGATCGTGAAAGAAGTGCATCATTACATGCGGTACTATATTAATCCCAAATTTCTCAGAGCGGATATCACCACCGATTACGCGGTCAGGGCCAATCCGCTGATCCGCATCGTGCCATTGTTTATCAAAGACTTTGTCGTGCGCGGTTTTTATATCCGAGTGCAGGATAAACAGTCCTCGGCCGGACTGACCAACATGGGAATCATCCGTCTGCCTGACGGATTGAAAGAGCATACGGAGCGTATCGATATCCTGATGGGTCAGCCGTTTTCAGCCCGTACCAATTGCGCGGTGGTCACCTATCAGGATCAGCTGAGCGTCAGCTTTGCCAGCTGCATTCGGGAGACGGATGTGGAACGGCTGTTTTTTACCAGGCTGGTTCAGGATCGTATTCATGTGAGAATTGAGACGAACAGAAGTCAGTAAGCGGCAGAAGACGGAATAGTTCGGGAAACGTATCAGGCTGTTGGGAAACATGGCCGTTAAATCATCGATTGAGGGAAAATTATGTCATATTGCGTAAATTGTGGTGTGGAGTTGTCAGAAGAACTGAAAGCCTGTCCGCTGTGTCATACGCCGGTTTATCATCCGGAGAACGCGCGGGAAGAAAAGGAGGCGGTACCGGTTTTTCCACGGGAGCGGGGAGAGGTGGATGTGATCAGAAATGACGTGGCGGTTTTGTTTTCCGTCGTGCTGATTTCTACCTGTCTGGCCTGCGGCATATTGAATCTGCTGATATTTTACGGCACGCTCTGGTCCGTCTATGTGATCGGCGGATGCGGCGTGCTCTGGGTGGTGAGTCTGCCGCTGATTCTCGTGAAGAAACCGCACCCGCTTTTGGCATTGCTGGGGGACGGTATGGCGGTCAGCCTGTATTGTGCCCTGATTTCCCGGTTCCATCCGGGGAAGGGCTGGTTTCTGGAGGTGGCGCTGCCGGTGGTCTGGTTCTGTGTGGTTTTTGTCGGCTGTTTTGTCGGGGTAGCAAAGAAAATGAAGCCGTCTATTCTGGCAAACGCCAGTCTGCTGTTCGCGGAGGCCGGGATTTTCACGGTGATTACGGAGCTGGTGCTGAACCGCCATTTCGCGGGCCGGTTTTATCTGTCCTGGTCTGCAGTTACCGGAATCTGCTGCGCTGTGATCGTGGCGGCGCTGATCACGATTATCCGGCGATCCGGACTGCGGGAAGAGGTGCGGCGGAGAATGCATATTTAGCGTGAGAAATGTCCGCGTTTGGCGGGTACGGACTTAGAGCAATTTAAAATGAAAAACGGGATTCCATTCGAAGCGCCTTGACCTGGTGCGAACGGAATCCCGTTTTTCATTTTATATATAGTTTTGTTTTTATTTTACATTTACCGTCTTCGCAACAGCTTTGTCGGCAGTTTTAGTGGTTTCCGCAGCAGCCCTGCTTGTCTTCGCCGCAGTGGTGGTCATGACCTTCGTGATGGCCGCAGTCGTGATCCCCGTTATGATGGTGGCTGCACATGGTATCAGGGTCGTAATTCAGATTTTCCTGTAAAAGAGCGGTTACCGCCTGATCCGCATCGCCTGACGCGCCGGGATAGAGTTTGATGCCGGCCTCTGCCAGGGCTACCCGGGCGCCGCCGCCGATTCCGCCGCAGATCAGAGTGTCCGCGCCGTTATTTTTCAGAAAGCCTGCCAGCGCGCCGTGGCCGCTGCCTGATGCATTCACAACTTCTGAGGACTGAACCTGGTTGTTTTCTACCGTGTAAAATTTGAAATTTTCACAATGACCGAAATGCTGGAAGATCTGGCCATTCTCATAAGTTACTGCGATTTTCATAATAGAACCTCCAAAAGTGATTTTCACATTGATATAATGATATTATAGGACTGTTTTTGACATATGTCAATAATAAACTGATAAGTCACAGAAAATATTGTCCTGCCGGCTGCGAATCAAACAGACAAAGCTTTCGTCCGGTTTTCTAATCATGTCTCTTACACGCATAGCAGTAAAGCTGCTGTTCCTGTTCTTTCTCACAGAGCTGTTCCCGGCAGCGGCGGTGTCCGCAGTTCTTTCCGCAGCAGGTTTCTCCATGGGGACACAGATCGTAGGAGCCGCCGGAGATGTTCAGTTGCTTGCCGTTTACCAGCATGTCGGCCAGTTTTTTTCTGGCGGAATCGTAGATCGCCTGAACCGTTGTGCGGGCCACGTTCATCTGGGCGGCGCAGTCCTCCTGGGAAAGGTTCAGGTAGTCGATCAGCCGGATCGCTTCATATTCGTCTATGGTGATCTCCGTGATTTCAGACGCTGCCGTTTCATCCGGAGCCAGCGCCATGATTTTTGTTGTCTTCGGATCCGGATTCTGCCCGGCGCAGGGGCGGAAGCTCTTGGTATGGGGCAGCCCGCAGATGCGTCGCCGTTTGGTGGGTCGGGCCATGGGAAGTCCTCCTGTGGATAAAATGTATTTTTATATCCATACTCGTTTATCATACTCTGTTTTATGACATATGTCAATTATAATTACAGCCAGTGTCCATGCGGCACCGGAACGGTAACTTAGTGGGAAATCGGTGACAGGTTGTGTCAGATGTCATTGACAAGCGGTGGGGAATCGTGGTAAGATAGGGTGGTCGCCAATTTAGCGTGATAAATTGATAAAGCGAAATCGGCGATGAGCGAGACAACCGAAGGGAGAATAAAATGATGAAAAAAACAGTTGCATTATTGATGGCGGCCATGATGGTATTTGGCCTTGCGGCATGCGGCCAGAAGGATTCGCCGGAGACGAAAGCCCCGGCAGAAGGGACAGAGGCAAAAACAACGCAGGCTGCGGAGGGCGAAACGGCTCAGGGAACGGAAGGGCAGACCGCTGCGGCGGCCGACAAGGAGGAGGAGTGGAAGAGAACTTCTCTGACAGTCGGTTTTGACGCGGAATTTCCCCCCTATGGCTATATGGATGACAATGGCGACTATGTAGGCTTTGACCTGGATCTGGCGGCGGAGGTATGCAAACGCCAGGGATGGGATCTGGTAAAACAGCCGATCAACTGGGATACCAAGGATGAGCAGCTTTCCACCGGAGCCATCGACTGTATCTGGAACGGCTTTACGATGAACGGAAGAGAAAACAACTATACATGGACAGTTCCCTACGTGGATAACAGCCAGGTGTTCGTAGTGGCTGACGACGCTGGGATTGCCGCAAAAGCTGATCTGGCCGGCAAGGTAGTAGGCGTGCAGGCAGATTCCTCTGCGCTGGCGGCGCTGGAGGATGAGGAGAACCAGGAGAATCTGGATCTGGCGGCTTCTTTTGCCGATCTGAAGCAGTTTGCCGATTATAACACCGGTTTTATGGAACTGGAAGCAGGCTCCATCGATGCGCTGGCCATGGATATCGGTGTGGCGAATTATCAGATCGCCCAGAGAGACGGAGGCTTTTTGATTTTGCCGGAAAAAGAATATCTGGCCACAGAGCAGTATGCCGTAGGATTCCTTCTGGGCAATGAGTCTTTGCGGGATATCGTGCAGGAGACGCTGATGGAGATGGTGGATGACGGTACTTTTATGAAGATCGCGGAGCAGTATGCCGATTTCGGACTGACGGATGCCGTTTGTCTGGGGAAGTAAAATCATGTCGACGATAACCATGCTGCGGCTTTTGAGTACGGGTATGCTGAAAACAGCTTCGATTTTCTTTTTTACCCTGCTGTTTTCCCTGCCGCTGGGCCTGATATTTTCCTTTGGCCGTATGTCGAAAAACAGCCTTGTAAGGGGAGTCAGCAAACTGTATATTTCTGTTATGAGGGGCACGCCGCTGATGCTGCAGCTGATCGTGGTGTATTTTGCTCCCTATTACATATTCGGCGTTAAGATACCCGCCTGGTATCGGTCGGGAGCGGTGATTCTGGCATTTGTGCTGAATTACGCGGCATATTTCGCTGAGATTTACCGCTCCGGGATCGAGTCTATCCCCGCAGGTCAGTATGAGGCGGCAAAAGTGCTGGGTTACGGGAAAGCGCAGACCTTTATGAAGATTATTCTGCCTCAGGTGATCAAGCGGATTCTGCCGCCGGTCACCAATGAGATGATCACGCTGGTAAAGGACACGTCCCTGGCCTTCGTTCTGACAGAGGTGGAAATGTTCACGGTGGCCAAACAGATTGCGGCCAAAGAGGCTTCGATTTTTCCGCTGATGGTGGCGGGGGTGTTTTATTATATTTTTAATCTGATCGT
>CAJTTU010000082.1:13265-15751 GCA_910579325.1 uncultured Lachnospiraceae bacterium | reverse complement strand
GAAACCAATTATGTACAGTTGTTAATAGATAACTTGTGGGAAGACTGGATGCCTGGATATGTGCCATTCGATGGATTCATCTATCGCTATGGAAAATTCCAGAAAATCTCCAGTTTTGATGTTTCATGGTATAAGTCAGCTAATTCCGACCTATCATATGCACACTGCAATTTTACTGACAGTAGCATTGATATGCAGGTTTTTGGCTATAATGATGGCAACGCAGTTAGCAAATTTATAGGAATCATTTTAACGGCAAAAGAATCCGTAAATGTCAGCGGATTTTCTAAGATTACAATGAAATATAGCGCACGAATATCCCATGCGAACCATTATATGGATGTAACACTGTCAATAGGCGAAACTAATACTGAAAAAGCAACCAAAAGAATTACATCAACATCAAATTCCGATTACGAGTTAAACCTCAGCCTCCCAGAAAGTGGGGGCAATCGAACGATAGGTGTACAAATCAGCGAACCATACTTATATGCGCCCAGTTACCAGACTAACTGGTATGGATATTGCGGCATTAAAGAAATCAAATTGGAGTAGAGTAGAATCAGTATCCAATAACCATAATTGGCACCAGAGCATTATTTTGGCTGTTGGCTGTTTGACCTTCATACACCGCGCTTGGGATTTGCAGTTTGTTTGTCCCTGACCATGCAATCCTCCGTGAAATAATTTTGCTAGAACTATCAGAAACCATTACATAAGCTCCATACCCCTTTGGTGCCTTTCGACTTGCAATTACTGGAATTACGTCACTAAAACGCACATAAATTTCGTAAAATTCAAAATCCGTCGAGTTTAGCTCTATCGTTTGCGCCGCGAATACGGCTGTTGGATTTGGGTTTTCCCAGAGGACTTTACCGGAGCTATCCGAATTACTATATAATTCAGCCAGCGCCTTTGAGCACTCGGCCCCATCCATCGCAAAACCAGGTTCCGTGATGTTGGTAGAAGCAACAAGCTTTGCTTTGTCAAATTTCTTGTCTACAAGCTCATTGACCGCCGCTACCAGATTGGTTTTAACTGTCGTTTTAAGGCTCGACAGCGTGCCAATGGAGTCAAAAAGAACAGATAATCCTTTTGTTATCCGGCCAAAAAGTACCTTTATAGTGTTTCCGGACGCCGGCGCCGTATATGTGCTCGGTACGCTGTAGGTTATCTGGGCATTTTCATCCAGCCCTCCCGATTCGCCTGGAGGTCCCTGCGGACCCTGCGGCCCTCTGTCTCCTTTGTCTCCCTTATCCCCTTTAGAACCTTCCGGACCTGCCGGCCCAGTTGGACCCGCCGGGCCTTGCAGACCTCTGTCCCCTTTATCTCCTTTGTCCCCTTTCGGGCCTTTAAAATTTCCAAGTAGTGTCCTGGGCATCTCTTTCCCTCCTTATGCCGCCGGCGTAACGTAGTAGATGTTTCCATCCTCATCCACTTCAAATTCCGGAGCGCTGTCCCCATCTGCGTAATACGCCCACAGATTGCCATCTTCATCTCCGGCCAGGCTGAACAGGCCACTCACGGAAACCACGATCCCGCTGTCACCGCGTTCCCCTTTCTCTCCCTTTTCACCGGGATTTCCCTGGATTCCCTGGGGACCTCGAGGCCCGGTCGGTCCGGTATCACCTTTATCTCCTTTCGGACCGGTAGGGCCGACAAACTCCCCGGCCTCAAGACGAGTAGTCAGATCATCTGCCACCCCATTGGCCGCACTGGCAGCCGCGTCGGCCCTTCCCGCCGCCTCGCCTGCCTTTTTCACCGCTTCATCAGCCTTTTTTACCGCCGCATCAGCGCCACTTTTTGATTCGGCCGCCGCTTTCGCCGCAGCCTCTGCGGCGGTCCGGGATTCGGTAGCGATGGTATAGCCGGCCTCGATCCCGTCATGGATATCCTGGCGTACTTCCCGGCCATAGACGGCGCGCAGGATTCCATTCAGGATTTCCTTTATATCCCTCATTTCTTCTCCTTTCCCGGGCCCGCGTCCGCTGCTCCCGTCTCTTCCTCATAGCCGGCAGCTTCTTGAGCCGCGCCAATCTCTCCGTCTTCCGGTCCATACGGCCTGCCCTCCTCTAAGATCCCGCCAAGTTCAGCCAAAATGCGAGCCTGGCCTACTCCCGTTACCTGGATATGATTTAGAAGCACCGCCGCCCGCTCTATCTTATCGTAGTCAAATGTTAAGGTGCCGTTCATGCCACGCTTCCTCCTTTCAGCTCGTTGATCTGTCCCTGTAATTCCTGTATGGCGCTGAACGCCACGCCGATACAGTTATACAAATCGATGCCTTCCCGCTCACTCGTCGCCAATTCCTCCGGGGCGTCCTCGGAGATAAAGCCGAACCTTATCCGGCCGGTCTCATCGCTTCTCATCCGATATTTTTTCACGTTGGTCTTCATGACTACATCCAAACCGCCGGAATAAGATTTAATATCTTTTTTCAGTTTCCTCGATGAGCTGCCATTGATAGAGCCAAACCACCCCTGCGC
>CAJTTU010000082.1:0-13234 GCA_910579325.1 uncultured Lachnospiraceae bacterium | reverse complement strand
ATTCGTCCCACACATCCCTCCCACACAGGTGATGCTGCTGCCTCTGTCTATCTGCAGTCTGGTCACCAGCACAGGGCCGCGGGGAAACCAGATAAAGCCTTCATGATTCGGATATATCCTGTCCGCGCTCAGCTCAACGGTTTTTATCTTATCAGCCGCTATGTCGCCAACCCATGAGCTGACGCCGGAATTAAACCTCTCTGTTCCGATCGAGCCCGCCGTGATCTGCTTTCCGTTAATCGTCAGGGATTCCGCATTGATCTGATTTGCGGTCAGCATCCCCGTGATATTGGCGGCATTGACTTTCAGGTTTGTCGCATCAATCTGATCCGCCGTTATTTTCCCGGTAATCAGTCCGGCCGGGAATGATCCTTTAGTGGCCACAAGGCCGTCCTTGTCCCACCTGCCGATCTCTTTACCGCTGGCATCCCTCATTATGACAACGCCGCCCTCATTCGCAAACCCGCCCAGCTCCAGCGTGCCGCCCCTGATCCGATCTGCCAGCATAGTGCCGGTGGTGATGAAGTCCGCCACCAGATTCCCGTCTATGGTCCAGGCATTGCGGTAAGGCCCGCCTATGCCGGTAGTGGAGAAGCCGATCCCGTTGCGGTTGAACTGGATCACGCTTTTCGCCTGGTTTTTATCCGGGCTGTCCATAATCAGGATACGCCAGGGGAGGGCGCGCTCCCCGTTTTCATCCTCTATATCCAGAACTACATACCCTCCGGTTCCACCTGTGATCAGTTTCGTGGCGTTGTCCACGACCCTGTTAATCGCCGTATTTGTAGATTTCGCCACCTGGTCAACATAGGCCCGTATCTCCTTTTCCCGGTCGCTCACAGCCCTGGAAAATGTCCCAACCCTGCCTCCCAGGGAAATGCTCCCCTTCCCCGGCTCCTGCAGGTACCGGATCCTTTCCTCCAGAAGATAAGTCACGTCAACACCGTGGGGCCTGGATTTCACCGTTGTCCAATATCCTGTTTTCAGGCGTTCAATATCCACCCCCATGTCCGCCAGGTCAATGGCCGTCAGCTGCAGCACGTCACTCAGATAGATGCTTTTTTCCAGATAAGCCCTCGCTTTTGACAACAGGTTTTCTGGAATGGTTACATCCTCCCACTGTGCCTGCCTGAATATCCAGCCGTACCGCGCCACGGCGTCCGCGTCATAAATATAATCCACGCCATTGTTCACGCTGGTAATATTGACTGTCTCCGTCTGCCTGGAACCATTTTCCCCGGTTACCTCAATCTCCGCCCCCGTAGGGATCAGGGCAGTGAACAAAGATGTGGCGTCCCTGTTTTTCTCATAGCTGGCCAGGTTCACGCCATACCGGATCACCTGGCTGTTAATCCCCCCGGCATCCGTCACATAGTCCAGATACCTGACCCCATCCTTGCCCAGGCGGGTCCGCAGATATCCTCCGTGGGTCTGCACCAGCTTATTCCGCAGGCAGTCAAGGGAATGGGAATGATGACTGTCGCTGCGGTTTATATAATTATTGCTGTCCATCACCGTCACATTTCCCATCCGGAACCGCTTCCGCTCTTCCACCTGAACATTGTGATTATCCAGGACCATCCGAAGGAAATCCGGAATATTCCCTTTAAACTCAAAGGGCCGCATAACGCTGTCGCACAGATAGGCCAGGTCGGATTCGCAGGACAGCTTATGGGTCCGGTTAAAATCCTCCCGGCCGGTCACGCAGCGTCCCCGGAACAGCTCAGCGCCGTCCTCATAGACAAACAGCTCCGAACGGAGGGTATCTATCCTGTCATAATGGGGATGATCCGGCAGGATGCTGAATTTCAGGTAATTAGGCGTATTGCCTACCACCTCATTTAAAACAGGCGCCTCCAGCTTCAACGCCTTGTTTAGCAGCGGATACTCTTTGCCATCCGTCACCACCACAACCCTGTACATCAGAGCATCCCTCCCCTGTAACCAACGGATACCGCCCCATGTCCCTCAAATTTCAGGATATTATCCCCGGGAGAGGTCACGATATCATAAATCACGTTCGTACCAGGCACAAGTTCATATACCACGTTATCAAATTCCACGGTCATTTCATTATCAACAATGATCCGGGGCACCACGGGCATCTCCCGGCCAATGATGTTGACCTCCAAAACCCCATCCACCGCGATATCCGCGTATTCCCGGATAATGCCGGTTTCAAAATTAAAAGGATTCCAGAGCCAGTCCTCCAGGCTGTCCTGCGCCTCCTGCTTATACGGTTCCACATTCCCCGAAATGACAATGCCTGTCACCGCCGGGCTGTCTTTTTCCGTCTCCAAAGTAAAACGCCCCTGATAGAAAAAAGCGGGGTCATCAGGAAGAATACATTTCCGAAGTTTCCCATGCAGCTTTGCGGCGATCAGGCTGACCAGGGTATGCCAGCCTGCGTAGCCGCCAACCAGGGAAAATACCAGCTGGATATCCCGGTTTTCATAACGAACAGGGCCATTGGCCTCAGTCAGATCAGACACACCGTCAGCTCCGGGAATATCCACTAAATCCAGTTTCGGATCCGGAAAAGACAAAGTGATCTTTTCCAGCCTCAGCCCCCAGTCCTCAAAGGTCCGCATGTCATCAAATAATACATCCACCTCATTCCCTGTCACCGCTCACTCTCCCTTCTCGCCTGATTGATCTCAACATCCACGGTAGGCGCCACCAGCCGGCCTACTTTAACACCGTCCATTGCCACATCACCTGTTATGCTGCCTTTTTCTAAAATGACTTTCGTGGTGCTTTCAGCCGTGTTTCCGCCGCGCCCCCATGCATCCTGACGCAGAAAGTCATTTCCGTTACTAAGCGTACGCTCAATCCCTTCAAGGCCTCCCAGCGCCGTGAACCTGGCATTCTCCGCCTGCGTCAGAACCCTCTCCCCATAGTCCAGGTAAGCGGGATAGTAATCCGACGGCACAAACTTTATGCCCTTTTTCAACCGCGGGATCATGGGGATGCTGAATCCCATCCCGCCCACACCCGGCACCCAGTCAGGGATCCTGATCCCATTCAGGCCGGACAAAAAGCCGTTGATCTTGTCGATAATCCCGTTGATCGGCGTTTTCGCCAGGTTCGCGATGCCGCCGAAAATGTTGCTGAATATCTGCACCACACCGTTCCAGGCCTGCCGCCAGTTTCCGGTAAATACGCCTTTCACAAAATTGACCAGTCCGTCAATAATCCCTTTGACATTCCCGATCACGCTCTGCGTGTCCCGCATAATCCCAGACCATTTCTCCGCCCATATGCTGGCGACGATGCCAATAAGCGCTTTCAAAGGTTCAAGGGCGGCTGACATCAGGCCGACGATCGCCGAAACCAGCGGCGTAATCCCGTTTGTAATCAGGCTGGCCATCGGATCCAGAAGGGAGATAAACGCGTCGATCACAGGCCCCAGCAGTTCGATCAGCATGGAGAAAACAGGAAGCAGCGCCTGTATAAGCTCCAATAACGGCGGAAGCAGCGCGCCCACGATCTCCATCACCGGCGGGATCAGCGCCTGGAACAGCTCCACCAGGATCGGAAGCACTGCGCCGACCAGTTCCCCCAGAACCGGGGCAACCGCCGAAAACAGCTCAATCAGGACAGGAAGCAGGTCTGATATAATACTGGTAAAAACTGGCAAAAGCTGCATGAACAGGTCTAGCATCACCGGAAGCAGCTGTTCCACCACCGGAGCCGTCTGTGCCACAGCCTGCCCCACCAGGTCGATTAACGGCGGAAGCGCTTCTTCCATCATAGGGAGTGTGCTGTCCAGCAAATCATTCAGAATCGGCGTAAGCTCCTCTCCCAGCGGAATCAGCATGGCCTCCACATTCCGTTTCAGGCCCTCGAACATGCTGCCAAGGTCGTCATACCTGACTTCCTTCAGCGATTCCATGGCGCCCGCCGCCTCATCCACCCCGCCGGTGATATCGGCAAGGGCTGCCACAGCTTCCGGACCCAAGTCCTCCCACATGGTCCCGAACAGATCAACACCGGCTACATTCTGCGCAAGGGGATCTTCCATAGCAGCCAGCGCCTCCACAGTCTGCTGAAATGCGGCTTTCGCATTCTCCCCTCCGGCTGCGAACTTCGCTGCCATCTCATCCGCATTCAGGCCCAGCAGCTGAAACCCTTCCGCCGTGCTGTCGCTTCCGTCGATGGCACGTATGGAAAACTCCTTGACCGCATCGCCGATCTTATCAAGGTTAAAGGCGCCGCTGTCAACACCCCTGTCAAAGATTCGGAACATGTCCTCGGCATCCATGCCGACTTTTGAAAACTGGACGGAATATTCATTGATGCTGTCAAGCAGCTCCCCGGAATAATCCAGGCCATTCTGCGCGCCCCAGGCGATCAGATCATACGCCTCATCAGCGGTAACGCCGAACTGCTTCATCATGGTAGAAGCGGCTCTTGTTGACTCCGGTATCTCATACCCAAAGGTATCCCTGAGTGCATATCCCGACTCCACAGCCCTTTGCAGCTCATCCATGTCGCCGACCATATCGCTGATGGAATACTGCTCCATCACGGCCATGGCCTGGGCGATGTCCTCAAAGCTGTCGCCGTAATTGTTTTTATAGACGTCTTCCAGGACTTTCTGATAGTGCTCCGTCTGCTTCCTGGTCAACCCTGTGCTGGCCGACAGTGTATTCATGGCCTTGTCCAGATCATTGGCGCTGTTCACGGCCATTCCACCGACCGCCGCCGCCCCGGCCCCGACAGCCAACATAGATGCCCCAATCACTTTTACGGTATCTGCCGCGATATCCTTTATCTTTTCACTGACCCGGCGTTCCGTTTCCTCCCGCTTCCGCCCGGTTTCCTCGTCATCCCGCTGCCTTTCATCATTCTGTTCCTCATGGTGGTGGGTGGTTTCTTCCTTCTCCTGGCGGACGCTTTCCTCAGTCTGTTCTGTGATCCGCTCCGTCCGCGCGCCCATATCTTTATCAGATTCTTCCACCCGCTTCTGCGCCCGCTCCAGATCCTTTTCCAGATAGCTGTCATCACCGCGTATTTCATATGTCACTTCGCCTTTCGGCATCCGCCATCACCTGCCTTTACCTTTCAGCCATCTGCTCAAGCGTCCGAAACAGCATATCCGCGCCGTTCTTCTGCCCGTTTTTAACCGGCAGGGCATAAAACATCTTCATCTGGCTGATATGCCGGATTTCCTTCTGGTTACGGCCATTGGGCGCCGGAACCTCCATCCGCCTGATCCTCATAACCTCCTTGATTTTGCTTTCCCCGGACAACCCCTCAAACAGGGCAATAAACTCCCGCCATCCAAGCTTCCCACGCTGCTTTATCAGGTCAATCCCGTATTCGTCCACGAAAGAAGCGTAAATGTACTCGCCATCCTCCTCAAAATCCAACGCAGGAGGGCCGTTATCCGGCAGCTTCGGCCGTTTTTTGGTATGGAGCATTTCTGTGTCCACCTTCCGGAACAGTCGGATCTGATCCGAAACAGGCAGCCGCCGGATCCGGAAACGGCTCCAATAACTGCCTGCCAGCAGTTCCAACGCCAGGCTGATTTTGTCCACGCGTTCCAGCCTCTCGTCCGCGAACAGGCGGCGCAGCTTTAACACGGTGTCATACGCCGGATTGATCCTGTAGCGCCGACGGCCATATGCCACATGCCGGACAGGCCGACATATCAAAAAACCACCGCCTGTCATTTTCCAAACCATCCCACTTTCGGCTTATAAGAGCGCATCGCCTGTTTCCTTATCTCCTGGGCAATTTTCCGGATACGGGGAACCAGCACCTGCGTGACAAACGGCATGATCTGCTGGCATACCTCCATCAGGTCGCCATCATAAAAATCTAAAATCGTTTTCGCGTCCCTCTCCCCAAAAATAATCCCAAACAAATCCCAGGCGATTCCGGAATACAGTTCAATGGCATCTTTTAACGCCCCGGCGTCCAAAGGCTGCCCTCCGCCCGCCTGCAGGGCTGCCACCTCCGACTGCGCTTTCAGCAGCTCCACATATTTTTCATTTACTTTCTTGACCAGGCCAGCCCGGTCAAG
The DNA here is from genome assembly GCA_910579325.1 of uncultured Lachnospiraceae bacterium. Lineage (GTDB taxonomy): Bacteria > Bacillota > Clostridia > Lachnospirales > Lachnospiraceae > Paralachnospira_A. Next base: position 7,203 of record CAJTTU010000082.1, on the reverse strand, counting down.
CTCTACGCAAATCGTCGTGAAAAGGCTGCCGTCATCATTAATAAGCTCCAACTCCTCCGTAACCTTTTTTGTTTTTTTAAGCTGGTATGCCATGGTGCTCCTCCAATTGAAAAAAGAGGGGCACGCAGCCCCTCAAAATTGTTTCATGTTACTTCGTTATTCAGTTTCGGCTTCCACTACACCGAGCGTAGGCTTGCCATTGCCATGTATGGTAACGGTAAGCGCATTCACCGCGTTTCCATCCCCATACGCAGGCGTAATGTTGGCCAGCGTGACAGGCCAGATCACATATTTGTTTCCTTTCTGCAGCTTTAAATGACTGAACCGGTTCGCGCCGAATTTATACATTACCTCAGGCGACAACAAATAATCACATGCCGCGTCCCCCGGCATCACGTCGCCTGTCACGGTCAGGGTCATCTGGCCGCCGGTGACAATGGTACTGCCCCAGCCCTCGTCTTTATAATAGGCGGCCTGGTACAGCTGCTCACCCAAAGACTGGTTCATGTTTTTCATAAATCCGTCAAAGGAAGCCCAGTCGGCAATATCACCGTCAGGCTTAATGTTCAGAAACGTCTCCGTCTCATAATTCATCTCGGGCGGAGTTGGGTTTTTCGGTAATACTTCAGGCATCGTTCACCCTCCCTTAGTAGTAAATTTTGTTGTTCAGGATACAGGAATAATGATAAACCCCGTCTTCATCCCTGCCAATCTTAGACGGTTCTTTCGCTATGACGGTATCCATCCAGGCGACCGTCTCACACTGGGGATACGCTTCCATGCGCTGCAGGCAGTTACAGATGCTTTCCAGCTGAGACACGCACCGCTCCTGTTTCCCATTGCGGCACAAAAAAAGAACCGGTATTGTCTTCACGGTCCTTTTGCCATAATAAGCTGTCTCAGTAAAACCGCTGCCCAGTTCCGCATATAGACTGTTTTCCGCCGAAAGCTCTTCCAATGAAATCTTGCTGTCAAGATCACAGCGTTCTTCCGCCGTATCCACCAGCAGATTCAGGAAATCCATTAAAGGGGTCAGTCTTTCAGCTCCATTCGCAGAGCGTTCTGAAGAACCTGTTTCCATTCCTCCCCATACACCTCCTTCGCGTACTTTGCCCATTCCTCGCGGGCAAGAGCGGATGTAAAAGATATTTTCTCAGGGCCATAGGTGCGATTTGTAGGATTCCCATGCATGACCTTACCATGCCACAGGTACTGCGCATAAGGTGTGTCCCATCGCAGGATGAATTTTAAATCCTGTGCCGCAAAGTCGCTGTTCGTTATGCCGCTGTCCTGCAAAAGGCCTTGATCCCTGGGTGCATGCCATGTGGCATCCGTAAGCGCCTGATCTCCCATTATGGTAAGCGCCTGATTGCTGGCCGCCCTGATCTGTGCCATGGCCGCCCTCTTGTCAAAAGTTACCCGGCTGCTTATTTTAGGCATGTTTCACCAACCCCATTTCATAATGATGAAGAAGCTTCTCATCGTAAAGCGGCTCCACCGAGACAACTTTATGCTTCTGTCCATTGAACAGGACAATGTCATCCTCATGGAATCCAAAACCCTGCGGCCTGCTGTTTTTACAGTCGTAAAACAACATGGCCGCCAGCTGTATCTCCGCCCCGTTCACATCACGGACGATCCTGCTTGACGGCTCCATACGGACATGAGCCAGCACTGTCCCTTCATCCAACTGTGTTTTCCCCCACCTGTCAGCCGATATTTTCCGATGCAGTGTCACTGTATGGATCAAAAGTTTTTTAGGTATCGGCCTCATATCGACCCACCTCCCCGGTACAAAAAGCCTGTAGGCGCCAGGATACGGCGCGCACGGGGAGAACAGACGGACTGCCCGCCTCCTCCGTTCGTCCCTGATGCTTTCGTATAAGAAAACTTTCCAAGCGTAGCGCTCTGCATATCTGCGCCGTTATCCACATCACTCCCGCCATTGGCATCCAGATACTCTACCTGGGCACAAACGGCCTTCCTGACGCGTTCCTGAGCGCTTTCAGGCATATATAAAAACGTATCCGGCGTAAGACGGTACATGGTCATCTCTTCCACAATCTCAGACGCCCGTTCCAGAAGGCCGGGAAAGCCGGCCTCATCTACCAGCTCCCCATGGAAAACATCATTGTAATACTCATACGTCACATACATCATTTAACCCTCTTTTACTGCATTATCTACTCGGAATATCGTCGAAAGAAGCTGAATAAACAGCGCGGGATGGAGACGCCGCAGGAGTCGTGGAAGCCCCGGGAACCACCTTGATCCCATGGAGCACAGCGGCGGCCTTCGTTGCTTTCAGCGCCATGGCGGCCACCATCTCAACCTCTCCGGTCTTTACGGCGCCTGGACGGGTCATGTCAGGCAGATAAATCTTCGGCTCCTTATTCCTTTCCGGCGTGACGCCATGGACGCCATCCAAAGCGATGCGGAACAGGTACATGTCCGTAGTGCCGGTTTTTTCATCGGTAGGGATGATCGGATTAGAAGTCCCAGGCTTGTCCCCCATATTCATAATAGTAGCGTTCCCGTATTTGACAATCTGGGTACCCAGCTCGCTCTTTGTCTGCTGGAACTGGGTGGACAGATCCGCCACGGACTGGAACACTGCAAATAAATCGCTGTTCACGCCGATCACGCCAGGCTCACCATCCAATAACTTTTCCACCTGGCGCAGCTCATACAGGAAAGACTGCCAGTTCGCTTTCAGGCTCGCGGCGGTAGATAAGTCTAAAAGACTGCTGTCCTCCAAGGTAATCTCCGTGTCGGAACCCTTCAGCGCTTTAGCCAGGCCGTCAAACGCTTTCATGTTTTCCGCACTGTCGCCGTTAATAAACCAGTCGGCGAACAGGGACCTGACCGCCTTAGACTTCTGTTCCAGCTGGAACTGCACCAGATTGAGTACCTGGGTCTCATGGGCCGCAATCACCCGGTCGATACTGAAAGAGCCGCCGAACACCTTCAGGTTCACTGTCACCTGGCTGGTTTTCGCCTCCTGGGGCGTATACTCCGTATTCAGCTCACGGCCTGCCGCCGTAGGCAGGGTCGTCACGCGGTTATACACATAAGACATGGTCTGCCCGCCCTGGGGCTTCACCGTATCGTCAAACACCATAGCATCCAGCAGAGGGGACTTCCTGAACTCATCGATCACATAGTTTGTCAGCTTATCCTGGGATAAATTTTTCGCGTCGGTTAACGTAAATGCTGCCATATCCTCATCATCCTTTCTTATTTCCCGAACATCCGGGCTCTGATTTCATCCTGCATGGTTGTAGCTTTCTTTGGAGGCTTTCCATGCCGCTGCCCCCAGCCCTTTTTCTTTTCCTGGGAATCATCATCGTCGTCATCACTGCCGTCTTTAAACTGCGGGTATTTTTCCACCACTTTTTCAATGGCGTCTTCCAGATCAAGGTCCTCATCCGCCTCCATGTAAGACTTTGCCAGCGCCGCCACGTCGCTAACGGAATCCTTCGCCACGCCGGCCTCAAAACACGCAAGTTTCATCTCCAGACCGCTCGTTTTTGCCCTTTCGGCTTTCAGCTCATCGGAATTCGTATCCGTTTCACCTGCCCCGCCATCGGAAGTGTCTTTTCCGGCAGGCTTTTTAGATTCCTTTTTCTTTTGCTCCCTCTGCCACTTCCGTTTTTCTTTCTCCAGCTGTTTTTTGACGGCGGCGTCCACATCTTTCTGGGAAAACTTTTTCTCATCCGCATCCGGATCATCGTCACCGCCTTCATCATCATCGGCTTTGTCATCCGGATCGTCGTCGCTGCCGGATTCATCACCACTGTCATCATTGCTGCCAGACGAGCCTCCGGAGCCGCCGCCTTTGTCCGCCTCCATGAAGATGCGGGACTGTCCATAACGGTTGTTCATGAATTTAAGCATTGTTTACCTCCTGTTTTTTGGCAAATTAAAACACCGCCGGTCTTTTTATTTAACCAGCGGCGTTATTTCTCAACTACTTCGAATTGGTCAGGGGGATACAAATAATCCTCCCCTGAATCATCTCTCACGCGGTACCAGCCTTTTTCAACGGCCAGCACATCATATACCTTGTCTTTCGTAAGTACTAAAAACTCCGTTTTCCCTTTCCATTTAACCTTCATCTTCCCACCGTTTCACCTTGAATTTAACTTTGCCCACCGTTTCCTCCTGAAACCAATGCACCTCCGCGGGCCTTTCCTCGCCGTCATAGTCAATGACACCGTGCCCTTTACAATGCTGCCATTTCGTCGGCGAACCGCCATATTGTTCCGTCAGTCCTTCCGGGACGCCCTCATGCAGGGGATGCCGCGTCCCTTTTCCGGCGAAAACCTCCGAATTTTGAATCCTGGTTCCTTCCGCGAAATGATAAATACCGCCTGTATCGGGATCAATAATATCATAATTCTTTACTTTCGCCCCGACGCTTTTCCCGATCAGCGTATCTTTTACAGGTATTATATCAGTATTCTGCGCCTTTGTATATGCTCTGTTCGCGGCCACGGCCTTTGCGCTGACACTCCTGTCAAACCCGACAACCTGTTCCCTGTCGCGTCTCCGATGCAGTCGGTCGTTCCCATCCACATAGGTTTTCAGCTTCGCCTCCTTCTGCTTTAGCTTAACGGCCGCCGCTTCAAACCCGCCCGGATCACCGATCTGGTTATACAGCATACACTCTCTTTTCTGCTTACGGACATCCCGCTCCATGGCCCGTTGAACTTGCGTCTGCCGGTAAAGCCTGTCGTTATCCTCCAAATCTTCCGTAGGGAAGAACCGCCGGATATTTACCCCCTCAATATACGGGTAGATGTGATGCCCGCAGTTGATGCCTAACAGCCCGTCGGGCTGCCCATAGCTGGACGTATTCCAATGAGGGTACCGGTCAGATTTGTTAGACCGGTCAAATATTTTCCCCTGGTCCCTTGCACACTTAGGCCTTGCGCCCGCATGGCTGTCCACCTGCACCAGATTGATCCCGTAATCATCCGCCCGGGCCATCTGAATTTCCGCTGCCATAGTATTCGACGTGGAGCGCATGGCCATGTTGACATACGCCTCAGGTGTCCACTCCCTGCCGCGCCTGTCTACAAAAGCGGGGATGCCCCGTTTCGCAAACTCTTTTATACATTTCCTCAGTGCCTGCTGGCGGGACTCTGCGCCGATCAGGGCAGCTATGGCATTCCTGTTCAGGATATCAACAAAATCCTGCTTTCTGGCAATCTCCTGTGCCGCTGACGCCAGGCCTGCCACAAATGCCTTGTACACATCCCGGGCTTTATAGAGCATCGTGGTGTTGCACAGGTTCAATGTGTCCTTCGCCTGCTTCCTCATGGCATCCACCACCTGCGCTACGTTCCGGCTTCTTTTTACCGGCACGGCCTTCCCCGCTAAGCCCTCCCTTGCCACCTGCCGCATCGCGGGCTCTACTTCCTCCAATGCCTTTTCGGCTACTTCATTCAGCATACGCTCCATGGCTGCCTGGGCGTTCCCCGTTGCTTTGGCGATAATCTCAATGTTTTCTTTGTTCAGCCTCCCGATCTCCGCAAGCTTTTTCATCAGCCATTCATCCGTAGCTATGGGCTGCCCGTAATCCTGACAGTGCCGGATGATATTGGCCATCAAGCGATCCTCTAATTCCTGAACAGCTGAAGCGGAGAAATCGGCCGCCCTCTGTTTTTCCAGCTGATTCATCCCGCCCTCCGTTTATTACCGGCATCATCCTTTTTATCCTCATCCTCTTTTTCAGCCCCTTCGTCTTCCGGTTCTTCCTCATCCTCCACGGAATCGCCGCCGGTCCAGTCAACCGCGGCGCCGGTGATCTGACTATCCTCCGCGATCCGCTCCATCTCCTTTTGGGCCTCCTCCTCGGAACATTTATTAATCTCCATAATAGCGGTCAGCTTAGACCGCAGTCCAGCGTCCACAAGCTTAATATTCCGGTCAATAGTAGTGTTGGTATCCTCAATGATAGAATCATCCATATCCACCGTGACCGTGATGCTGCCGGAATTACCGGCCAGGAAATACAGCACCTCTGTCATCGCAACAAGTGCCGCATTGATAGGGATTTTATTCTTTTTCAGGTTCTGATACAGATCGCTCTTATCAGAGATCACCTCAGTGGCCGTTTTAACGCTCCCATTCTCAAACTTATACCGGCCGGTGCCCATGCCGCATTTCAGGGAGATCAGATCCAGCGTCTTATTCAGGCCCTGCTCGTGCTCCGCGGCCCGAATCTTCATATCCACTTCCGTCAGCTTCAGATCACTGTTCCTGTCATCGGGCAGCGCATAATAAACCGTATCATTCGGGTCAAAGACGGGCGCCGTCACGCCCTCTTTCTGCATCTCCATTTTGGCCATTCCAATCGGCACAAGAATCCTCTTGCGGCCGAGAACAAACTCATTCATGTAACTGTCATATACCAGATCACTGCCCTTTACCTGGTCGATGCTGTTCCCGAACACGGAAATCCCCATAGGACTGTCCAGATCCAGGTTGTTCACGACATTCGGCGTTATGATCTGGAACAGCGGTCTGTCGTACATAGTGGGAACCAGCTCCTCCATGTCATCAGGAAGGGGAACCTCGTCTCCCGTATCCGCGTCAAGATATTTATTCTCTATGTAGTACAGCTTCGGATCCTCGCCGTCCTCCGCGATGCCATGGCGGTGTATCTGCAAGTAAACGCACTCTTTTTCATTTACCACCTTCGCAGAACCAAAAGCGCACTCCGTGATATCCCCATTGTCCCAGCTTAACGGGTAGATCATATCGGCGCGGATATAGTCGATCAGGATGTTCTCATCAGCGTCCACGTACTCCACCAGCGCGCCGGTACCCAGGGCAAACGCCAGCTCCACCAGCTGGTTAGCTCTGACACGGAAGTTATTGAATTTCAGGATTTCCTCAAGGCGCGTATTGAAACCGCCCGCTTTGATGGACACTTTTTCATTCAGCAGGAGGTTTGCCCAGTCCTCGCAGATCTTTTTTGCCATCCCCAACTTATACCGTTCCTGCTTCTTACTCTGTACGCCGTCATAAATCCAATACTCATGAAATGTTTTAACGGAACCCCGGTACCAGTCCAGCCATTCACTGATATGTGTATACGTATCATCGGCCGTGACGCCGAAAGATTTTCTTTTTTCTAAATAAGTCTGTATCGCTCCCATGGTCCCCTCCTATGCCGCAATATAAAGAATGTCG
>CAJTTU010000081.1:4346-15861 GCA_910579325.1 uncultured Lachnospiraceae bacterium | reverse complement strand
ACGCCCATAATATCATAAAATGCCCTGAATAGGAAGAAAAAACTGTAATATACTTTGAAAACCTGTTTAATAACTATCTAACAATGTTCATATCTGATAATATCTATATCAGCTGGCATGTCCCGGATACGGCTTTACAAACAACCTCAGGGACTTGAAATTCAGGAAAAACATCTGTAAGATACAGATACGGCCGGATGGTAACCCCCCCCGGCCGTATCTGCTATCCAGACAATATACTTTTATTCGCAATCAGACACCCGCTTTTTTTATGGATTCTGGCTTTCTTCTCCAATCTTTTTCTTTTTCCTACTCTTCCTCCCAATCCCATCCAATATCAGATAAAACGTCGGCAGCAACAGCAGCGTCAGTACCGTGGAGGCCACCAGGCCGCCGACGATTACCACCGCCATGCCCTGCATAATCTGTCCGTTGTCCCCAAGCCCTAAGCCCTAAGCCCATAGGAATCATGGAAAGCACCGTGGTCAGGGAGGTCATCAGGATCGGACGGATTCTGGTGGTGCCTGCTTTGAGCAGCGCATCCTCCAACGGCATCGTCTGCCGGTACAGGTTGGTGGAATCCACAAACAGGATGCCGTTGTTTACCACGATGCCCATCAGCATCAGGAAGCCCATCATGGACACCATGCTCAATGTCACCCTGGAGGCCGCCAGCATCAGGAAGGATCCGATCAGGCTGAAAGGAATACAGATCATCACCATAAAGGAGAACTTCGGCGACTCAAACTGCATGGCCATCACCAGGAATACCAGGAACACCGCCACAAAAATGGCATTTAAAATGGCGCTCAGCTCCTCCACCATCATATCCGTCATCATACTGCCCGCCTGCCGGACACCCTCGCTGTAGGAAAAGGAAGCCGCCAGCTCATCGATCGCCGCCTCTGCCTCAAATCTCTGGCTGGGCGTCAATGTGGCGTTGATGGCCACCTGGTACTGGCCGTCGCTCCTGATAATCGACTCCATCTCATCGGTATATTCAATCCGGGCAATATCCCTGAGCGGCACGTAGGTTCCCATCGGCGTCTGGATATCCAGATTCATCAGGCCGTTCAGGTTATCATACATCCCTTGGGGATATTCCACCTTCACTTCATATTCCGTGCCGTTGTTGACAATGTCCACGGCCTTTACGCCGCTTAACACATTGTTCAGCGTCATGCCCACCTGTACCGGCGTCAGCCCGTTGGCCATGGCCTTTAACGGGTCTACGTTCACCTTCGCGGCGGTGCTGACATTCTGCACGTCGCTGGTTACGCTGGCCACGCCGGGCAGCTGCCTGATCTGCTCCTGGAGAGCCACCGCGTCGGCCTTCAGCCGGTCTCTGTCCAGGCCCTGCAGGTCAATCTCCTTACTTCCCGTGGACATCATGCTGGTCATGCCGCCGGAGGAACCGGAGGAAACCACGATCTCCATATTCGTCATGCCTTCCGTCAGCTCCACCCACCGCTCGATCTCCTCATTAGTGGTCAGGCTGCTATCCTTTGCCAGTGTCAGGCTTAAGGATGCCGCGGAGCCGCTGATGGACATGGAGTAAGCGGACAGGTTCTCATCCTCCGCAGCCATCCACTCCAGTCCCGCCATCGTCTCATCCATCGCTTTTAAAGAGGTTCCGGGGCGAAAAGACACGCTTACCGAAACGATCCCTTCATCGGAAGAAGGCATCAGCTCCACATTCAGGGTGGTCGCCGCCAGCACTGCCGCGGCAAGCATCGCCGCCGTCCCGATAAACACCAGGATTTTCCGGTTCAGCAGCCTGCGCAGCAGCTTCTGATAAAATACATTGAAACGGTTTAACAGCCGGTTCATGGGAATCTCAGTCACTTCCTTCGGCCGGAACCGGGTATAGAACAAGGGCACCAGCGTCAGCGCCATAATCAGGGACGCCATCATGGCAAAGACAATCGTATACCCCAGCTGCCCGAAAATCTGTCCCGACAATCCTTTCATCATGGCCAGCGGCAGGTACACCACAATCGTTGTGATGGTGGATGCCACAATAGAAGCGGTCACCTCCTGGGTTCCCATCAGCGCCGCCTGCTTGATATCAGGCTGCTCCTCCTGGGCGCGGAAGCAGCTCTCGATCACCACAATCGAGCTGTCCACCATCATGCCGATGGCGATTACCATAGAGCCCATGGTCACAATATTCAGCGAAAATCCTGCCGCTTCCATCAGAATAAAGGTCAGAAGCAGGGATATGGGCATGGAACTGCCCACAATCAGGCTGGCCTTAAAATCTCCGAAGAAAAGGAACAGCACCGCCATGGACAGAACTACCGCCACCACCAGCGTCTGCCCTACCGACAGCAGGGAGCTGGTAATGCTGCTGCTGGAATCATAAGTGACCATAAATTCGATGGAAGGATATTCCCCTTTCAGCTCCTCCAGCTTTTCCCGGATATCCCGGCAGGCATTTACCGTGCCGTAGCTCTGGTTTTTGGTCATGCTGATGCTGATATTCTCATGGCCGTTAAAACGGCTGACACTGTCCGCCTGTTCACTGGCCATCGAAATATCCGCCACATCCGCCATGGTGATCGTGGCGCCTGTGGAGGTGGCGATGGGCAGGGACTGTAACAGCTGCACCGTATTGTACTCGATGGAGGTTTTCACGCTGATATCCTGACTGCCCTGCACCACCGATCCCGCCGGATAGTTAAAGTCCGCAGTCCCCAGATAAGAAACCAGGTTTGACATGGTCAGGCCGTACTGCTTCAACTCGTCAGGCTTTACCTGCACCCGGATATAATCCTCCGCGCCGCCGGAAACCGTAATATCGGCGATACAGGGCAGGGTTTCAAATTCCGGCACGATCTGGTCGTTGATCACCGAGAGCATGTCGATATCCCCCACCTCCGTGGCCGAGACAGCCAGAATCGGCGTGGCGTTCATATTCATCTCGATCACCACCGGAGATTCGCAGCCCTCCGGCAGTTCCATGGTGGCCGTGTCAAGAGCCGACCGCAGATCGGCGTAACAGTCGTCGATATCCGAGCCGTACTCATACTGGAACATGACCATGGAGTAATTTTCCGCCGACTGGGACATCACGGACTCGATGCCGCTCATAATACTGCCGGCATCCTCCACCACCTTTGTCACCAGATCCTCCACGCTTTCCGGGTCGGCCCCCGGATACATGGTCATGACCAGCAGCACCGGCATCTCCATGTCCGGCGTCAGCTCCATGCGGAAGCCGAAAATAGCGGAAATACCAAACACAATCAGGGACAGAACGATCAGCGCACAGGAAACGGGACGCCTCAGTGCAAGTTTTGTGAGATTCATTCAGTCTCCTCCTTGTCCGTGGCGAGGTCAGGGACGGTCACCGCATCCTCAGACTTTCCGCTCTCGCTTCCACTTGTCTTCACCGGCATGCCGTCCGCCATCTGGGGCGACCAGGTGGTAATCACCTCGTCCTCCAATGTCAGTCCGGAAGTCACAACGATTCTGGTATCGTCAAAAATCCCCGTCTCAATCGGCGTCTTCACCGCTTTCCCGTCTTTAATGATATAAACATAGGCCGCCCCGTCGTCATAATAGACAGCGTCATAGGGAATCAGCATCGACTGCTTTGCGCTGTAGGTATCCAGGCTCAGTTTTACGGAAACGCCGTTGGACAGCTTATCCCCATCCGCCATTACCGAAGCCTTCACCGAAAACAGGCCGGAGCGCTGGTCTACGGAATGACTGATTTCCGTCAGCACGCCCTCATAATATGTACCATTCCGCTCCACCGACACCTTCTGCCCCGGCCTCAGCGTATTCATGATATCCTCACTGACATTGAAGGTGGCCACCATGCTGTCTTTGTTGGAAATCACATAAGCCGCGTATCCGTTGGCCGCCGGTTCATTGACATTCACATTTTTCTGCTCGATCACGCCGGAAATCGGCGCAGTCACCGTATAATAGGACAGAGCCAGCTCCGCCGTCTCGATATTCAGCTGGGAGGACTGGCCGGCGATGGCCAGAGAGCCTTTGGTATTCTCTAACAGCTCGCCGTTTTGAATCGCATTGCTTTTTTCTGTCGTCGCCTTGGATTTATTCAGAAAATCCAGCGTATTCTGAGCGCTGTCCAAGCCATTGTCAATGTTTTTGATAGCCGAATCCATGCTGCCCAGAGCCGTGTCCAGATTCCCTTTGGCCGACTCCATCGTGGAAATCGCGGATTGCAGCGCCGTAAGGGCGCCGGACACATCCTCGCTGGTCATGTTCGCGATTTTATAAGGCTGATAGGTATATGTATAATAAGACTTATCCCCGATATTCGGGCTGGTCACGCTTAACGCCTGACTCTTTTCTGTGACGACAAAGGTGAAAGTCGTGCCATTCACATCCATATTAAAGGTTTCCCCCACATTCGGAAGCGCACCGTCTGGCGCGGTCTGGGAATGGGTGTTACTCTGAAACTGTGCCGCCAGCGTTTCCAGATTCTTGATCTTATCTTTGGAATCATTGATCGAATGGTTCAGATCCGATTTCTGGTCTTCCAGATCCTTCTTCTGATCTTCCTGATCCTGTTTGGAATCCCTGGTCTGATCCATGCCCTGAGCCGCGGAAGCAATCTGGTTGTTCAGCTGGTCTAACGTCGCCTGCTGGGACAGCATGCTTAACTCCTGCTGGGGTCCCAGCGCTGAGGCCGCCTGGATATCCGCATTGGCCTTCCCCAGCTTCGCCGCCGCCAGTTGTAGCTGTGCCTGGGAATCGTCGATTTTAAACAACACATCTCCGGCATTCACCCTGTCGCCCACCTCAAAATTCGTCTCCGTCACCACGCCCGCCGCCAGCGGCATCACGGAAACCGTGTCCTCCGGCGAGACGGTACCGATAAAAGAATTTTCCAGGGTCAGGTCGCCCAGCTCCGGCTTCGCGCTCTCCACCGGGATCGTCAGATCCTTTTCCTCCTCCTGGGCAGCCTCCTTGCCGCATCCTGAGAAAACCGCAGATACGGCCAGAACCGCCGCCAGTATCAGTGCCTGTTTCCGATAACAAACCTTTCTTAACATGTTTAAGCCATCACTCCTTCTGATCATATAAGTACAGGTTTCTAGATTATGTCTTTAAAAATGAAATTCCGGCGGAGACACCGAATTTTTGATCTCCTCGGCTATGGAAATAAACGTCAGCAGCCGTTCCTCACCCACCGTATCGATGACAGTCCCGATTTTCCGGCATATTTCCTCCCAGACTTCTTCAACTGTCCGCGTTCCGAAATCAGTCAGCCTGACGATCGTGACGCGGGCATCTCTGGCGCTCTGTTCTTTTGTAACCAAACCCTTAGACACCATTTTTCTGATCAATACCGCTACCCTTGCAGTACTCACCTTAAGCTCATCGCTGATCCGGCCTGCGGTCACCTCCTCCTCCAACTCATAAAGCAGCTGAAGAGCCGCGCCGATCCCGACCTGCATTTCATCTACACATTTAAAAAAGTGAGCAGGATGGGCTTGTTTCATCCGCTCCACCACCATCTCAATCTGTGCCCTCGTCGCCATCTGACCACCTCCCAACAAAACAGGCATGTCTGCCGGCATAGCTGATTTTTGCAAAATCTAACTGGATTAGATTATAGGGCAAAATAAATTCCCCGTCAATCATTAAAATCTAAATAAATTATGAAATATAAATTATAAAATCCGGCAAAATACACAATCTGCGCATTCCGCCGGATTCCATAAAAAATTCCATTGCAAAACATCCTAAATGAAACGCGCCACACCGAAAGCATATCTAACATTAATGACGCATTGTGCCCGATTAAACCGCCCGAATCACGCCGCAGCCGATTCTCGCCCCTGAATTCCCGGAAGGCTGGGAACTGAAATCGTCAGGCATATCATGTATAATCACCGATTTTCCTATGATATCCTCGATTCGGAACCGCTTGTCATAAAAGGAAATCCAGGCATAGCCGTGATCGCTCATCAGCGGCGGAAAATCCCCCGCATGGCCGGGATGAGGACACCCGCCCGGATTATAATGCCCTCCGGCATCGGCAAAAGACATGCCCGCAGGGCCGGAGCATTCTCCATATTCGTGGATATGAAAACCATAAAAATTCGCCGCGCAGGGATCGCCGCTGTAAGGCAGGTTAAAAATTTCCGCCTCTACCAGCACGCCGGCATAAGGCGTGCCGAAAAACTTTACCAGACCGCTCAGGGCTGCATGGGCGCTGTCGCCAGTCACCCATGCAAGCGCCTGATAACGGTCGTCCTCTAAAATATCCGTAAAAATCGTTCTGGGTGTAATCTGCTGATCTGTCGCCATCCGCTCAGTCACCAAATCTCTTTTTCTTCAGAATATCATATGCGCCCGATAGCAGAAACGTTCTTTTTTATATCACAATTCCTTTTAATCACTGCTCCTTCAGGCGGAACTTCGTCACCAGCTCCCGCAGCACCGCCGCCTGACCGGACAGCTCCTCGCTGGCGGCGGCACTTTGCTCTGCCGTGGCCGCATTGGACTGGACAACGGTGGCAATCTGGTCGATCCCATTGGTAATCTCGGTCGCGTTCTCATCCTGCTGTTTGGTGTATTCCGCGATGCTGTCGATCAGCTGACCCATCTCGTCTGCCTGATCCACAACCTTTAAGATGGAATCCGCCGTATCCTGGGCGGAGCGCACCCCTTCTTCCATGGAATCCACCGTCTCTCCCAGCAGAACCGTAGTCTCCTGAGCCGCTTCGGAAGATTTGCCTGCCAATGCGCGCACCTCGTCGGCCACCACCGCGAAACCCTTTCCGGCATCTCCCGCCCTGGCGGCTTCCACAGCCGCGTTCAGCGCCAGGATATTGGTCTGGAAGGCAATATCCTCAATGGTTTTTACGATTTTATGGATCTCGGCGGATTTATCGCTGATCCGCTGAATCACCGTCGTCATATTCCGCATCTTTTCATTGCTGGACAACAAGCCGCCCTTCACCTTTTTCGAGATCCGGCTGACCTCCTGAGCGCCCTTGGCAATCTTATGCACACTGTCGGACACTGAGCTGATATGCCCGGCCAGGTTCTCCACCTCGGCCGCCTGTTCCACGGAGCCCTGAGACAGCGATGTCGCTCCGTTCGATACCTGCTCCGCGCCTGCGGCCACATCCTTGGAAGCGGTCTGCAGCTGCCCCATCGTATTGTTCAGCGCATAGGAAATCTCATCCAACGCTTTCTTGATTTTCTCAAATTCGCCGGTATACTCGTATTCCAACGTAAACGTCAGATTCCCTGCGGCAATCTCTTTAAGCGTCTCCGAAATTTCGTTAATATAAGCCACATAATCTCTGAGCCGGAGAGTCACCTGATTAAAATCATAGGCCAGCACGCCCAGCTCATCCCTGGACTGATAATGAATCGACTGATCCAGCTCCCCTTCCGCGATCCGGGTAGCCGCCATGCTCAGTTCCTTTACCGGGCGGCCGATCACCCGGCGGACCTGAACCACCACCAGAAGGATCAAAATCAGCACGGCCAGGGCTGCCACCGCCGTCATACTGGCAGTCAGCTGGCTCAGCTCCCGCAGAACCTCTCCCCGGGACACATAGGCCACCGCCGTCCAGTCACTGCCCGGAACATTTTCCACCTGAATATATGTATCCTCAAAAAGAGACAGCCCCGTCTTCCCTTCGCGGATCTGCTGGCCGGCATAGGCATACATGCCCTCGGTGAGCGCGCTAAGGCTCTGCCCTGTGATCTCACTGTCCTGGTGCCCGATAATCGTATCCGTCCGGGTATCTACCAGGAAGATACCGCCCGTATCCTCGATCCGGACTTCACTGACAATCTTGGATATGGAATCCAGGTACACATCCGCCGCCGCGACGCCCCGCACCTGGCCGTCCCGGCTTTTCAGCACGCCGGAAGCGCCCACCACATAGGACTGGCTGTCCTCGTCAAAATATACGTCTCCCAGTAAAAAGGCTTCCGACTGTAAACCGTCCTGGTACCAGCTCTTTGTGGTGGCGTCAAAATCCGGCCCCGGCACAAAAGAGGCATGATAAAGAGACCCGTCAGTCAGCGCCACATACAACCCGGCAGGATAGGCTTCATTCTGGCCTGCGGTATGTTTAATATAATCCGTCATCGCAGGGACATCCATGTCCTCATACTCGATGGTGTCACGCTGGGTCTCAAGCATGGTCAGCGTACCGTTGATCCAGGCTCTGGTCTCCTGAATCGTCCGGTTCGTCGTCGTCTGCAGCAGGTCCTCACTTTTGTCCAGCAGCGCATGGGACATCTGGAAATAGACCACGGCAAACAGAATCGCCACGGCAATCACAACGCTTGCCACGATAGCCGATACCAGCTTCCCCGTGATTCCAAAGCCCCGCCTGGCAGCGCCTGCCCCGGCGGTTTTTTCTCTTTTCTGTTTCATATTTCCCTCTTTCCTGACGCGGCAAAACACGCCATCGGGGTAGATTTAAAAGTACTTCTCCCCTTCTGACGTTATCTGCCGCGTCATCCGGGCGGACGGAGCAAAAGCCTGAACAGGCCATCTCCCCTCCTCCCGGAAAATTTTTTCATTTTGTAATTGGAAAATCAGCCCAAAACTATTGCCATTATACCAACAGAACGGCGGAATGGCAAGTATCCGAATGGAAAATTTGAATAAAAAATTCGATGGAAATCCGGCGGAAAATGCTGTGGAATAACCGATGTGCCTGTGATAAAATAAACCGTATCGAATCACCGAATAATCTGGCAGTCGGAGGTGGATATTTTATGGATGAACGGGCGCTTAAGAGGTGGCGCTTTCTCGCAGTTGCCTGGCCGTTGCTTTGCATGGCTATTCCCGGCAAAACAGCGCTGCCAGCCGCTGCCGGTCAAGCCCGGTTCCGATTACACAGAGTTTGGGAGCCGCAATTGTTTGGGTATCGGCGTAATCCCATCTGACGCCGCGTCCCGGCGCGTATTCTAAAATAATGGTTTTTCCGACCTGATGCCCCATAAACCCTTTGACCCGCAGTATCCGGCCATACGATCCGCTCTCCAGCGCCGCGCAAAGCCCGTCCAGCCACGGATCATCGGCAGTACGATCCGGTGTGAAATTCACGGCGCAAAGGCGGTTTCCGACCCGCAGCCTTGCCTTTCGCGCCGCGGCGAGGATCCCGTGATATTCCGCCGCCTCGTCCAGCACATCCGCCGCCCGAAGCCCGCCCCAGCCTTCCCAGCATACCGGCGCAACGGGATTAAGCTTCGCAAGAATCGCCCTGCATTCCCGCAGATCCTCTTCCTTCACATTTTCAGCCCCGCTCATCAGAATGTACGACGCATCCGCTATCTGGCTGCGGTAAAGGGCGCCGCCCGCATCATACAGAGCCGGCAGGGCCTCAGCGCTGACGATTGTAATCACGCTTCGAATGCAGGCGCCGGTTCCTGCCAGGGCACGGCCACAAGCCGAATAAACCTCCGGCAGGCTGGCAGCTCCGCTGGGCTCCACCAGAATCCGTTCCGGCCGGTACTCAGCCGCCGCCCGCTGCAGGCCGGCGATAAAATCGCCCTGCAGCGTGCAGCACAGGCACCCGGCACTGATTTCCATTATCCGGAGTTTGCCGCCCAGAAGCGCAGCGTCCACATGAATCTCGCCAAACTCGTTTTCGATCAGCACCGTGCCTTTTGCCCCCTCCTCCCGGATGATTTTATTGATAAATGTGGTTTTCCCCGCGCCCAGAAAACCTGATATGATATCAATCTTAATCATGCAATCCTTTCCGCATAAAACACTGTCAGCCAAAGAAAATCATTCCGCCGATAACGCAGGCCAGGGCGCCGGCGGCGGCCGGAACCACATTCCTGCGGATCAGGGTAGGGATCGGCGTGTCGGCGTGGTCGCTTAAAAGAATGATGCCGATAGAGATCGGATAACAGGCAAAGCCCCATCCCGCACACATCATAGCCACCTGTACCATGCCGGTCAGGTCATGTCCGGTGGCAGAGCAATAGGAAGCGATCAGGGGGCAGAGGGCGGCGCCGGCGGCAGTGGGGCCGGTGACAGCACAGAGCAGGAACATAAACAGGCCGATGAGCAGTGAGAATACGATATAGCTGTCGCCCACAATGCCCATAATACTGGTTACAAGAGTGCCCATGCCGCCGAGGCTGTCCAGAACAACGCTGATCATCTGCGCACCGATCACGATCCAGGCTCCCGCAGCCAGATACTTGCCGCATCCCTTATAGAACTCATTTAGCTCGTCAAAAAGCTTGCGCAGGGATTTGATATGGATCAGCCGGACAACCATGGAGATAGTCAGCGCAAGCCAGATCGCAGCCACATAGGAGATATTCGGGGTGAAAGATACCACGCCGGAGAAAAGAACCGCCACCAGAATGGGCAGGGCGGGCAAAAGCGCATAGATGCCAGGCACGCCGATTTCTTTGAAGGAGGCGGCGCGAATGATCTCTTCATCGTCAGCAACCGCGGCCTTTTTGTC
This sequence comes from uncultured Lachnospiraceae bacterium, assembly GCA_910579325.1. GTDB lineage: Bacteria > Bacillota > Clostridia > Lachnospirales > Lachnospiraceae > Paralachnospira_A. Next base: position 5,413 of record CAJTTU010000081.1, on the reverse strand, counting down.
AAAATAGTTTGCGGAAACCATATATACGGGGAGAACGCCGACCAGGGAAAAAAGCGTCGCCGGCACGCCGTAATGGACAAAAATGCCTACCATATCCGGATCATCGATCCCCGCAAACCCCATGGCCATAACCAGATTGATGTCGCCGGCGGCGAAAATAGGGCTGATAGCCAGGACAAAAGCGGTGGCAATGGAAGCCTTGGGTACCTTACAGGCCCTGAGAATCGGATACAGGGTGGCGATGAAAAGGGCTATCAGCCCGCTGGGGCTGGTAAGGGCCAATTTCAAAATAATACCCACCACAATCGTGATCGCACCCAGCAGATAGGGCTTGTTCAGCTTGCGCAAAGGACCGGCCGCAACGAAAGCAAAAGCTTCCGTAGCTTTCAGATAGTTCATAAAGGAAATGTAGCCCAGAATGGAAATCATGGTAAGTATGTTTTTGCCCATCTGCGTGGCCATCGTAGACTGGAAAGCCTCATAAACATCCAGGAACAGATTTCCTGTGGTCTTTTCTCCTGCAAGGCTGGTACCGGTGATAAAAGAAAATGCGGTGAGGACAACGATGCTCATAAAAATCATGACAGCGGATACATTATAATTTTTAATGATTGCCACAATCAGGATCACAAGCACGGCCAGGGTAATGATTACATTCAGCATTTTTCTTCTCCTCTCTTTATCTTGTTTTCCGTTTGTTTTTCTTTATTACATGGGACGGCCTCATCTGCATGCCGCCACCATCGCTTTCAGATTTTCAGGTTTGCAGTTGGAGGGCAGTGTGCAGGCCGAAGTAATCATATATCCGTCGCCAAATTCCTCCCGCTGGCGCATCACCTCGTCATGGACCTCCTCAGGCGTACCCAGCGCCAGCATGGACGCAGTGATGTTGCCCATAATGGACATACGATCGCCAAGGATCCTGCCGACCTTGTGGATATCGGTGGCGCCGTCGCTGTCAAAAACGCAGCAGTTTTTTGGAAAATAGGTGAAGAAATCCAGAAAATCATCCCAGTTGGCATCATAGTGAAAATGGACAAATTTTCCGGCCTCTATAACGGCGTCAG
>CAJTTU010000081.1:0-4292 GCA_910579325.1 uncultured Lachnospiraceae bacterium | reverse complement strand
AAAAATTTTACGGCTGACAAAGTCGCAGTTGCAGCGCACGCCGGGCTGCACCATAACGGTAAGGGCAGTGGTACGGGAAAGCCCTGCCTTAAAATCAGGAAAGCTTTCGGCATGCATGACCTCCAGGGTCTGTTTAATAAGGGCGGGATCCTTGCGCAGATCCCGGAAAAAACGGGTCATCCCCCGCATCGAGGTAAGCATATCCCAGGCTCCCGGGCTGCCGCCGCCGCCCCACTCCACATAATCATTCTCTTCTATTTTGCCGTTGGCATAGCCGCGGAAACGGTTGGCAAGCTCATAATCCTCAGGCCTGATGCCCAGCACGTCTGTCTGATAATGCTTTTGAAAGGCTTTCCACCCTTTGGTGTTGATGTAGTCATAGTCCTCATATGCCATTCTGGGCTCTTCGAGAATCTGAATCATATCGTCCCGGCCCAGTTCCTCGCCCGGAAGCTTCACGCGGCACATAAAATTCAGGCCCTTGACGCGGCTGAGTGCGCTGTTGAAACCCTGAATAGCATCCACATCCTCCAGGATACCCAGCCCTTCAAAAGCCCTGTCCAGAAACCACTCCGGCCGTTCCACGGCATCGGCCACCGCCACTGCGGGGTCAGCCAGCTTGGCGCAGGGAATCGGGCCCATGATGACCACCGGCGGCCGGTCGGTCTTTTCACGGCGCACGGTCTTCTCCAGGCGCCGGCGTCTTTCCATATAAAGTTCTGTCCTCATATCACACCCCCAGAAATTCTTTAGCCTTTTCCACCGTAACCTGAGCCGTCTCGCAGCGGGCGTCGGCGCCCACATATGCCACGGTGCGGTCATCCACAGGGCCGCCGCCGATCAGAATCAAGCGCCCTTTGTCAAGGCCTTCGGTACGGATGGCTTCCACAGTCCTTTTCATATGTTCAAAACAGGTAGTCAGCAGGCAGGAAAGCCCGATTACCTCCGGCTGATACTGGCGCACGGCGTCCACAAACTTCTGGGCAGGTACATCCACTCCCAGGTCGATCACACGGAACCCGTTCGACTTCATAACAGAGACTACAATATTTTTTCCGATGTCATGGATGTCCGTCTCCACAGTGCCGATCACAAAAGTGCCGATTTTAGAAGCCCCCTCGGCTTCCTCCCCGCCGCAGAACAGCCCGCTGGCCTCGTTGAATATGCTGGCGGACATCATTAGTTCGCTGAGGAAATATTCCTTCGCCGCAAAACGTTCCCCTACTATGTCCAGGCCTTTTTGAAGGTCGGCAATAATATCTCCGGCGGGAACGCCGGACTGAGCTGCCGCCTGCACCTCTTCCATCAGCACCTCGTCGTCAAGGCCTGCCATGGCGTCAATTATTTTCTGATTCATAACTTCCTCCTTCGTCGTTTATGCAAATATGCCGCTGCGGTATCCTTTGATATATTTGCGGCAAAATCTGTCATGCCCCATAATCGCGCTGCCGGCAAGCATGGCGGCGGCGATTTTCCTATTAGTAATGTCAATAATATAGCTGTCCATGCCACAGGCCATGGCCTGGAGCATAAAGGCGCTGTTGACCTGCATACGCTCAGGCAGGTCAAATGAAATATTCGTAAGCCCGCAGATGGTATGGACGCCGGGATTGCCCGTCATAATGCGCCGAACTGCCTCCAGCACATCCCGCCCCTGGGTGATATCGGCGCTGATCGGCTTGATCAGTGGATCGATGTAGATATCGCCGATATGGACACCGTCCTTCACCAGACGGCTTATCAGTTCATCCGCAATGGCCGCACGGTCATCCACATGCTCCGGCATGCCCTGGTCGCTGATGCACAGCGCTACCAGTTTTGCCCCATATTTAAGCGCCAGCGGCACCACGGTCTGATACCGAGCAGCCTCCAGTGTGGCAGAGTTTATCATGGGCTGTCCGTTTCCGCACAGTGCCAGCCCGGCATCCAGCACAAAAGGATCCGGGCTGTCGATACACAAAGGCGTGTCAACCGCCCGGGACACCACGTCCACAAGCCATTCCATGGAATCCTTTTCGTCTTTCAGCATCGTACCACAGTTCACGTCCAGATATGTAGCTCCGGCCTCCGCCTGTTTCCTCGCCAGTTCCGTGATAAATGCGGCATCACGGGCAAGCACCGCCTCTTTTACGGCTTTCCGGCTCGTATTGATAAGTTCGCCTACAATCAGCATAAAAATGTCAAACCTCCCTTCCTGATAGCATCTATCTTACACTGAGCCACTTTGTTTGTCAATACAAAAATAGATATTTTGCATATTTTTAATATTATAAATATGCATTTTTATACATCAAATATCGATATATGTATTGACACACTGTATTTTTTCGTGTTATATTGTCATAAATACTTTTTAATCGCTCTTTACTATATGCAAAAAAGCATTTTAAAAATCAAAGGAGAAAATATAATGATGACGCCAAAAGAAAACTTCCTGCAGACAATCCGGGGAGGGAACCCGGAGTATCTTGCTGTGGACTGGGATGGCATTGCCAATATCCTTGACCCCGCATCCGGAAACTCTAATATTAAAAGCCGTGAACCTTTTGTGGACCGCTGGGGCGTAAAGTGGGCATTTCCCGACGAAAAAGTTTCCCGCAGCGCCTGCGCCCTTCCCGGCGGCGAGCCTGTAAAAGACATCTCCCGCTGGAGGGAGTATGTAACCATCCCCAACGTAGACGATATCGACTTTTCCCTGGCCAGAACCCAGGCAGAAGCCACCGACCGCACCCGGGAATATGTAAGCATCTCCTGCGTCCAGGGCCTGTTTGAGCGCCTGCACTTCCTATTAGGTTTTGAGCAAAGCCTGATGGCTTTCCTGGAAGAGTCGGAATATGTAGAAGAAATTCTGGACGTCATTACGGCGCACAAAATTGACCTGATACAAAAAGCCTGGGACGAACTGAAATTTGATATTCTGTACTACCATGACGACTGGGGCACCAAATACAGCCTCTTTTTCTCGCCATCTGTCTGGCGCAGGTTTATCCGGCCAAGAGAAGCCCGGATTATCCGGTTTGTACGGAGCCTGAATCCTGACGCCTTGTTTATCCACCACAGCGACACCTTTCTGGAACCGCTGATCCCCGGGATGATTGAAATAGGCATCGACGTCTGGCAGGGCTGCATCCCGCAAAACGACCTCGTAAAACTGCAGAAAGAATACGGCGGGCAAATCGGCTTTATGGGAGGCATCGACATCGCCGCCATCGACCATGCCGACTGCCCCGAAGAGGCCATCCGCACCGAGGTACGCCGGGCCATCGACACTTACGCGCCCCATGGAAGCTTTGTAGTCGGCATTCCCAGCATCCGCGCCATTAACCGGAATGTACAGACTGTTTACGAAGATGAGCTGCGCTCCTATGCGGCCAGGTATAATGAAAAACATTTTGCGGATAAATAAAAGAGAGGAGATATCCCAATGAACAAATTTCCATTTGACACAAAAGAAATTGACGAGGCCGCCGTCTATGATGAGAAATCGCCCCGTCCTTACCCCCATTTTAAAACGCCTATTTCGCCCAAAGAAAACTGGATGCGCGCCATGCGCCACGAGGAATGCGCATGGTTGCCCATGCGCAGCGATACTATTTCTTTCACGCCCCGCTGCATCCCCGATAATGTCGCCCGCGGTTTTGTTATGGACGGCGAAAAGCCCATGGCCGAATTTGGCGGCCCGGATATGTTTGGCGTAAGGTGGATCTATGACCCGCTCATCAAAGGATCCATGGTACGCCCGGGCGCCCCGATTTTAAAGGACATTGCAGATTGGGAGAAAGTCATTTCATTCCCTGATATAGATAAGTGGGACTGGAAAGGCAGCGCCGGGATCAGCCGCAGCTACCTGGACACTGACCGCATTATCGAAGCATGGCATTTCACGGGTTTTTTTGAACGGCTTATTTCTTTTATGGATTTCGAGCCCGCTGCCATGGCCCTGATCGACGAAGACAACCAGCCTTATGTCCACAGTCTTTTCCAGGCGCTGGCTGATCTGTATAAAAAAATCATCCAAAAAGAAAAAGAATACTTTGGCATTGACATGATCTATTTTCACGACGACTGGGGAAGCCAGCGGGCTCCGTTTTTCTCCCTTGCCGTCTGCCGGGAAATGATTGTACCCTATATGAAGCAGATCGTAGCATTTTGCCATGATAACGATATTATTTTTGATTTTCACAGCTGTGGCAAAAACGAACTTCTGGCGCCCGCCATGATCGAATGTGGCATGGACGCCTGGGGAGGCCAGCCCATCAACGATAAGGAGATGCTACACCGGGTTTACGGTG
>CAJTTU010000080.1 GCA_910579325.1 uncultured Lachnospiraceae bacterium | reverse complement strand
CCAGCAATACCGCCGCCGTCAGAAAAAACGCCGCCGGATAAGTCAGTATTTTACCGGTCTTCCGACTATGCGACTCTGATTTTTTACAGAAACGCCCGACTATTAATACAAAATTCTCCAGAATATTCATTCAATCATTATAAGGCACATTTCCTGAAAAAGCAATCTTTACCGGGGATTTTCCGCGGCAGTCTTTTGGGCGGTTTTTACCTCTTAATATGACCGGCAGCACGCTTCCTCCAAAAAAGCCGTACACCATGAGCGCTCTTTGGCTCACAGCATACGGCTGTTTGTTATACCTGTATCTCATTTACTTTAAAAATAGCATCGTTACATATAACGATATAATTCTTCATACTGTCTGGCGGAATTCGCCCAGGAGAAATCTCTGGCCATCGCGCGGTCCACCAGCTTATTCCACTCTCGTTTCTTATTATAAAATACGTTAACCGCATAGCGGATTGTATTCAACATCTCATGTGCATTATAGTTCGCGAAGGAAAATCCGGTTCCGGTGCTTTCATACTCGTTGTAAGACTCCACCGTATCCCGCAGACCGCCCGTCTCCCGGACAATCGGGATCGTTCCATAGCGCAGACTCATCAACTGACTTAAACCGCAGGGTTCAAACAGGGACGGCATCAGGAACGCATCGCATCCCGCATAAATCTTATGGGCCAGCGGATCGGAATAATAAATATTTGCCGACACCTGCCCATGACATTTCCAGTCGTAATGACGGAACAGATTCTCATATTGTGCTTCGCCGGTTCCCAAAACCACCAGCTGCAGGTGCTCCGCACAGATTTCTTCCATCACGCAGTTTATCAGGTCAAATCCCTTCTGGTCGGTCAGCCTGGATACGACTCCCACCATGAATTTTTTTGGATCCTCCTCCAGACCCAGTTCTCTCTGAAGGGCAACCTTGTTCTTCACTTTATCTTTTCGGAATGTCCTGGCATTATAATTCTTTTCAATATGGGGATCAGTCTCCGGATTGAACTCCTCATAGTCGATTCCGTTTACAATACCTGACAGGCAGTTCGACCTGGCCCGAATCAATCCGTCCAGTCCTTCTCCAAAGAACGGATCCTGAATCTCCCTGGCATAGGTGCCGCTGACCGTCGTCACACGGTCGGCATATACGATTCCGCCTTTCAGCATATTCGCGTCCCCGTAAGCTTCCAGTTTATCCGGCGCAAAATAATAGTCGGACAGACCTGAATAGGCCTGAATAGTCTTCTTATCCCATACGCCCTGAAAACGCAGGTTGTGTATGGTAATCATGCTTTTCATGCCCGCATAGAACGGGCCGTCTCCGAATTTGTCTTTCAAATGAACCGGAATCAGTCCTGTCTGCCAGTCATGACAGTGCACAATGTCGGGCTGAAATCCGATTACCGGAAGGGCTGACAGGGCGGCCTGTGAAAAGAAGCAGAACTTCTCGATATCCCACAGCACATTCCCATAGGGCCTGTCCCCTGAAAAATACTCTTCATTGTCAATAAAGTAAAATATATTTCCTTCATGATTCAGCTGCAGAACGCCCACATATCTGGACAGATTATTGTAATGCATATAAAAATGGCTGACATACTCCAACTGTGATTTATATGGTTCTGCCATGCAGGAATATTTGGGTAAGATCACACGCACATCAAATTCATCTTTATTAAAATATTTGGGCAGCGACCCTACCACGTCCGCAAGCCCGCCCGTCTTAATAAAGGGAACTGCTTCTGATGCTGCTAGTAACACCTTTTTCATGAAAAAACCTCCGTATCATACATATTCCCTTGAGCTAAATAATTTGCCGGCATATTCATGCCGTTTCAAAAAACGGCAGATCGTCTGGCAAATACATATGCTCCCGAGTATAATCGCATAGTATGATTATACTCCATTTTTCTCTGATAGGAAAGAGGTTTCATGTAATAATTGTAATATAATTGATAAGTTTTTTATATTTTGTTTTTATACTCCAGCCGTATCTTATCGGCAATCAGGGCGATAAACTCCGAATTTGTCGGTTTTCCTTTCCCCGTATGGATCGTATAGCCAAACAGCTCGTCGATGGTATCCATTTTTCCTCTGTTCCAGGCCACCTCAATGGCATGACGGATCGCCCGCTCTACCCGGCTGGGCGTCGTCTGATTTTTTTTCGCCACTGTCGGATAGAGAACTTTGGTAATGGAATTCAGCATCTCCACATCCTGTACCGACAGGATAATGGCATCCCGCAGATACTGATATCCTTTGATATGAGCCGGAACGCCGATCTCATGAATCATGGCGGTCACATCGTTCTCCAGGTTTCGTTCCACATAGCTTTCCCTGGCCTCCGCATATGGTATCGCCCTGATCTCCTTCTGCACCTGTCTGGCCGGTTCCATCAGCGACTTGATCTGGCTCACCACAGTCTCCTGATTCAGCGGCTTCATCATATAGTACACTGCTCCCAGCCGAAACGCGTCCTCTGTCATCCGCTCGGAACCCACCGCCGACATCACGATAAATTCCGGCCTCTTCTTGATGGTCTGATCCTCGTTGACCTTTGCCATCAGCATCAGACCGTCCAGTTTCGGCATGATCAGATCCAATAATACAACGTCCGGCTGCTTATGACGGATAATATCATAGACATCCTTTCCGTTAGACGCCTTCCCCACAACGTTTACATCGTTCTCCTTCGACAATACATCATCCAGCATTTGGACGATTCTCTCGTTATCGTCCGCAATCGCCACATTGAGCTTTGCCACTTTCCTCACTCCTTTTCCACTATTTTACATGTTTTTCAAGTAAAAACATTATAATCACAATATGAAGAATCTTCAACAGTTTATAAACGCATAAATTCGTGAAATATTACAATTATTTTATGATTCGTCAATATATTCTGATGATTCTACACAATGTTTTTCAAAATAGTGTCGATTGCCGACGAAACTTTTTTCTTCTCTGCTTTTTCCCCGATATATTTTCGGCAAAAGGTTTTAATCAACCGATTCTTTCTCTCATTTCTTTTTTTACAAATTTCTGAAATTTCATGACGGCCTCCGTCACCGGCTCTCCTGTTCGGGTCAGCATACACACATTCCAGCGCAGATTTTCCTCATCCGAAAAAGGAATCATCACCACATCCGAGTCCGCCATCTCCCGATAAATATCGTTCACCACCACGGAAACGCCGCTGCCCCGGGAAACCGCACTTTTGCAAAGAGAAAAACCGCTGGTCTGAAACACAATATCCGGCATAAAGCCCGCCCGCTGGCAGGCGTTCGTTATGATATGATGAATCTTAAAAACTTTGCTCTCCAAATAAACCGGTTCTTCCTTCAAATCCGTGATATGAGCCTGACAGCGCCCGGACTGCGCCAGAGGATGACTTTTATGTACGATCATGCTGAAACGAAAGGAGGCGATCGGCGTGATCTCATATTTGCCCGGGTCGAAAGGCTCGATAGAAAACGCCACATTGCCCTCCCGCTGATCAAACAGCCGTTCCACCTCCAGATCCGGATATTCCCGATATTGAAATATAATCTCCGGATGCTCCTTCTGAAAACGGAGAATGGATTCCGGCTGCACCAGACGCAGTACGCCAAAGGCTGACAGAAGGTTTACTTCTCCCAGCGAAGTCTGTTTGATCAGTTCCAGATCCTTCTGCAGCATCCACTGCTCCGTCAGAATCTTTTCCGCATGCTCTAACAGACAACGGCCGCTCTCCGTCAGTTCAACGCCGGCGGCCGAGCGGTAGAGCAGCACTACGCCGCACTCCTCCTCCAGCGCTTTTACCATCCGGCTTAGATTCTGGGTGGAATGATACAGATTCCGGGCCGCCTGGGCCATGCTGCCGCAGCGGCAGATCTCACGAAAACAATGCAGCTGATTCATATCCATGGCAGTTCCTCCAAATTTCCGAACATTTCCCGGGCATCACACTTTCCGGGCACCCTGTCACATTTTCGTTGATAGACAGAATCGGAAAAAATCGTTACAATATAGTTACAAATTTAACAAAGCAAAAAACACAAAAAGTGAGGGAGACGATATGGAACATCTTTATACACAGGCAAAAGAAGCTTTTTTTCACGCAACGACACAGGAAACCATGCTGGAAGCCAGAAAACAATTCGAGCAGCTGGGCGACTACAAAGACAGCGCCAATTATTTGAAGAAATGTGATACCTGGCTCAAATTCAGCCTGGGAAACACGGTTACATATGGCAATTACAAAGGCCGTCCGCTGGAATGGACCGTTATGGAAGTCAGCGGCAAGGTCCGTCTGCTCCTGGCCAATGACAACGTAGATTTCCAGCCTTTCAATCTGGAGCGGGACAATACATACTGGTCCACAAGCCATCTTCGCCAATGGCTGAATCATGATTTTATCAATGAAGCCTTTACAATGGCCGAACGCATGTCTATCCTGATCAGTAAGCTGAAAAACCCGGCCAGCCGTGAATGGAATACCTACTGCGGACCCGACACCAAAGACAAGGTGTTTGTATTCAGCCATGAAGAAATCGACGAGTATCTGCCAAACCCTGCCGACCGGGGACTGGAAGACTGGTGGTGGACCCGAACCATGGGCTATATTCTTCTCGCCGCCGCCTGCGTCTACACCGACGGTTCCGTATATGATCTGGGTATCAACATTCACGAAAAACATATCGGCGTACGCCCCGCGATCCGCGTTATGCTCCGCTGATACCCGGCACAAATCCATGCCCATTCTTTTCTCTAAAGCTCTGACCGGTCATTTTTGTCTCCGGGCCGGTCAGAGCTTTTGTTTTTTTGCCTATTTTTCAGATTTTCCAAAAACGCAATGCAGTTTCCACGAATGAAATGTAATTTCCATTACCAGATAAAACGACAGAAATGTCCGTTATGATATGCCGTTCTCCGGCGGCATCGTCGGCTGCCGATCCTGTGCTCTCCTGGTATATCCTGCTTCTTTGCACAATGCAGTCCGACAGATATTAAGATAAAACGTTTTGTCCGCATATAAACCCTGCCCTGCGTCAGGCCGGATTCGACTCTATGTGGCCCGTAATCCTGTGAACAGGATGGAACATATACCCTTTTCCCCAGACCGTATGGATCATCTCCGGCCTCTGGGGATCCTCCTCCAGCTTATTCCGCAGAGAAAAAATCGCGTCCGCAAGTCTGTCATCCAGGGCTTTACCGCTGTTCCAGATTCGATTTGACAGCAGACTGGCCGATAAAGGTTTCCCCTCGTTTTCCACAAGAACCTTCAGCAGTTTTCTTTCCGAATTACTTAACCGCACTTCCTCCGTATCCCGGAATACCTTTTCCCTGTCCATCTGATAGGAAATCGATTTGAACCGGCATTCCCGCTTGGGCAGCTTTTTCTGCTTTTTCCACATAACGTCAATAATCCCTTTCAGCTGCGACAAAGAAAAAGGTTTCATCAGCCAGACATCCCTATCCCAGATAAGCTTTGTCAGTCTTTCCGACTCTGTTCCCTTTTCCGCCAGAACAATCACTGGCGTTTTTCGGGTCCGGTGTATCTGCTCCAAAAGTTCCTTTCCTCCGCCGTCCGGCAGCTTCCACGACATAATAATCAGCGAAAACGTCTTATGTCTGATATTCTGCAGCGCATCTTTCCCGGAAAAGCTCTGCGTAACCCGGTACGGCCCCTGAACCAGTCCCAGTACAATCCCGTCGCTTAATCCACGATCCTGTTCCACCAGTAATATTTCTTTCATTCCACATCATTCCTTTACCACTGACTGATAGTCCCGCAGTTTTACTCCCAAACCATCTGAACCGATAAGGAAATTGCCGCGGCGGCTGTTTATACGAAATCACCGGTGTGCCCTCTGGCCCACACAGTCTTGTTCGACTTTCATATATCAATGCTTTATTCTAACGAAGGAAAACATCGCTGTCAAGATTTTTATTGGAAAATGCTGCAAAATGTTGCAAAATACCGCATAATTTCGTAAAATATAGTGGAAACCTGCCAACAAACCGAAAAAAGGAGGCTTTGTTCTATGCCGCAGACTACGCCGCAGACTGAAACCGTTTATGAATACGCATCTGGCTACTGCCGGGTACTGGACAATCACAGACTCGTGGAATGCACCTTTCTCCAATACCCGGACGGACGCAGGACACTGGAAGAAATGGACTGCGATTTCGACCAATGTCCCAACCACGTCGATTGTATTATTGCAAAGGCCGCCCGGGAAATGGAACAATCGGGGACGGAAGTAAGCTTTGATTAACGTTCTTTTTTATTCAGGAGAGCTTCTTTTAAATCATACAGCTTTTTAGACAGATCCACATAGTGGACATGAGGATTCTCAAAACGCTGTTCTTCTTCCCACACAGTATATTTCAGCTGTTTATTCACATGCTCTCTGATCTCCTCCAGCGCGGGAAGCTGATAAACCAGCTTTCCGTCCTGGTAAATGGTCTTCTGTACCTTTTCCACCATAACATTGGTAAAAGCCATCTGCTTCCACGGCTTCTGGGGATCCACGAACGCAAAGGGCGTTTCTCCGTCGATCTCCTCATCACTCAGTGTGAGCAGATCCGCATAACCGAATCCGGTCTCCTTATTATAGATTCTCCAGAGCGTCTTTTTGCCCGGATTCGTCACCTTCTCCGGATTCTCTGAAATCTTGATTCTCGGCTCGTAGGTTCCGTCCGGCTGCTTTACCGCCACCAGCTTATACACGCCGCCAAATACCGGATCAGATTTTGATGTGATCAGACGCTCGCCCACGCCGTAGGAGTCGATTCTGGCCTCCTGGATATTCAGAGAATTGATCAGATACTCATCCACGCTGTTGGACACCACAATCTGACAATCCGTAAGTCCCGCGTCATCCAGCTCTTTCCGCAGCTTCTTGGAGAAATATGCCAGATCCCCGCTGTCAATCCGGACGCCTTTCAGCCGTTTTCCCATCGGCTCCAGCACCTCTTTTGCCGTACGGATCGCATTGATTACACCGCTCTCCAGAATATCATAGGTATCGATCAGCAATGTACAGGAATCGGGATAAACCTCCGCATAAGCTTTGAAAGCTTCGAACTCCGTCGGGAAAAACTGCACCCAGGAATGGGCCATGGTCCCCACTGCTTTTACGCCGAACATCTGATCAGCCAGCACCGTAGCGGTAGCGCCTGCGCCGCCGATATAGGCCGCTCTGGCTCCATTGACAGCCGCATCCGCCCCCTGCGCTCTTCTGGCCCCAAACTCCATGATCGTCGCAGGATAGGCCGCCCGGCAGATCCGGTTCGCTTTAGTAGCAATCAACGTCTGATGATTGACCGTCAGAAGCAGCATCGTCTCCACCAGCTGGGCCTCTATCAGCGGCGCAGTCACCGTAACCAGCGGCGTGCCCGGATAGACGACGGTTCCCTCCGGAACTGCCTCTATGGTTCCGGTAAAACGGAAATTCTTCAAATAATCGAGAAAGCCCTCGTCGAACATCTCTCTGCCACGCAGATAGGCGATATCCTCATCGGTAAACTCCATATGTTCAACATAGTCCACCAGCTGCTCCAGACCGGCACAGATGGCAAAACCGGCTCCGTCCGGATTGCTTCTGTAAAACATGTCGAATACCACCGTAATGTCTTTCAGCCCCTTGACAAAATATCCGTTAGACATGGTCAGCTCATAAAAGTCCATCAGCATCGTCAAATTTCTCTTCTCGCTCATTTTCCCCTCTTTCCTGACGCGTCCGCCAGATGATCCTGTCTTCCTCCGTATTCGCGGACACGCATCTTCTCTGCACAGCATATCAAGTATGAATTCCTGTGTCTGTTTTCATCTTTTTACGCCTTATCTTAGTATATATATGTTATCGCTGTTTATCAACCATATTTTCGGAAAAAAGCGTATTTTCAGACTGACGGGTTTTGGGAAGTGTCCCGTCGGTCCGGCAGTTTTCGGAGCGGCAGCCACAGCGCCGCCGCAAAAAGCATAATCAGCGCCGCCACGCTTCCCCAAAACAGCCACGGCCTCCTGTACCACTGAATCAGCAGATTTTTCGTAATCAGAAAAGTCCTGCTGTCGGAAACGAATTCATTGCCGGCGGCATCTGACGCTTTCACATACAGAGTCTGCCAGTCGTCTCCACTTTGAATCGGACAGGTCACAACCCCGTCGGATGCCGCCAGTTCATCCTGATCAAAAGTACGGACCAGGCTTCCATTTAACCAGACCTCCGCGCGAAACAGCGCGATATTATCCCTGACATCGATGGTCGCGATGCGGCCGGTATCATAATACCTGGCCTGGTCCTCCACGCCTGTCACAACGACGGAAGGCGGCGCGGTATCCACGGCAAAAGCGATTTCCTTTTCCTTTATACCGTTACTGGAATGATTGGAAGCTCTGTCCTCCGAATAAATCATAACCGAATATATGCCATCCTCCCGAAAATTATCCGGACCAATCTCATAGGTATAGGCTTTCCAGCCTTCCCCGCTGTCGGACAGGATCGCCTGATAGTCTTCTCCCGGCCGCAGTACGCGAAGTTCTCCGTTTCTGCTGCAGGTAATCTCCCGAAATGCAAGGGTATCCACATTGATTTCCGTTATTTTAAGACCGGTGGGACAGTCGAGATAATACCGTTCCAGCACTTCTTCGGTCACACTGTCAAACAGATAAGAAGATCCAAAACGGTTTACGGAAAACAATACGGTTTCCTCCGAGACGTTTCCGGCCAGATCCGCCGCCGAGACATGCAGCGTATAGAGGTCGTCCATCTCTTTTTTTCTGGGAAAATCCTCATATTGAATCGTCTGTCCTCCAGGAATGGAAGTATTATGGGTCTCCGGACTGACAGCGCCGTTCCAGGCCCCGGTTAATTGAATCCGAACCCTTTCCGGATCCAGATTTGCATCGCAATATCGGATTCCCGGAGCCACTTTCTGATTATTGGCAGATTTGTTCCGGATATTCGTAATCTCCAGTTCAGGAGGCGTCAGGTCGACAATAAAACGGTCTGCCGGATAAGCTGCCGCCTGATTTCCCGCCAAATCCCTGCAGGCCATCTGAAACGTAAACGCTCCGTCATAATCATATAACACGGAAGCGCTGTGCCGGTCTGAGACGCTGGTCCATTCGCTTACGGAAGGCGGGGCAATCTCCTTCCCGTCCTGATCGGCGGTAATGATAATCACCGCATCCTCCGGCTGAAAATTGCGCTCCTCCACCGTGATTACCGCCTGCCGCCGCCGGTTATAATACAGGCCGTGGGCCGCATTCATATTATCATAGATTACCGTCACCTTCGGAGGCGTACGGTCGACGGTAAAAGGGGCAGCCTCCGTCCGCGCCGATCTGTTCCCGGCCCGATCGACGCACTGAAAAGCCAGCGAATAATCTCCGTCCTCTGCAAACGTTATCCGCATCTCATAGACACAGCCATCCACATGGCCGTTCTCTCCGCCCGGACAGCCGCCGCCCGGACAGTGCCGCCATTCCCCTTCCGCCGGCCTCTGCCCGGAAGCCGTAAGAAAAACTTTCGCGCCCTCCGGATAAAAGGAACGATCTGTCACTCTGATCAGAGCCGTCCGCGCCTCCCGGTAAAATGTCTCATGCTCCGGATCATTTCGGTCAAAGCTGATCCTGACCGACGGAGAAACGGTATCGATCACAAATTCTGCGTCGGCGGACGCTTCCGCCTCCCATCCCACAATATCTTTTACAGCGCAGGCAAACTGCCAGGTCCCCTGAGCGTCAAAGGTAACCGTATTCCGGTGAACCCCTTCTCCTTCGTCGCGCCAGGGACCATCCCAGCCCACATTTATCACCCTATGTTCTTCACTGTCGTAACCCCGGGCTTTCAGTTCCGTCAGCGCAGGATCAAAATTCCTCTCGGTAATCTTCACCTCAGCCGTCACCGGACCCGCATAATATCTTTTCTCCGAAATCTCCCCTGTGATATCGGCGCCCTTATACAGAAAAGCCACCTCGATCACTGGTTTTTTCGTGTCTAATACCAGATATTTGCTGATAAACCTGCCTTCCGATACCTCCTCTCCTTCCATCAGATTGCCGGAACGGTCCGCATACTCCATGGAAAAACGATATATTCCGTCCTGAGGCATGGAAAAAACACTTCCGTGCCTCTCATTGTCCCATTCCCAGGAACTGTGTTCTAATTTCTCCGACGCTCCCTCAGCCTGACAATCGATCTGCATCCGTCGTTCGTCTTCCGGGAAAAAATACCGCTCCCGAACGGATATGTCCACTCCCCCTGCAGCTCTGTAAAAATATGTATCCGGATATCCCTCATGCTCCACATAGCTGCCCGTATGATAATCCACTTTTAACTCCGGCGGCCGGTTATCCAAAACATAACGGACGTTGTCGCCCAAGGGTTTTGCGGAAGCAGGAGCCACATTGCCGGCCTGATCGTAGATTCGAACAGATTCGATATATTTTTCTGTCTCTGTCCGCTCCGGGATATTCCAGTCAAGGTCAAAGACAAATTCCCGATATTCCTTTTCTCCGATCTCTATCCTCTGCGTCTCAGAACCGCCGCTCTTTACCAGCGTCTCCTTTTTTCCGTCATGATTGACCGTAACCGATATCTTCTGAATCCCTGAGGCAATCCTGTCATTTTTCGCCAGACGCAGCCCTTGCCGCAGTTCATCCCGGACATACAGTTTCAGAGCTGTATGGTCTCTGCCGTAAACCACACCTGTTCCAGGCATCTGATAACGATGCGCCGTCAGTTCGCCAGCTTCCCACTGAACCAGCACTGCTTCCTGAGGCGCTCCATTATCGATGCGGACCCTGCTTCCATGACTGCCCGATTCGTCTACCTGAAACAGCGCCCGGTTTCCCGCCCAGTCCGTAACCTCCACCCCATACAGCTGATCCTGATCCTGAGAAAACGTCTCGTTGCGGGCAAATGACCTGACCCCCTCGTCCGGATTCTCCGTCTCACTGATCAGCAGACTGCCCTCCAACTGATCCTGATCTTCTGCCTTCTCTCTTAGCGCATACCATCTGATTGAGGAAATACCACAGCCATCCTCCGCCGTGGCGCATATGGTTTTTCCTGTCCCGCCAGCGGCAGAATACCAGCCGGTAAGTCCGCCGCCTTCCACCGTCCTGACATGATTCTCGCCTGAGGTTGTACGGAATACCCCTTCCTTTGGACATGTCGGTCTCTTTTTATCCACCACAATCGTCAGACTGCCCAGTCCTGCTTCCGTGTATGGACAGACCGTCACATTCCCGGCATTGTCCGTAATGCGGATGGCTTCACATTCATATACCGTTTCCTCTCCCTCCGCCCCGGTCAGGGACAGACGGCAGACTCCTCCCGTACCGCGGGGAAGAGAAAACGCGAACTCGCCCCGGCCTGTAATCAACACCGCTTTTTTCACGCCGGAAGCCCTTGCGTCCGAAACTTCCGGCAGATCCTCTACTGTAACTGCTACCCTGACATCCGTACCGCTGACCAGTTTCCCATCTGCCAGATGATCCTGATCCGTCAGCGCATGATCCTGAACCGCAGCCTTCTCCCGGTATTTTACATTGGAAAAGCAATAAGTCACGTCCGGTCCGCCGCCGGTCTCCGTAATCACGGCAGGCTGGTTATCAATATTCACCTGGCTTCCCTTATTTTCCGAAATATCCCGGTTTCTGATTAATCCGGTGGCATTTCCGGCCCAATCGATGGCTCTGACAGCATACAACTGCGTCTGAGGAGACCGAAACAGAGCGGTTCCTGTGAAAACCGTCTGGTCAGACGCGCCCGAAACCTGTTCCGGCACTGATGCCATCTTTCCGGGCTGTTCTGCCGTCAGAGGCCCCAGCGTCACATTTCCATCATCATCCGTCATATACCATTCCATAGAATAAATCCCATACCGGTCTCTGGCCTGCGCGGTGATACTCAGCTCCTGCCCCTGCGCTGAAACCGAATACCATTCCGGCAGACCTTCCTGATTTTCCGCCGCATAAACCTTGTCCAGAAAATCCACATCCGGTATTTTACCGTCCACCACAATCATTTTCGGAGCCAGTTTTTCACCAAACTGGCAGACAGTACGATTCCCGGCCCAATCCGTCAGTTCCAGCGCTTCCTGACGATACGCCCTCTCTTCCCCCGGGCAAAAAGGTAACTGAAAGCGATAGATTCCCTCTCCGTCTTTTTGATCCGGCTTCTCTGCCGGCTCAAATCTCTGTCCGTTTACCTTTAGTATCACTTCTCTGATTCCGGAACCGGACAAATGATCCTTCGTCATCGCCCGGTCTCCGACATTTACCGTTACGATAACTGCAGTTCGACTGAGCAGCGTCTCCTGAAAAAGATAATCTCCAATCTGATATGCCTGCACCCGGTCTTTGTCGTTAATTTTTTCATGGACCGCATTTGCAAACTGATAGTAAACCGCCGGATACCCGTCATATATCGCAAGCGCAGGACCCGTCTCGTCGATTCTGACCTCCACAGCCTCCGACTTCGCCACATTTCCCGCCTGATCCTCCACGATGACGACATAAAACTGTCTCTGATCCCCATATTTCACAGCGCCCTCTCTGTTATAGACCCAGCTTCCAAACGAGACCTGTCCGTCCATCACAGGAACATGCTCTTTTTTATCTGACACATTCTCTGTCGCTTCTTCCGTCGTTTTGCAGTATATCGATGCGGTCAGTTCCCCATCCTCAACGTTATTTACCGTTACATCAAATACAAATTTGTCGGCGCCGTCCCGATACCAGTAATCGTCCCGTCCTGTTCCATTCCATTGAACCTGAATCTCCGGAAGTTTATCGACAGTATCATTCCCATCCTCCGCCCTGGCCGCAAGCGGCGTAAAGAAGATCAGCATCTGCAATAACAGCGCCGTCAGAAACAGAAACGCCGTTTTCCGGACAAATGACTTTCTCTCCTGATTCCGTTTTCTTCCTCTGCTTTTCTCTTTCAGGAATATATGTATCCTCCGCTTTCTCTTCAAATTTTTCGCCTCCTGTTTACCGTTTTGCAGCTTTCTTTCCCGGACATTGCCTTTTTCCGAACACTCTGACTCTATGCGCCGTCTATCCGCTCATCCGTATGAACAATCACAATCTCCCTCTCTATTACAAACGTCTCCGGTTTTACGCGGTCCGAAGCTGCGCCCCTGCTTCGCCGCCGCATCCGCTTTCTAACCGCCATACCGGATTCCAGCGCAAAGATCTCCGGAATATCCAGAAAAATAAACTCTGCCGCTGCCGCTGCCAGAAATAACGCCATAAAAATCAGAGCCGCGATCCAGGCTGTGTGCAAAAGCTGCGTTTTCTCCCCGCCATAGGCCGCTATGATAATCATCATCATGTCAGTCCCCTTCCTCCCGCGCCAGAAAAGCCGCGTCTACCTGTCTGACTGCCCGTTCCAGGTCAGACAATAATCCTTCCATAAGCAGCCGGTTTCTCTCCTGATTTCCATCTTCCGGAATCACAATCTCCGTTTCAAACCGCCGCCTGACCGCATCCAGCTCACCCAGCATTTCCTGCCGCTTTACTCCTGCGTCGCGAAACAAAGACGCGCCGCGGTAAATCTGATATGCCAGTTCTCTATATACCATCAGAGCCGTGGTGATATTATCCTCCCCGGCGATATCCCCTTTGGCCAGTTCCGTCAGATCCTTCCAATAATCACGGTAACTGACCGCCGCGTCCCCCGCTTTATTCGCCATCCCAATCTTTCCGTAATATTCCGCAATCTGCCCCAGCTTCCGGGCGCGCAGAATCATATGAGGTTCTAACGTCCGGGACTGGGACGCAATGCGCAGCCATTTTAAAGCCATCCCTTTGTTTCCGTTTTTTTCATAGGAGTAAAAATAGGCCAGTCCCAGACGATATGCCAGCGTTTCATATCCTTTTTGATTCTCCGCCAGAGACCGTTCATGGGAAATGTTTCCCGAACCGGCATCATTTAAAATCCGGCGCAGTTCCTCATCCTCTTTTACCGTCAGATTGTCATCCGCCAGAAAAATCCGGTCCAGCAAAAGCAGATATGCTTCCGTCTTTGCCGGAGCAATGGAAATGGCTTTTTCATAATTTGCAAGAGACTCTGAAGGCGCGGCGCAGCTTTCAGCCGCCAGAATACAGGCTTCATAAGTATTGGCTCTCACATGCAGCTCTCCAAACCGACAACCCAGCGCAGTCATGCCGCACAGAACGCCAAGCCCTGCCGTTGCAAAAAACAGCAACAGCTTCCTTCTGCGCTGCCTGCGGCTTTTTCTGTCGATCCGGTCATAATGCTCCAGATCATAGAGCAGCTCGCCGCAGGACTGATACCGGTCCTCCTTTCTCACCTGGGTGCATCTGAGAATAATGTCCTCAAGCCCCTGGGAAAGAGCCGGATTAATCGCTGTGACCGGCTGCAGGCCATGGGGATCCGCGCCGGTCAACAGCCGGAACAGCATCACGCCGAAACAGTAGATGTCCGTCCGGGCATCGCTTTTTCCTTCTTCTTCATACTGCTCCGGCGCCGCATATCCGCGGGTTCCCAGGGATACAGTGTCTTTGATTTTTTCTGGCTTATATTCCTTTGCCGCGCCGAAATCGATCAGGGCAATCTCCTCCCCGTCCGGCTTCAGCATCACGTTAGCCGGTTTCATATCCCGGTATATCACGGCCGGCTCCCGGGTATGAAGATAAAACAGCACGTCACAGATCTGCCTGGCCCATCTCACTACCTGCTCCTGGGGCTGCGGCCCCTGCTCCTTTAAAATCTCATCCAGCGACCGTCCCTCTATATAATCCATTACGATCAGCAGAGACTCCTCATATTCGATCACATCGGCGATGGCAGGCAGATTCCGATGCTTAAGCCGTCTTAACATCTCAATCTCTTTCCTGTCCGCCTCCAGATCCGCTCCCTGCCCCTTCCGCACTTCCTTGATGGCCCAGGGTCTGTTCGCCCGCTCGTTAATCGCCAGATAAACCACGCTCATGCCGCCCCTGCCAATCACACTCAATATTTTATAATTCCCGGCCACAACGGAACCAATCTCTAACATTTCGACCCTCCGACACACATCTTCACACTGCTTTTACCGCAATCACCGAAATATTATCGGTCTCTCCTCTGGCTTTATCAAGTTCCGTCAGACTGACACAGACCGCTTTCATCTCATCCTCCGCCGTCAGCGCAGAAGGGCAGAACGCCTGCAGGAGCTCCTCCGTCGAAATTCTGTGTCGGAATCCGTCGCTGCAGAGCAGATACACCCCGCCTTTACGGACGGTCCCCCGAATAAAAGCAGGAACAGGCCTGCCGCCTGCGCCAACGCTTTGCAGAAGCACACTCTGACGGCTGTCCGACTCCGCTTCCTCCCTTGTCAGCCGTCCCTGCTCTACTTCCCGCTCCGCAAGCGTCTGATCCTTTGTCAGCTGCCGGCTCCCGCCGCCAAACTCATATACACGCCCGTCCCCCACATGGGCGATATAATAAACGCCGCCCGAAAATAACATGGCCGTCGCCGTCGTCCCCACGGCAATCCCGTGTCTCCGGCCATAAGCGGCGATGGCTTCTGCTTCCTGTTCCAGAATGACTGTCCAGGCCGCCAGTACACCGGCTTCTGTTTTTTTCTGTCCTTTTTTCAACAGCGCCGGCAGCTCCTGCCGGAACCAGCGGGCAAACCGCCGAACCACGGAAGCGCTGGCCACCTCCCCTTTTTCCAGGCCGCCCATCCCGTCGCACAGAACAGCCAGCACAATCCGCTCCCCGTTCAAACATCCCGACTGGAGCAAAAGAGAATCCTGATTGACCTTCTTCACCCTTCCGGCATCTGTGTGATAAGACAACATATATTCCATCTGTCTTTCCTCATTCAAATCTTTATTTACTTTTCTCCGTTACCAGTTCTAATCGGAAATCAGCCGCGAAATGCGGTTCAAAGAAATACGATGACAAAAATCATCTGATTCTGAAATGTCAAATATCTGTTAAAGTTTCCGTAAGTCCGATATATCCGTATCATAACATATATGGAATTATTTTACAACCTGTTTTTCAAAAATTTTACAAAATATTTTTCCGCTAA
>CAJTTU010000079.1:2238-16718 GCA_910579325.1 uncultured Lachnospiraceae bacterium | reverse complement strand
GTCATTTTCTGTCCTCCTCATAGTAATGCATAAATACCTCTTCCAAATCCGGCTCTGATATGGAAATGTCGGAAATCCTCCCTCTAGCCAAAGCCTTTAAAAGGAGATTCATGTCCCCGCTGTAAAGGAAGCTTACCGCCCCGCCCCCCTCTGCCCTGTCCCGGACATCCCGGACGCCGTCAAGACCGCTCAAATCCACGCTGCCATACACGGTCACACGCCTGGCATTGTTTTTTGCCAGCGCATCCACACTATCACAGGCAATGATTTTTCCCTCCCGGATAATCGCCGCCCGGGTGCAGTTATGCTGAATCTCGGATAACACATGGCTGGACAAAAATACCGTCGCCCCGTCCCGGTTCCTCTCCCTGACAATCTCAAAAAACGCCCTCTGCATCAACGGGTCAAGCCCTCCGGTCGGCTCATCAAGAATCAGCAGCTTCGGACAGCTTTGCAGGGCGCATACAATCCCCACCTTCTTCCGATTACCGAAAGACAGCTCATCCACCTTCCGGGAGGGGTCAAGCTGCAGGCGGTCGCAAAGCCTTTTTGCTACATCTTTGCAATCCATCTGTCTCAGATCGGCCGACAGCTTCAGCACATCCCTGACCCGCATTCCGGGGTAAAACAAGGCTTCGGAAGGAAGATAGCCGATATTCCGCAGAATCTCTTTTTTCTCCCGCCCGATATGTTTCCCAAAAATCCGCCCTCTGCCCGATGTTGGTGAAATAAGCCCCAAAAGCATACGGATCGTTGTGGATTTTCCCGCGCCGTTCGGCCCGATAAAGCCGAAAACCTCTCCTTCTTCCACAGACAGATTCAGCTTTACCACGCCTCTGGATTTCCCATAATATTTCGTCAGATTCATCGTTTTAATCGCTTCCATACCCTTACCACTCCTTATGCAGATAAATACTCTTCCAGAACGCAATCAGCTTCGTAAAATCTTTCTCCATCTGCCCGACATCCACATCCCCCCGCTGTACCATCTCCCAGAGATACCCCTCAGACGCCCAGTACATCTCCCGGTACATCATCGGAATATCCAGACCGGGGACGAACTGCTCCGGGTCGAAATTCAGCCGCGCCTGATCCGCCTTCAGATTAAAATATTTATGGTAGCTCTCCTGAACGGCAGCGCTGATCTCAGCATCCTTCTCATAAAAAGCTTTGATGGTAAAACCGGCCATATCCGGATACAGCCGGATAATCTCCATCTTTGCCCGCATCCCCCGCTCCATGCTCTCAAACAGCCCCATCTGGCCATAGCAGTCATATCTGGTCATGTATTCGATGGTCATCTGCGCACATTTATCCCAGAGAAACAGGTACAGCTCCTTCTTATTGTGAAAGTAGTGAAACAACAGCGATTTGCTGATTCCCGCCGCACCGGCAATTTCGCTCATCGGGCTGTTCTTATAGGAATTCCGGGAAAACACCTTGTACCCCGCATTAATAATCGCCTGCTGCTTCTCCGGCGGCAGGGAAAAAAATCGTTCATTCATCGCATTCCCTCCGTTAACCGATCGGTCAATTCCATTGTAAATGGATTGACCGAATTTGGGAAGACCCCATTTCACCCGTAAAACGAAGTCTTTACACATCCGCAAATTCATGTTAGACTACTATCGTGAGTAAGACAAATGGTCGCAGGGGATTTTTTCGTTGCAGGAACATGTATCCTGTAACAGAAATATCCCGTGAGGAAAGTCCGGGCTTCACAGGGCAGGATGCCGGATAACGTCCGGTGGAGGCGACTCCAAGGCCAGTGCAACAGAAATGTACCGCCGTTTATTTAATCAGCTGCTGCCCGGACAGTGCACGGCTTGATTTGTGGACGTAGCATACGGCCGCAAATCGAGCCAGAACCAAGTGTACTGGAAGGACAGCAGCGGTACTAAATTAACGGTAAGGTTGGAAGGGCAGTGTAAGAGACTACCGCCCGGCCGGTAACGGCCGGGGCACATGTAAACCCCATCCGAAGCAAGGCTAACAGAAAGCATAAGGCGGCCCGTCTGCTTTCGGGTAAGCCGCTGGAGCCTGCCGGCAACGGCAGGCCTAGACAGATGACCATTCACGACAGAACCCGGCTTATCGTCTTGCTCATACAAAAAAGAGAGTCCTTCGGAACCAATGCTCCGGGGCAGACTCTCTTTTTCGTATTCTTAAAAATTTTAACCTGAATCCCGTCAGAATGCTGTCTGATCCATATCCGGTAAAACCCCGCCGGATATTTTTCAGTATGAGCCGCTTCACAAACACAAACATCGTGACAGCCACACTAATTCCCCATCTGCGCTTCCACCAGCCCGATCAGCGCAGCATCCGCCGGGAGCCATTCCACATCCCACAGCCGGGACTTCACAAGCCACTTTGCGTCCTCCGCCTCTTTCAGCACAATTTCCCCGCCCGTGATCTCGCACCAGAAACAGTCCATAGATAAATGAAATTCCGGATAATCATATTCAACCGTATCGATTAAATCGCCCACGAAAATATCAACGCACAGTTCTTCCTTTATCTCCCGTTTTAATGCCTGACGAGGCGTCTCACCCTCCTCGATTTTACCGCCTGGAAATTCCCAGAAACCCTTCCATTCGCCGTAGCCTCTTGCGGTGGAATAAATTTTTGTCTTTTCCGCTATGGAGTCGCAGATCACCGCAGCAGCGACTTTTACTGTTTTCATCTTCATGTTTTTACCCATAATAATCTAAAGAAATCGTCCATTTTTTCTATAATCAAAATACTCTTAAAAAAACCGACATGTACTACATGCCGGTTTTTTACCAAGCCGCTATTATAAGCAAACGCTTTCATTCTATAATGCCATAAAAACTATCCGAAAATCAATCCCTCGTTTCCCTTCCTACACATTAAAGCAGCTCCCCCCGATAAACTCCCGAAGCAGCGAAGTATTCGGAATCATATCCGTCCCGATCGCCAGGAAATACTGCAAAAACTTCAAAAGCCGTTTCGCCTCGATATATTCCGGCGCATCCTTCGGCACGCTGAATAAGAGCGGCTCCACATAGGGCTTCAGCACCGCCAGCTCATAGATCAGCGCAGAATTAAACACCACGTCCGCATCCTCCTGATAAGGGAAGATATTGCTGTCCTCCCCTCTCCGTACCGATGGCCAACGGGCAATGGTATCCTGGGCGTTGCTGCCTCTGGTACGGGCATCCCGCACCATCCGCCGGATCAGGCGGCCGTCTGTGGTGGGAATCCGGTTGTGCTCGTCGATATTCAGCTGGTTCAGGGCGCTGACATAAATTTTAAATTTGCTGTCCTTGGGCAGCGCATAGGACATGGCGTCGTTAAGGGCATGGATGCCCTCGATCACCAGAATATCCTCCGGCCCCAGCTGTAAAAAGTCGCCTTTATATTCCCGCTTTCCTTCCCTGAAATTAAAGGCGGGAATCTCCACCCGTTCTCCGGCAAGCAGCGCCGTCATATCCCGGTTAAAAGCTTCTAAGTCAATGCTGTGCAGATTTTCAAAGTCATAATCGCCATTCTCATCCCGGGGCGTCTGCTCCCGGTCTACGAAATAATTGTCCACCGCAATCGGATGAGGTTTCAGTCCGTGGGCTTTCAGCTGCACCGAAAGCCGGTGGGAGGTGGTGGTCTTTCCCGATGAGGACGGCCCGGCCAGCATCACAAACTTACAGTCCTCCCGGGACTTGATGATCGTGGAAATCTCCGCCAGCTTCCGCTCCTGTAACGCCTCCTGAACCAGAATCAGTTCATTGGTCCTGCCCTGCACGATCATATCGTTCAGTTCGCCCACCGTCTCCACGTCCAGGCAGGTTTTCCACCGGGCAGCCTCCAGCAATGCGCCGAACACCTTGGGGGCAGGCACAAATTCAGCCACCTTTTTCGGATTTTTCTTATCCGGAAGCAATAAAACCAGACCCTCTCCGTACAGCCTTAAATCAAACCATTTCAGATAGCCGCTTGAAGGCACCATATATCCGTAGAAATAATCGTCAAAATCGCCCATCTGGTAAATATTTACCTGGGAAGAATTGCGGTAGCGGAACAGCTTGGCTTTTTCCGGCATTCCGTAATGCTCAAAGAGCCTGACCGCGCTGTCCGTATTCACGGAGCGCTTTACCACAGGCACATCCTCTTTCACCACTTTCTCCATAAAAGCCTTTACTTCCTGTAAAAATGCCTCATCCAGAGTAATGTCCCCTTTGATTTCGATATAACACCCTCTGGTAACGGAAAAATTCACCATAACCTTTTCGATTTTTTCCTGTCCGGCCACGCCGTAAACCGCTTTTAAAAACAGCAGGATAGCCCCCCGCTCATAAACCTGCTGCCCCGTGGTCTCCGCCGCCGTGACGAACTCCAGCCTGGCGTCCTTATGTACCGTCTTGAACAGCTCCATCAGTTTTCCGTTCTCTTTTACCAGCAGAATGTCATTGTCATACCGATCCTGAAAATCCGCCGCCACCTGTAAGAAAGGCGTTCCGGCTTCGTATTCTTTTCGTTCTTCCCCTACTGTAATAAATGGCATAATATTCCTCCTGATTTTTAGAATGTACCCCTGAAATGCTTTGGCATCTGATTTCAAGGGGCTCTAAAAGTGTATTGGATAAAATATATTCATCCTCATTATACTTTAAAATATTTATAAAAACAAGAACATTGAACAAAAAAATCCGACAATACGTATCTGAGACACGTTTTGCCGGACATTTGCTGTTTTTTTCTTTCATGCATCCTTATATTACAGGAACCGAAACGGGATGTGAAATTCCGCTTCTATCACAGGAACCCCCGTCCCCAGCTGTTCCCGCAGAAACCCTGCCATATGGGGGATAAAAATATGTTCTAACCCATAATGCCCGGCATCGATCACCGTCAAACCGCAGGCAGATGCGTCGATTCCTTCATGATGGCCGATGTCCCCGGTGATCAGCACCTGGGCTCCCGCCCCGATGGCCAGTGAGATCATGGATTTCCCGGAACCCGGCGAGACAGCGATGCGACTGATTCCTTTTTCTACCGCCGGAAATACCTGCACCGCCGGAAGCCTGAACTGCTCCTTCACCCTGGCGCACAGCTGCTCCAATGTCACCGGCTCCATAAGCTGCCCCACCTTGCCGATCCCGCAGGGCGGTTCCCCATCCTCATTGACAGGCTCCAAAGGCATCCCGTCCCTGATCCCCAGAAGCTCTGCCGCCCGGTCCGCCATACAGCCCGGCGCGCTGTCGTAGCTGGTGTGCATGGCATAATAGCTGATCCCGCGCTCGATCATCGTCAAAATCCGATTACCCACAAAGTCCTCGTCATTCACCTTTTTTACCGGGCTGAACAGCAGCGGATGATGGGTCAGCAGCATATTGCAGCCGCTGTCAATGGCGCCCTGGATTACCGTTTCCGTAGCGTCCAAACCCACATAAACACCCGTGACTTCCCTGTCCCTTCGGCCTGCCAGAAGCCCTACATTGTCCCAGCTCATGGCCAGCGTTTTGGGAGCAAGGCGCTCCAAAATTTCGATTACTTCCTGTACTTTCATAAACTTCCCCTTTTTACCAAAACAAATTTAAAAGCCATTTCAATCAAATCCAACTCCTCTTCCACTTCCTTTTTCCTCGCCTGCCGTCCCAAACTCCCGGCACCGTTTTCATCATCGGCACTACCAAGCTTGTCCAATACCTTCCGGTATTTCTGCCTTTCTTTTTCCAAAAATGCTCTTAATACAGGGTCTTCCCGCTCCAACAGGCATTTCCCGTATTTCCATTCCAGGCGTTTTCTCTCATTGATACAAAATGTCCCGTCTTCTATGTACCTGCCCTCAAACCGGGCGCAGATCACCGTATAATATTTCCCGTCCTCTTCCGTCATAGCCTCGTCTTCGGTGACAAACCCCTGCCGTTCCAAAAACTCCCGTACGGACGGAATCTCCGACTGGGGCGACAGAACCAGCCGTTTTATCCTCCGGGCTGTTTCCAGCCCTTCTGTTAATATCCGCACAATCAGCGGGCCGCCCATGCCTGCGATAATCACCGTATCCGCTTCTTCATCGGACAAAGCCGACAAACCGTCCCCCAGCCGAACCTGAATCCGGTCCGTCAGGCCGCAGGCCGCGATATGGACCTTTGCCCGTTCCAAAGGCCCATGGTTCACATCCATGGCAATCCCGCCTGCTGCCACCCCCTCCTGCACCAGCCAGATGGGGACGTATCCGTGATCCGTCCCCACATCCGCCACCACGGCGCCCGGTTCCACAAAGGAAGCTACCAGCTTCAAGCGTTTTGACAATTCTACTTTTTTACCCATCGCTTTAATTTCAGTCGATTGATCCTCCACAATTTATCTTTCTGTCACTTTATCTCCGCCGTCTTTTCCCTACTCAAGAAAATCCTTCAACTTCTTACTCCTGCTCGGATGCCGCAGCTTCCTTAACGCCTTGGCCTCGATCTGCCGGATTCGTTCCCTGGTCACGTTAAAATCCCGGCCCACCTCTTCCAGCGTCCTGGCCTTTCCGTCATACAGCCCGAACCGCAGGCAGAGCACCCGCTGCTCCCTGCTGCTTAAAGTATCCAGCACCTCTGACAGCTGCTCCCTTAAAAGCTGATAAGTGGCGGCTTCCACCGGCACCTGCACCTGGCTGTCCTGGATGAAATCTGCCAGATGGCTGTCCTCCTCCTCGCCCACAGGCGTCTCTAAAGAAACAGGCTCCTGAGAAATTTTCATAATCTCCTTCACCCGTTCCTCCGGCATCTCAAGCCTCCTCGCCAATTCCTCCGTAGTGGGCTCCCTGCCGATCTCCTGCACCATCTGCCGGGAGGTACGGATCAGCTTATTGATCGTCTCCACCATATGAACCGGTATGCGGATCGTCCTGGCCTGGTCGGCGATGGCCCGGGTGATGGACTGCTTGATCCACCAGGTGGCATAGGTGCTGAATTTATAGCCCTTGCGGTAGTCAAACTTGTCCACCGCCTTCATCAGCCCCAGATTACCCTCCTGAATCAGATCAAGAAGCTGCATCCCTCTGCCCATATAGTGCTTGGCGATGCTGACCACCAGACGCAGGTTGCTCTCCGCCAGCTCTTTTTTCGCCAGCTCGTCCCCGGCCTCGATCCGCTTCGCCAGCCTGATCTCCTCGTCATAACTTAAAAGCTGAACCTTGCCGATCTCCTTCAGATACATCTTCACCGGGTCGTCCATCTTCGAACGCTCCGCCTCCAGCCCTGTGTCCTCCGGACTTCCTGCCAGCTCCATTTCCAGTTCCATTTCCGTTTTCAATGTGTCTTCACCATTTACAAGCTGCACTTTATGCTCCTCCAGACATTCTAATATTTTCTCGAATGCCTCGGCATCCAGTTCCTCTCGCTCGAAGAAATCAATCATTTCTCCATAGTCCAGTACATTATTCTTCTCTTTTGCACTGTCCAGAAGCTTTTTCAGGCTCTGGCTCCATTCTCTGGCTTTCTGACTCATAAATGGCCGACCTCCTCCGGGCAAAGTCCTCCAGCTTATACGGATGTGTCCTTTCAAAAGGAGCACCATACGGCCCTTACCCGTAATTGTGGCCATATGACATCATTTTCACTCTATAACTTGAGTTTATCCTTATTCCAGAGAAATATGCAGATCTTTAAGGGCCGCCTGTTGTTTTAACAGCCGTTGGAGTGCGTTCAGGTCGTTTATGCTCCTTCCCGCCCGTTCCAGACTGTCGGCTTTTATTCTGCGCACAATGTCGCTGATCGCTTTCTCCCGCTCCTCCCTGGTGGACACATCTTCCAAAGTTGTGTGAAAAATTGCCGCAACTGACTTATACTGTTCCTCGTCATTAATAAAATGGTTCAGGATTCCCCCTGGATTGATCTCCCCCTTCTCTAACTGCTGAAATACCATCAGCGCCACTTCCTGGTACAATGCATCCGTAAAATCCTCTTCCGAAACATATGGGTGAATCTTCGGAAACAATTCCGGCTCCCCAGACAGCCAGGTCAGCAAAAGCCGCTGCGCCCGCTTGCTGCCGTCGTCCTTCTCCCTTAACTTTCCGGCTCCGGCCGGCTCCTCCTGCCGCTTCGGCTCCGGCGGCCGGTAGCGCCCTGCCTGATCAATCACTAATTTCTTCAGCTGCTCGTAACCCATACCATACCGGGCCGCCACAGCCTCGATATAATTGTTCCGTTCCATCTCCTCCCGGAATTCCAGCAGCTTTCGGGCCGCCTCATTCTGAAACGCCGTTTTCTGCTCCGGGTCCTTAAAATCATAGCCTCTGCGCAGCACCCCGATCTCAAACAGGAAACTGTTCTCCGCCTCGTCGATCCGCCGCTGAAAGCTTTCCGCCCCCTCGGCCTTGATAAACTCGTCCGGATCTTTATAGGGCTTCATATTCAGCACCTTCACCGACACCCCCGCCTCTTTCAGAATCGGGATTGCTCTGAGCGCCGCCTTTGTGCCTGCCTCGTCGCTGTCATAGGTAAGAATCACTTGATTCACATACCGTTTAATCAGAATACCGTGCTGAATCGTAAAGGCCGTACCCAGAGAAGCAACGGCATTGGTAAAGCCTGCCTGGTGCATGGAAATTACATCCATATAGCCCTCGCAGATCAGAAGATAGGGCTTTCTTGCGCTTCTGGCTGCGTTCAGACCATACAGATTCCGGCTTTTATCAAAAATTTTCGTCTCTGGCGAATTGAGATACTTGGGCGTCCCGTCTCCCATGACCCGGCCGCCAAAGCCGATCACCCGGCTGTTCACGTCCATAATCGGAAACATGACCCGGTTCCAGAACTTATCATGCCCGCCCCGCTCATCCATGCGCACCAGGCCAGACTGGGACAAAAGGCTGTCGGAATAGCCCTTTTGTTTCAGATACCGGTACAGATCGTCGCTGTATATATTGGCATACCCCAGGCCGAATCTAGTGATTGTCTCGTCACTGAGCCGCCGGTCTTTCAGATATCCCAGCGCCCGCTCGCCCTGCTTTGTTTTTAGCTGATAATAAAAATACCGGGCCGCCTCCTTATTGACCTCCAAAAGGGCGGACTTCAAATCCGCCGCCTCCCGTTCCTCCTTTGTGGCCGCCCGCTCCGGCAGACGGATTCCCACCCTGTTGGCCAGAGTCTTTAACGCCTCCTGAAAGGTAGCGTTCTCATACTCCATCAGAAACGTGATCACATTTCCCCCGGCGCCGCAGCCGAAGCAATAATACATCTGTTTTTCACGGGATACGGAAAAAGACCCCGTTTTCTCGCTGTGAAAAGGACAGAGGCCAAAATAGCTGCTTCCCTTTTTGGTCAGCTTCACATACTGGGATATCACGTCCACAATGTCATTGGCCGCCCTGACCTCCTCCACCAGTTCATCAGGATAGTACATTTCTCTCCCTTTATTTCAAGTTCCGCAACTCCCCTATCGGAGATTGCAAACAATTATGCATCCTGCGAATCATACACGGTCCATGCTCTGGGAACAAATAATTCTTCAAATTTAGATATGGCGAAATGATCTGTCATGCCGGCAATGTAATCGCACACCACCAGCTCTTTTTTCTCTGTCTGATCGCTGATTTTGCAGGCATACTCTCCGGGGAGCAGGTCCCAGTTGTCCATATAGAAAAAAAACAGATTTTTCAGCATCTGCTTGGCTTTCGTCTCCTCCGCTTTTACCCAGACGCTTCTGTATACCTGTTCAAACATAAAGCTGCGCAATCCCAGCATGGCCGCCCCCACGTCGGGAGACTGACGGATCTCCCCGGTTCCCTGACTGTGGGTAATAATATCGTGAATCAGAAAATTCAGCCGTTCCCGCACGGTATGTCCCAAAAGATTCGTATATTTTTCAGGCAGGTCCTTTTCCTTCAGAACCTTCGCCCGAATCGCGTCGTCGATATCATGATTAATATAGGCAATCTTGTCACAGAGCCGGACAATCTTCCCCTCCAGCGTGGAAGGATTCCCGCTGGTTCCGTGATTTTTAATGCCGTCCCGCACCGCTCTGGTCAGATTCAGTCCCTGTCCGCCCTTCTCCAGCTTTTCCACCACTCTCAAACTCTGTTCATTGTGAAAAAAGCGTAAGCCGCTGCTGGTTTCCTGTAAGGCTTTATCCAGCGCATCCTCACCGGAATGTCCGAAGGGAGTATGTCCCAGATCGTGACCGTAGCCGATGGCCTCCGTCAGCTCCTCATTCAACCGCAGTGCCTTGGCTATCGTCCTGGATAACTGGGCCACCTCCAGCGTATGGGTCAGCCGGTTCCTGTAATGATCTCCCTCAGCCGCCAGAAACACCTGGGTTTTATCTTTCAGACGGCGAAAGGACTTGCTGTGGACAATCCTGTCCCTGTCCCGCTGGTAATCGGTGCGCACGTCACACTTGTCCTCCTCCCGGTCCCTGACGGCATTCCTGCTGAATGACGCGTAAGGACTTAAGAGTTTTTCTTCCTGCTCCTCAAACAACTGACGGATTACCACGATTTCACCACCTTTTGTATAGCATATCATTTGCCGCACTCTGAAAAGTCCTGTGCCTGTCACAATTATACTATACATCTGTTGGGAAAACAAACGAATTTTCTATTAAAATGTCAATATCACACTTATTTTATTACAGTTCGGGCACAGGCTGGCCGGCTGGCCGCAAAACCTGTGCCCCCAATTATATCATATGCGGTTCGACCAACTAATATGACAATTGTCAAAAGCCGTCCGGCATCATCGAAACACTGCCCTGCATCGGTCTCATTGCCAGGCTTCCTGCAGGATCTGCTGCAAAGCCGGAACATCCCTTACAAAACTGTATCGAAAATGAATCGTCCCCTTCACATATTCGTTCTCCTTACAGGACTTCATCTGTTCAGCGATTTCTTTTCCCTCATACCAGGGACTGTCTGCTTCCGCATCGGCGGTTTTGCTGTCCGCCAGTCCTATATACAGCTCCACGTCTCCGTCCGTATCTGCCGCAAGCTCTGACCACCAGGACAGCAGGCTCGTAAAATCATGCTCGGCATCTCCCGCCGGAAAGTACAGCTGCGGAGCGATATAATCCACCCATCCCGATTCCACCCATTTTTTACTGTCCGCGAATATATTGAAATAAGAGGAAAAACCCGTGGTATTTTCACTCCCCTCCGGATGCATGGTCTTATTTGCCCATATCGCCGTCGGACTGATGCCAAACTCGATCTCCGGATCGGCCTCGTGCACAGCCTCGTCCATTCCCTGCACCAGCAGGTTTGTATTCTCGCGGCGCCAGTCTCCGATATCCGGAAAATCCGCTCCGTAAGCCACATATGAGGCTACGTCATTTACATCAGAGCCCGGATAAAAATAGTCGTCCATATGAATTCCGTCGATCTCATAATTTTCAACCAGTTCTACCGCGCCGTCGATCACCATCTGACGCACCTCCGGCAGCGCCGGATCAAAATAATATTTGCCGCCGTACTCCATCAGCCATTCCGGATGCAGGACGGCCGGCGAGCTTTTATCCAGTTTTTCCAGTTCGCCTTCCGATCTGGTCACCTGATAGGGATTGATCCACGCATGAAGCTCCAGACCCCGCTTATGCGCCTCAGTCACCCAGTAATCCAGCGGATCAAAATCAGAATCAGGCGCCTGCCCGTACTGTCCGGTCAGATACTTACTCCAGGGATAAATCTCTGACTTATAAAATGCGTCGGCGCATGGACGCACCTGCAGAAAAACGGCGTTAAAACCATATGTATCCGCCCCGTCCAGAATTTCATCCGCCTGCCTGCGCAGTTCTTCCGCCGAAGCTGAGGGCCTGGCAGGATAATCCAGTCCCCATGCGGTAGTCACCCAGACGCCCCGCAATTCCTTATCCGCGTCTCTTTTCATCATGGCTTTCCTTCCGCAGCCGGAAAGCAACAGGAAAAAAACCAGCAATCCAACTGACGCAGCCATTTTTAAATTCACATACTTCTTCATTAATCTCTTCATTGCAACTGTCCTCTCCTGACTTACAGTTTTACAGCTGTTTTTTCATGCGCCGTTCTGTCACAATCAATTACTTTCATGATTTTCCTGTAATGGTTCCGACAGCATTTCCAGTGCCGGTCCACCAGCTGCCGTTCCATCTTTCTGATCTTTCCATAATGCAGGATACAGATCCGGAGCATAATCGCGAAATAAGGAGAACAGAACCGCAGAAGCCTAATCAGATAGCTGGAACTTGCCCTTACCTTCGTCGATTGCTCCTGCAGATACAGGACAGCCCGAAAAAATGCCGACTTTTCCGCCTCTCTTTCGGCTCTGCATAACTGCGCGATCTCCCTGCAGTGCAGCCGTCTTCCCGGACTGCTGAAATTCGACACAGAATCTGTCGATATCCGGTACAGGATAAAGGGGCGGTTGACATAACAGGTTCTGACAGACGGATTCAGATCCAGGATTTTCTGAAAGCAGGCTCTGTCATTCACTGTCCGGAAACGCAGGATAAAATCAAACACCTCATCGGACAGCAGAGACTTCCTGTATACCGCTGTCCCCATAATCGGGCAGCCCAGTCTGATCGCACGGCGCAGCGTCCCGCCCCTGATAAATTCCTGCAGCACTACTTCCAGATAAGTCCGATGGGACCGGATCATCCTTCCGGAGCCGGTAAATTTCAGAAAAGCAGTACATATGATATCGTACTCCTCCAGTTTTGCCGTGATTTCAAACAGGTTATAGGGCGCAAGCAGATCGTCGCCGTTCAGCACGATAAAACAGTCTCCCTCGACCGTTTTGAGCGCATCCACGTAGTTCTGACAGATGCCCGCATTCTTTTTTCGGAAAAGCCTGTCCGCCCGGACAAACAACCCCCGGGCTTTTTCCAGCCATTCCTCTATGACTTCACAGCTGTGATCTTCCGAGCCGTCGTCCGTTATAACCAGCTGAAACTGCTGTCCTTTTCCAAACCTTCTGATCTGATATTTGATGCTTTCCAGAGCAAAAGGAACTACCTTCGCCTGATTATAGCACGTCACCACAAATGTGAACATCTTCTCTGCCTCCATCTCACTTTATCAGTACTCTTTCCATTACTGTCCGGGACTGTCTCAGCCCTCCGGCCGCACAGTTCTGAAAAGAGTTGCATTTCCTCTGAGGATATACTATATTGTATATGAATTCCATAATCAAAGGAGTCTGCGTTTATGATTTCAGTCATCATACCTGTTTACAATACGGAACAATATCTGCATCGCTGCATCGACTCCGTGCTGGTTTCTTCATATGAAGCGTTCGAGATCCTGTTAATCAACGACGGTTCCACTGATCGCAGCCCGGACATATGCCGACAATATGCCGCAAAAGACAGCCGCATCCGACTGATTAACCAGAAAAACCAGGGCGTGTCGGCCGCGCGAAACAGAGGAATCGAAGCCAGCACAGGAGACTGGATTATTTTTCTCGACTCCGACGACCGGATCTCCCGGGATTTTCTGAGCCTGATTGCACAGGAAGATTTCCGGAATCTTGATTTTCTGATGTTTGATTTTATCCGTTCCGAACAAGATCTTATTTCTGACAGTCCTCTGCCCGAAACAGTCCGCTATACCGGCGACGCCATGGCGCGGCTGATCGAAAGAATTCTCGTTCCCCGGCCTCTGACCGAAAAGGGACATACCGATTTTCGCACTCCCTGCGCGCGGGCCTATAAAAGATCGGTTCTGAACCGCTATTCCATACGGTTTTCTCCTGAGCTTTTCATCGGTGAGGATCTGCTGTTCAATCTGGAATACCAGCTGCATGCGGCCGGCGCCGCATACATAGAACGCCCTGTTTATTTTTATGAGCTTCACATGGACTCCTCGTCGCGGCGATTCCGTCCGAATCTGTTAACAAACCATGCAAATCTGCTGAAAAATATCAAAGCGGTTCTGGTCAGCTGCAATCGTTTTTCCGAACTGAAACGGGATTTTTATTCTTATGCGCTGGAAAATCTGACCTATGTTCTGATCAGAGACGTATACAGTCCTCTCAACCCGGAAACCCGAAAGGAAAAACGCCGCCGGTGCTCCGAGATGCGGAAAAACAAAATCTACCGGCAGGCCATGAAATACAACCGCACAAGCGGCATACTGCCAAGAAAAGTCCTGGTCCTTTTCTTCCGGCTCCGGTGGTATCTTATGACAGAGCTGATCTCCGGAGCCAGCTACTGGTATCTGGGGCGAAACAGATTCTCCTGAGCATAGGCCAAAAGCCTCTTTAAGAAGAGCGGCAGAATATTTTCCGGTAAATCGGATACAGATGTTCCTCTACCCAGCCATTGACAAAATAAGCCCAGACCAGTTCTTTCAGCGCCTCGCCGGTGCTGAATCCCCCATATCTGTGGAGACTGCGCAGAGCGCCAAGGGCCTCTTTTTTACGCCTGTATTTCAATGAAATCCGATATCGGCGCGCCGCTTTCCAGCATGCGATGCGGTCCTTGGAAGGCTGATCCGTAATCTGGCAGATCTTCGAGATATCATCGATCAGATTTTCATAATCTCCGTATTTCTTTTC
>CAJTTU010000079.1:0-2228 GCA_910579325.1 uncultured Lachnospiraceae bacterium | reverse complement strand
TGCGTCAGCGGGGTTCTGGAATGACTGCCGTTTCTTATGGCAACTCCGTACAGCTCCTCCCGGATCGTAGGACATCTGTAACGATGCATATAGGGCAGAAGCATCTGAAAATTCTGCCCCACATCATATTCCGGTATCCGGCGGTCCGGATATATCTCAAAAAAACAGGCTGATTTCAGCATATAACAGCCACAGCAGACAAATGTTTTGGATTCCAGAATATCCCAGAACAGCTCTTCTTTCTCTAGATCTCCCCTTTGCTCGTCCGCTTTGTCACTTCTCATTCCGGTTTCCTCATCGAAATAATAAGACAGCGATCTGACGCACTGACAGTCCGGATGGGCTTTAAGAAATTCCACCCGCCTTTGTATGGATTCCTGTTCCAGAACATCGTCGCTGTCCGGCCAGATCAGATATTCTCCCGTCACAAAAGGAAGCCCTCTGTTGATTGCCGCGGAAGCATTTTTATGATTTGCTTTCACAATATGAAAGTCATAGCCTCTGTCCGCGAATTTTTTCCGATAACCCTCCGCCGCCGCGACGGTTCCGTCTCCAGATCCGTCGTCTACCAGAATCATCTCAATCCAGGGATAGGTCTGCCCCAGAACAGAATCCAGCAGATGACGCAGATGAGACTCCCCATTGTAGACAGGGGTAACCACAGAGACCAGCCCTTCATGAAATCCCTTTTCTTCGCGAATCATTGATTCCTCCTAATGCAGTTTTGCAACTCGTTATTTTACCCGCACGATCTTCTTATCTTCTATTTTGTACATGAAATCACATTCGTTTGCCAGACTCATATGGTGGGTTACCATCAGCAGCGTCTTTCCCGCTTTGATCTGTCTGATGGAATCGATCACCGCTTTTTCTGTCTCCATATCCAGCGCGGCCGTGGCCTCGTCCATAACCAGAAGTTCAAAATCCTTATACAGCGCTCTGGCCAGAGCGATCCTCTGCCTCTGTCCGCCGGAAATCGCCGTCCCGTTCTCGCCGATTAATGTATGGACCCCATCCGGCATCTGTCTGACATCTTCCCATATCTGCGCGCATTTCAGGCATTCTTCTACTCTCGCGTCGTCGATTTCATCCTCATCTTCAAAAAAGGCCACGTTATTCCGCACGGTTTCTCCGTTCAGATACACCGTCTGAGGGATATAGCTGACAAGCTCTCCCATGCTGACTCTGCAAATCCCTTCCGCATCTTCATGGGTGACAATATCATAATCGTCATAGAAGATATGACCGCTCTCAGGCTTCAACAGTCCCAGAATCAGATCCACCAGCGTGGTTTTGCCCGCGCCGGAAGCGCCGATAATCGCAATGGAACATCCGGCGGGCAGATCGACGGAAGCATTCTGAAATATCTTCCTGTCTTCCGTATATCCAAAGGTCAGATCTCTGACAGAAAGCCCTTTCTGAAAGGTCAGTTTCTTCTGCCTGATCCCCCGGGTTCTCTGTTCTTCTTCTTTCAGCTCCGTATATCTTAAAATGTTCTCTTTCAGCGTCGCATAAGGTTTTTTCGCGAATTCCACATGGTTCATTCCGCTTAAAACCGCATAGGCCATCGGCAGCATGCGGACCAGCGCCGTAATATAGACTGCCATCGGAGCCAGAATCGCTGCCAGATTGGAACCGGCCATCAGGATAACCGCAAGCACGGCAAACATGGCTGCCATAATAGAATTCTGCAAAAGCACGCCGATGCTGCTGATCTTATATTTGAATTCCCCCTGTACCCGGGCATATCCGCTGCTGGCATCCTGATATTTTTGAAGTACAAAAGCCGAACGGTCGTCGATCTTCATCTCCTTAAAGGTTCCGTAAGCGATGGTAATCTGCGAATTTGCCCTGATCTCATAAGCTCTGCATTTTTCACCGTAGGCTTTGATCCGCGCGCGGCCCTGAACAAACATCCCTGCCATCGCAATCAGCAATCCCCCGCTGCCTGCGATGCCGGCCCATCCCGATACATAGATTAAAACCAGGGCATATCCCGCCATCGTAATGCCGTTGACCCATATCCCGATATATTCCACAATGATCTGAATACAGCTTGTGGTATCGCTGCGGATCATGGTCAGCATCTGCATGGCGCTTTTCTCGTTATGCTCCCGCAGATCCTCTTTGATCAGCAGCTCATAAATTTTCATGGACAGCTTCTGAGCGCCGTCATAGATAAAACGATTGGAGAGCCTGCTCTTATACAGTTCAAACAGGCATTTCAG
>CAJTTU010000078.1:11670-17035 GCA_910579325.1 uncultured Lachnospiraceae bacterium | reverse complement strand
TTGGTTTTCGTTCTGAAATAAAATCTTTTAAAAGAAATTTTTCAGGGTTGGTTATACTGTTCAATTATCAAGGTTCTTTGAAGTTCTCTTACTGTCTGTTTGTGTTTCTCGTCGACAGCTTATATAGGATATCATATCCACTTTTGTTTGTCAAGAACTTTTTTAATTTTTTTTATTTTTCTTCATTTCGCGGTTTTTCTTGCGAAATGAGAGCGGAGAAAGAGGGATTTGAACCCTCGCGCCGCGTGAACGACCTACACCCTTAGCAGGGGCGCCTCTTCGGCCTCTTGAGTATTTCTCCGAATTCTAAGAAGCCTGATCTTTACTCGCTTCTTATCATTATATAATTGGTGCGTGATTTGACGCATTAACGATTATACTTGATATTGCAACTCTTGTCAACAACTTTTTTATTTATTTTTTCCTTTTCTGAAATTTCCTGATAAACAAAGAATACTTCTTATATTTTAATATATAACAGTACTCCCCTGCCTTCCACGCAAAAGAGTACTGTCAATCACACACTAAGCTTTTACCGCTCCAATCTTGTTTTTGCGGTATGCCATATTATATTTGCGGCACAGTCTGTCTTTTCCCAGCAGCGCCTCCGTCGCATAAATTGTCCCTATTACGTCTCTGCTTAAAGGGTCTGCTATCACAGAATCCAGTCCGGCCTCCATAGCCAGCGCAAGAAAATTAACGTTAACCAGCTTTCTGACAGGCATTCCGTAAGAAATATTGGAAAGCGCCGCCGTCACATTTACCTCTGGACATATCTTCTTAATCTGTCGGATGGATTCAAAGAAATTTAATGCCGAATTATTTACGGCGGACAAAGCCAGCACCAAAGGATCAATATGCATCCGTACAGGAGCTATGCCATAAGAAGCAGCCTTTTCCAACTAATATTTCCGCATTTTTTACCTTTTTTTTCCAGTCATTTGCCACGCCGTTCTGATCGCAGCACAAAGCTACTACGCCCCAATCCGGATTGTCTTTTAACAGCGGCAGAATTACCTCACATTTATCCCCTTCCAATGAAATGGAATTCATCAGACCAGGCATTTGCAGTTTTGGAAATACTTTTACCAGCATCTGCGGATTAGGAGAATCGATGCAGATGGGTTTTGCGGCCACTTCCTGTACACAGTCGATCAGCCAGCATAACGCATCATATTCCATTTCAGGCGACGTACCGGCGCACACGTCCAGATAATCGGCCCCCGCTTCTTCCTGATCGATGACCCTTTTCTGAATCAAAGCCCGATCCCTTTTTTCAATTGCTTCGGCAATAGCCGGTATAGCTCCGTTTATTTTTTCTCCGATAATAATCATGCCTGAGCCCATCCTCTGCAAACCTGAATTGTTTTCTGGGGGCTGGTAGCCCACTCGTCCGCTCCCACCTGGGCGCAGTTTTCCGCCGTAACCGGCGCGCCGCCGATAATAATCTTTACTTCATCCCGCATCCCGGCGATCCGGAACGCTTCCACCGTTTCTTTCATGGAATTCAGAGCAAGGGTCAGAACGCCGGAAAGCGCGATCACTTTTACATTTTCCTGTTTTGCGGTTTCCACAATTTTGGTCGCAGGTACATCGATTCCAAGATCGATTACCTCAAAGCCCGAAGCTTCCAGCATCGCCTTCACAATATTCTTTCCGATATCATGAAGGTCATCTTTTACCGTACAGAGAATCATTTTTCCAAGACTGCTTCCGGAAGTACTTTCCACCAGCGCCGGCTTTAAAATATCCACGGCCTGAGTCATCAGTTCTCCCGCATAGATCAGGTCTCCGACAAAATATTCCCCGGAATCAAACAGATTTCCCACCACATCCATACCTTTCTGACATGCCGCCATGGCCTGCTGTGCTTCTGTGCCGCCATTTTCCATCACGGCTTTTAACTCTTCAACTACTACCTCTTCATCTAATTCGCCCATGGCTTCCTCAAGCCTTTTTAAATCGTACATATCAAACCCTCCACATTCATTATGATAAATCAATCCGGCAAAACAGGTTACCGACACGGTTTGCCGGATACTTTATAAGTCAGGGCTGTCCTTTTGGAGCATTCCCTTGTTCTCTCAGGACAGCCGGTGCGGTTGTTTCTGTTATCTACGCCGAAATCATAAATAACAGAATATCTTCCATAAACGACTCCCGTTCCTCTTCAGAAATAAAATCCAGGTCTTCCCTCATCACTTTTTCATACCCCTCCGGATATGTAGTTACATCATATTCTTCCATAATCCGTCTCCTTTTTTCTTACATTATGTTATAGATAATGATTTCAGGCTTTTTCATTTTCACTGTCTGTAAGCTGCATAAACAAGCATACTTATTTGCCAAATTGCTGCTCTTGCTAAAATAACAGAAATCTGTTGGCAAATCATTCGCCTCACTGGCATAACTGCTATGCATTCAGATATTCACATACGGCCTGCAGATTCTCCCTGCGGCAGTCGTCGGCAAAGGATACCATTTTATCTTCACTGAAAATATATCCATTATCATAAGCCAGCTCATCCACAAGCTTTTTCGCGTAATCCACACATTTCTCCGGCGTGCTGTTGCCCAGCAGAGAACAGGGCATACCCCCTGCCAGCGCGCATTTTACCTTTTTCTTCATATCGAAAATATCATTCTGCTCCACATGAAGTACACAGCGGTTATCCGGAAGCTGATTGAAAAAGTCATACAATCTGCTGGAATCTCCTTCAATAAAGAAGTAGGCCAGCTTATCGTATTCTGTCAAATACTTTGATACCTTTTCCAGATAAGGCCAGTAAAATTTTTCAAACTGCTTTCCGTTTAAAATCGTATGGCACAGCATTAATACGTAAGCATCCGCTCCTGTTTCCGGACAGGTTCCATGGGTAACGGTGTTTTTTGCCGCCTCAAGCTTCGGATCAAAGAATTCTGCTTCCAGCGCTTCAATCGCGGCCTGCACCATTTTTGCGTCCCGGCGCATATCAACGGACAGTCCTTTAATGCCGCGGAAAAAATTAAACAACAATTCATAGCCGCTGGTCCAGGGATAAACAGGCGTTGTCACAAAATCAGCAATATTTGGAATACCATATTCATTTTCGGCAATGGAAATACACTGGTCTATCGCCGTAAAAAAATCTCCATATTCATGAATAAAATTCATGAATTGTCCGGAATTATTCTTTTTCTGCAAATCCTTAAATTTCCTGGGCAGAATGGTCTCCCAGATGAATTTTTTCGGATTGTCAATCAGCTTCGCGTATTCATCCGATTCCATAAAACACTGATCACGAACGTTAATTGCGTTTGTCGCGTCATCGATCATATATTCCATATTCCCTAAGCTCTCGGAAACACGGATCGGATTTCTATCCCCATAGTCCGCCAGAAAATCTGCCTGATAAGTATCACACAGATGACGAATTACATTTTTCATAATCTCATAATTATTTACGGATTCACTTAATTTATATCCGGCATCATATACTTTCCAGCTATAAGCATTTAATAAATGAGGAACCCTTTTATTTTCCTTTTTTGTAATTGCTCCTTTAAAAAGATTCGCCCGTTCTCTTGATTTTTCCTTTATATCCATTTTTAATTCTCTCCTTACTGTTGTTCTTCTTGATTACTGCTTTTTACGCTCTTTGAAAGATATAATTGAACTATAAAAGCGATTACTGCCATGATCGCCATACCTATAACGGAAATGACAAAACGGGAGATTGCTTTATCAGGCAAAAACAAAACAGTTAAATTATTTACAATCGCCGCCGATACGAAAGTCGCAAGATTAAAAATAATCAGAACGGCGGTTGTCCCCGGAGCTATCGCCAGTTCATTATATCTAACCAGTTCAGGCACATATGCTAGGCATATCACTGTAAAAAGAGCACATCCGAATCCACATAAAACACTGGCCGTCACAATGGAAAAAGAGGACAGACTCAATAACGGAAGCAGCATCCCCGCCAGATTAATCAAACAGACAACGCCGAATATTGACTTTTTCAATATTTTCTCAATACGCTCCGCCACCAGACCTGCTACAACACCGCCGCCGCTGTACAACATCGCGGCGCTTCCAGCCAATGATACACTGCCGACTCCTTCTTCCTCAAGTAAAAATGAAAGATTATTCAGCAAGGTTCCCTGAAAAACAGAATATCCGGCAAAAACCGCCAGGATCAGAACCATAGACTTTGTAAAGGGCGTCGCCTTTCCGCTTTTTTCTGTTTTTTTCTCAATTCTTCCGTTATTCGGAAGACATACGGTAATAATCAGTAAAACCGGAACAGCCGCAAGCATAACATAATATCCATGAATCCAATTTTTTTCTGCCAGAACGGCCGCCAACTGGATAAATACCATACCCCCTAAACCGGCTACAGCATATCCTATCCCTAAGGTACGTTCCGCCTCATCTCCAGAAAATTTCTCATGTACATACGTCGCATTAATCGGTTCCATCACACCGCAGCCCATACCAATCAAAGCGCCTGACAAAATAAAGAAAATAATGCTGCTTTGCAGGAACAACGGTATCACACCACCCAACGCCAGCAATATGGCTCCGGCCATCAAAATAATCTTTTTTGTCATAATCCGGGTCAGCATGCTGGCAACAAAGGACGCAAGAAAATATGCAAACAACGCGATATTAAAGACAAGCTGAACCATCAAAATAGGCGCGTCGGGGAAAACCTCGGAGATTGATGCCAGCAAAATCGACAAAACAACCTGCATATACAGCAATGTCTGTATTGCATAAATACCAAACTTTGTTTTATTCTTTGACATTTAAGTCCTCCTCTTTTATTTTTTATTCTATAAATTGATCAATTTATTGTTTATTATTATAAACTATGAACAAGAGAATTCGGTATAATGAAAAAGGAATAAGGTATTCAAAAAACCTGCCCTTACTTTTATGGGCAGGTTTTTATCCGGCAGGCTGCTGATCCTATAG
The DNA here is from genome assembly GCA_910579325.1 of uncultured Lachnospiraceae bacterium. GTDB lineage: Bacteria > Bacillota > Clostridia > Lachnospirales > Lachnospiraceae > Paralachnospira_A. Next base: position 12,075 of record CAJTTU010000078.1, on the reverse strand, counting down.
TCTAATCAAAAATATCTCTGTGGGCGAACTGTTCCAGTTTTTGTATGATTTCTGGTTGCTTCGCAATTTTTTTATATAGATTTAGAAAGGATTCTATTTGAGGTATATAATTGTTTGTTTTCCAGCAAAAATAAAGAGGCACTGTCAATTCGTCGATATAAAACACTTTAATATGCTTTTTCAAAAATTCCAAGGTTTCCTTTCTATTCTCCTGTATACAGGAAGGAGCCGTCATAGCCATCACATTTTTATTAAACAGTACCTGAAATTCTAGGTGAAAAGAACGCACTGATTTTATTACGTTAGGAGCAATTCTGGCATTTTTAAAAAATTCCTGAAATATAGGCATATAATCTTCGCTGAAATAATCAGAAGGAATAACAAACTGTTCGCCCATAAGATCAG
>CAJTTU010000078.1:0-11660 GCA_910579325.1 uncultured Lachnospiraceae bacterium | reverse complement strand
AAGCTTAAATGTTCCCGTCCCGCAAGATGGTGTTCTTTTGACACGACAATGCATAGCGGATATTCTAAAATCTTGTAATAGCTTAACCTTTTATCCGGATCATTTAAATCGGAATCAACCATTGCCAGATCGATCTCACAATTTATAATACGATGTTTTACGTAATACAAATCCGTTTCCATATTAATATTTATCCGCGGATAAAGGCCTTTAAAATCCGTAATCAGCTTATATAAAACATCCATATCAAATATTGTATCAATACATAAATTAAAATTCCCCTGATATGAACGCTGAATAGCCTGTGCATTATATACGCTCTGTTCCAGATGCTCATAGACACGTTTCACATCATAATAAAACTGTTTCCCCGCCTGAGTCAGCGTCAGATTGTTTTTTGTCCTGTGAAATAACTTCAGCTTCAAAATCGCCTCAATATCATTAATCCGCTTGCTGATCGTCGGTTGCCCCACGAACAGTTTTTCCGCCGACTGGGACATATTCAGCGTCTCCGCCACATCTAAAAAAGTAATAATCTGTGAAACTGTCAAATCAGAGAATTTTTGATCAGCCATATGCAACCCCCACACACTATTCCAAACCGTTATAAAGCTCTTTCAATTCAATGAAAATCATATTTTCTCCGGGCTCTAAATCAAATCCCACCCTGCTGATAAAGCCATATTGATAGCAGTTTAGCCCCGTTGCCTCTACCTGTTGTATTTCATTGTTGATCATTGCTGAGGTTATAGGCTCTTTACGGAATTTTGCCTCATAAAATATATACCCCTTTGCATCCTGGGTCACAATATCAAACTCGCCGTTTTTTCTTCTGACCGGATCGTCATAATAGTATTTTCCAATTTTTTCAAACGGTTCTTCGATCAGTCCAAGACGGTTCCGGCGGATTAAATACTGTTTGCAGACTGTCTCAAAAGCAAGGGGAACATACTGTTCCTCAAAATCTTCTCTGATATAACGGTCATAAAAGGTTTCCGGCTCCATCACGCCAAGCTGAGAGGCATAACGGAAAATATACCGATAATAAAAAAGAGACAGCTGATCTAAAATATGGTAACTCATTCTTTTTCGATTATGCTCATCATTAATCGGCGCCTGTTTCTCCACCATTTCCATACGAATCAGCTTATCAAGGACATCCACCATGGCCGGCCCACTGGATACATTGGACTGAGACAAAATATCACTGTATTTTGAAAAACCTCTGGCCAATGCCTCAAACACCTCATTCGCATTGACAATTTTAGATATTTCAGACCTTAAATACATCGATACTTCATTTTCCAGTCTTGCTCCGGGGGAAGCAATCAGATCCATAATGTTCTCTTTTACCGATAAATCCGAATCGATCAGCTTATTAAAGTAAGGAATTCCCCCAAATACGCTGTACAGCCTGACTTTATCCTCATCTGAAAATTCCGGATAAAACAGTGCGGACTCAAAATAGTCCATAGGCTTTAGATTAATCGTCAGATCTACACGTCCATATAACGGATTCTCATTAAACAAAAGAGATTTCATAATATCCACAAAAGAACCGCAAAGGATCAATTTCATATTGGCGGTATCATGATACCGATCGACCAGGAACTGCAGGACACTGTCCATACCTTTTACGCAATCTCTCAGATAAGAATATTCATCCAATACAACAATTAATTTTTCTTTTTCAGACCTCCGAAACAGAAAATCCAGTACCTCCTCCATACTCCCGAACGCCAGTTTGGGTAAGTTGAATTTTTCAGAAATCAATACGGACAAGCTGTCTACATTATTCAATTCCGTGGTCTGTTTGCATTCATAATAGATGCCGAGGACTTCAGATTCCCTTAAAACTTGCTTAATCAGCTCACTTTTTCCGACACGCCGGCGCCCATAAATCAGAGATACGGACTGGTATTTTTTTTCCAAAAAAAGTCTCTCCTGAATTCTGTTCTTCCACAATCTTCCTTCGGATAGATTCAATATAACATATAAAAAAATAAATGTCAATTTTTACTCGGTTTTATCCGACTCGGTTTCACCTGAGTAAAATCAAAATATAAAGAATATATGCAATCAGAAAAAAGCAGCCAGCTGACACACAATTCACTGACTGCTTTTTTTAACCATTCTGATTCTTCTTATTTTTTCCTAATTCTCGCTCTCCAGCTGTTCCTCCAGCTCCTGCACCACGGCGTCGGAATCCTTCTTGTCGTCTTCCCTTACCTTGGCGATGCTGGCGACGGTTACATTTTTCTCCAGATCCATATCAATCAGCTTCACGCCTGAGGTGATTCTGCCCAGGCTGGAGATATCCGATACGCCCATGCGGATGACGATGCCTTCTGTGTTGATAATCATAATCTCCTGGTCGTCGTATACGGCTTTTACACCTACGATATTTCCGGTCTTTTCATTAATCTTATAACACTTAATCCCTTTTCCGCCTCTGTTCTGAGCGGTAAATTCCTCCAGAAGCGTCCGTTTTCCCATACCGTTCTGAGACACGAACAGCAAAGCGCTGCCCTGGGTATTTAACTGCATGCCCACAATCTCATCGTCATATTCCATCTTCATGCCGATCACGCCCATGGAGGTTCTACCGGTAGGGCGCACGCAGGACTCATGGAAACGGATACACTGGCCAAAAGCAGTCACCAGGAATATATCCTTCTCATTGTTGGTAAATTTCACCTCGATCAGCTCGTCGTCGTCCCGCAGGGTGATGGCCTGCAGACCGGACTTTCTGATATTCATAAAGTCCGTAATATCTGTCTTTTTCACCATGCCCTTTTTCGTGGCCATAAACAGATATCTTCCCTGCTTATACTCTTTGATGGGAATCACGGCGGTAATCCGCTCTCCCGGCAGAAGCTGAAGCAGGTTGACGATGGCCGTTCCCCTGGCTGTCCGCCCGGCTTCGGGAATCTCATAAGTTTTCAGACGATACACCCGACCCGTATTTGTGAAAAACATCACAAAATGGTGGGTGGTGGTCATCATCAGATCTTCGATAAAATCTTCCTCCAGCGTCTGCATTCCCTTGATGCCTTTTCCGCCTCTGTGCTGGCTCTTGAAATTATTGACGGACATCCGCTTAATATAGCCAAGCCGGGTCATGGCGATCACCACGGATTCGTCGGGAATTAGATCCTCATCCACCAGATCACCGTCGTCATAGCCGATTTTGGTTCTTCTCTCGTCGCCGTATTTATCGGAAATCAGCATAATTTCTTCCCGAATCACGCCCAGCAGCTTTTTCTCATCTGCCAGAATGGCTTTTAAGTACTCGATTTTTTCTTTCAGCTCCCTGTACTCATCCTCCAGTTTTTCCCGTTCCAGACCGGTCAGCGCACGGATTCGCATATCGACGATGGCCTGTGCCTGAACATCGCTTAAAGAGAACCGTTCCATTAACCGTTCTTTTGCCTCGGCAGTGGTACGGGAATTTCTGACAATGCTGATGACCTCGTCGATATGATCCAGGGCGATCAGCAGACCTTCCAGAATATGAGCCCGTTCTTCCGCCTTGTTTAACTCATATTTTGTCCGTCTGGTAACAACTTCTTTTTGGTGATCCAGATAATAGTGGAGCATCTGTGACAGGTTTAAGACCTTCGGCTCATTGTTCACCAGCGCCAGCATAATCACGCCGAAGGTATCCTGAAGCTGCGTATGCTTGTACATCTGATTCAGGATAATATTCGGATTTACATCCCGCCTGAGTTCGATGCAGATCCGCATACCGGAACGGTCGGACTCATCCCGCAGGTCGGTGATGCCGTCCACCTTTTTTTCCTTGACCAGCTCGGCGATCTTCTCAATTAACCTGGCCTTATTCACCATATAAGGCAGTTCCGTGACGATAATCTTATTTTTGCCGTTGGGCATCGTCTCGATATTGGTCACGGCACGGACTCTGATTTTTCCCCTGCCGGTTCTGTAAGCCTGATCGATTCCATACCTGCCCAGAATTTCCGCTCCGGTAGGAAAATCAGGGCCTTTTACCAGTTCCAGAAGCTCCTCGATGGCAGTTTCCCTGTCTTCATTGACATAATTGTCAATGATTTTCACCACGGCCTCAATGGTTTCCCGCATATTATGGGGCGGTATGTTGGTGGCCATGCCCACGGCGATGCCGGTGGTGCCGTTGACCAGCAGATTGGGATATCTGGATGGGAGCACGGAGGGCTCCTTTTCCGTCTCGTCAAAGTTGGGGACGAAATCCACCGTGTTTTTATTGATGTCCGCCAGCATTTCCATGGAAATCTTGCTTAACCTTGCCTCGGTATAACGCATGGCGGCGGCCTCGTCGCCGTCCACGGAACCGAAATTGCCGTGGCCGTCTACCAGAGGATACCTGGTATTAAAGTCCTGGGCCAGCTTTACCAGCGCCTCATAGATGGAGCTGTCTCCGTGAGGGTGATATTTACCCATGGTATCGCCGACGATACGGGCGCACTTACGATGGGGCTTATCAGGCCCGTTGTTCAGCTCGATCATTGAGTAAAGAATTCTTCTCTGTACCGGCTTTAAGCCGTCCCGCACATCGGGGAGCGCCCTGGCAGCGATTACGCTCATGGCATAATCGATGTAAGACGTCTCCATCGTTTTTTTCAGGTCCACCTCATGAACCTGATCGAAAATAGTCTGATCCATTGATCCTCCTATCTTATTTTAGTTCCGCTACAGTCCTTCCGATACCTGAACCGGCATAGGACTTCCGCTATTTTATTTTAAATATCCAGATTCTTCACAAATTTCGCGTTCGCCTCGATAAATTCCCGTCTTGGCTCTACCTTATCGCCCATCAGAGTCGTAAAGGTCAAATCGATATCCGTTGATTCCTCCTCGTTCATGGTTACGCGAAGCAGAATCCGCCGTTCCGGGTCCATCGTGGTCTCCCACAGCTGAGAAGCATCCATTTCCCCCAGACCTTTATACCGCTGAATTTTGTTGTTATTATCCCGGCCGATTTCGGTGAGAATGCCGTTCAGCTCCTCATCGCTGTAGGCATACCAGACATTTTTGTTTTTCTCTATCTTATACAACGGCGGCTGGGCCAGATAGACGTATCCCTGTTTGATCAGCTCTGGCATAAATCGGTACAAAAAGGTTAATAATAACGTACTGATATGGGCGCCGTCCACATCGGCATCGGTCATAATGATAATCTTGTGATACCGCAGCTTTGTGATATCAAAATCCTCATGGATACCGGTTCCGAAAGCGGTAATCATGGCCTTGATCTCGGCATTGGCATAAATTCTGTCCAGCCTTGCCTTCTCCACGTTCAGAATCTTCCCCCGCAAGGGCAGAATGGCCTGGGTCGCCCTTGACCTGGCGGATTTTGCGGAGCCGCCGGCGGAATTTCCCTCCACAATATAGATCTCGCAGTTTTCCGGGTTTTTATCGGAGCAGTCCGCCAGCTTACCGGGAAGGGCCATACCGTCAAGGGCTGTTTTTCTTCTGGTCAGGTCCCTGGCCTTTCTCGCCGCGGCTCTGGCACGCTGGGCTAAAATGGCTTTATCACAGATGGCTCTGGCCACCTGGGGATTCTGTTCCAGAAAATAAGTCAGCTGCTCACTGACAATACTGTCCACGGCGCCCCGGGCGTCGCTGTTGCCCAGCTTCTGCTTCGTCTGACCCTCAAACTGAGGGTCCTCGATTTTCACGCTGATAATGGTGGTCAGCCCCTCCCGGATATCTTCTCCGGCCAGCCCTCCTTCGCTTTCCTTTAACAGCTTATTCTTTTTGGCGTAATCATTAAAGGTTTTGGTCAGAGCGCTTTTAAACCCGGCCAGATGGGTACCGCCCTCGGGGGTTGTGATATTATTGACAAAGCTGTAGACGCTCTCATTATAGGAATCATTGTGCTGCATGGCCACTTCCACAATAATCTTGTCCTTTTCCCCCTCACAATAGATAATCTCATTGTAAAGAGGGGTAGTACTTCGGTTCAGATACTGGACAAATTCCTTGATGCCGCCCTCATAATGGAAGGTTTTTTCCTGTCTCTCTCCCCGCTCATCGATCAGCGTGATCTTCAGCCCTTTGGTCAGAAAAGCCATTTCCCGCAGACGCTGTTTTAACACATTGTAATCGAACACCGTTTCTTCAAATATGCTGCCATCCGCTTTAAAAGTAACTTTTGACCCATGCCGATCTTCCGGACATCTCCCTGTTTTTTCCAGAGAACTGACTACCTTTCCCCGTTCAAATTTTTCTTTATAAATATAACCTCCTGTAAAAATCTCCACTTCCAGCCAGTCTGACAGGGCATTGACCACGGAAGCGCCTACTCCGTGAAGGCCGCCGGATACTTTATAAGCGCCGCCGCCGAACTTGCCTCCGGCATGAAGCTGGGTAAATATCACTTCCACGGCCGGAACTCCGGCCTTCGGATGAATATCTACAGGCATTCCGCGGCCGTTGTCGATCACCGTCACGGACTGATCCTGATGGACGGTCACTTCTATTTCCGTACAAAAGCCTGCCAGAGCCTCATCCACCGAATTATCTACAATCTCATATACCAGATGATGCAGTCCTCTGGCCGACGTGCTGCCGATGTACATACCCGGTCTTTTTCGCACTGCCTCGAGGCCTTCCAGTATCTGTATTTGTTCCGCATTGTAATCTGCGCTCATAAATACCTCCGTCTCTGCTAATTTATGATTTGAAAGTCTAGTGTTCAGTGTGCTCTTTGGCCTGTTATCAAAACACACTAATTTTTGCAGGCTACGGTTCCATGTTCCACCTGAAAGATTTTATCCATCTGAAACCTGTCGTTTACAAAATCATCCAGTCCCGTACAGGTAATCAGCGTCTGAATGTGGGATATACTGTTTAACAGCTGGTTCTGCCGTTTGCTGTCCAGCTCTGACAACACGTCATCCAGCAAAAGCACCGGTTCATCCTTCGCCACCTCCTCCACCAATCTGATTTCGGAGAGCTTTAAAGACAACGCCGCCGTTCTCTGCTGCCCCTGGGAACCAAATTTTCTGATATCCATGCCGTTTACCAGAAAACAGATATCGTCCCTGTGAGGACCGTTCAGCGTAGACTTCTGTCTCAGATCTCTTTCACGGCCCGTTTCCAGGACGGATTCAAAGGCTTCTTCCGTCACATTCGGTTCATACCGAATCAATAGTTTCTCTTTTCCTTCGGTCAGCCGGTCATGCACCTCCGTAATGATTTCATTGAGCTGATCTACAAACTTTCTTCGCTCCTGAATAATACTTCTCCCATAGCGCGCCATCTGCATATCCCAGATCTGCAGCGTATCCATGGTCTCCGGCTTGTAAGACAGATCCTTCAACAGCTTATTCCGTTGAAGAACCACTTTGTTATAAGATGACAGCTGGCTTGTATAGACCGGATTCAGCTGACACAGCTCCATATCGATAAAATGCCGACGCTCCGCAGGACCGTTTTTGATAATTCCCAGATCCTCCGGCGAGAAAAAAATCACATGGGCGATTCCCAAAAGCTCGCTGGCTCTCCGGATCGGAACGCCGTTGATCGCGATCCCCTTAGGTTTATTTTTCTTTAAATGCATGTCGATGCGGTAATCCAGTCCTCTGCGGTTCAGAATCATCTTCAGATGAGATTCTTCTTTCTCAAACCGGATTACCTCTTTATCCTTGCTGCCCCGGTGAGATTTTGTCGTGCTGCATACATAGATTGCCTCCAGGATATTTGTCTTTCCCTGGGCGTTATCCCCGTAAAAGATATTGGTTCCTTCATGGAGCGCAAGGCACATTCTGTCATAATTTCTGTAATCGCTTATATCCAGTGATTTAATGATCATGTTCTTTTATCCGAATGCTTTTTCCCTGATAAGAAACCACATCCTTAGGATACAGCTTTTTCCCTCTCTGTAACTGCGTTTCGCCGTTCACGGTAACCAGACCATCCAAAATCACCTGTTTGGACTCCGCTCCGGATTCCACCAGGCCGCAGGCTTTTAACGCCTGGCCAAGTTTGATAAATTCATCTTTTAAAATCAATTCTTCCATTGTTTTCAGTCCATTTCCTTTATTCCCGCATATATTTCACTGTTTCAACAAATTCCGTCAGTCTGCGTCTATTCAGGCCTGTCTGTTCATGCCGGGTCTTTACCGGAGCTAACAGACTTCGCCCGATCAGGAATAATTTGCCGGAAGGAAATTCACGGGCAGAATCAGATAAATATAACTCCCCTTTTCATCTTTAATGAAACAGGGCGCTTTGGCGTTGGTCATATACAGGTCGATCTCCTCATCGTCGATCACCCGCAAAGCATCGATCACATATCTGGGATTAAATCCGATCATCAGATCTTTCCCCTGCTTCTGCACCGGCATATCTTCCCGCATGGAGCCTATGGAAGAATTCAGGCTGATCTCTATCTTTTCATCTTCAAAATTTAAAACGATAGGCTTATTGTCATTCTCCCGCACCAGAAGAACGGAACGCTCCAGGCTGCCCAGCAGTTCTTTTTTATTTATCCTTACCTTTGTCTCATAATTATCAGACAGCATCTGATTCACCCTAAAGTATTCTCCCTCAATCAGCCGGGAAACGACAATCGTCTTATCAAATTCAAAACAGATATGATTTTTTGTAAAGAAGATATAGACATCCTGATCGACGTCGCCGGGAAGAATTTTACTGACCTCGCTCAGTGTTTTTCCGGGCACAATTACCTTTTGATCAGGATAAACATCTTTTAAAGCCACATTTCTGATGGAAATCCTGTGTCCGTCCAGGGCTACTACCCGCAGCGTATTCTCATTGATTTCAAACAGCTCTCCCGTCATGATTTTATTAACATCATTGGCGGAAATGGAAAAAATTGTCTGTCTTATCACTTCCTTTAACGTAAACTGGGACAGACAGACATAGCTTTCTTTTTCGATATCAGGCAGATAAGAAAATTCTTCCCCTGACTGTCCCGGAATGCGGAATTTGGATTTTTCACAGGAAATAGTCAGGAGAAAGTTCTCATCTGTCTCAATCGTAATATCGCTGTCCGGAAGTTTTCTGATAATCTCAGAAAAAAGCTTTGCGCTTATGGCAATTTTTCCCTTTTCTAAAATATTCCCCTCAATGATTGTTTCAATACCAAGTTCCATATCATTGGCCGTCAGTTTTACTTCCGTATCTTTGGCATCGATTAAAATACATTCTAAAATTGGCATTGTGGATTTTGAAGAAACCGCTTTCAGTACGATATTGATTCCGTTCAGCAGGGAAGGTTTAGGAAATATGATTTTCATAGATTGTGTATAACTCCTTTCGGCGATCAGTGAAGGAATGATTATATTTTTTCAGCAGTAGTAACAGCAGGGGCTGTGGATAGGTGTATAAGCAGGATTTTACCAGTAAATATCAGCTTTTTCGGAAAGTATAACTATGTGGACAACCTTACTTTAAGTTATGGATAACGGTAAAGTTGTCCACATTGAAAATTTTATGCACATTCATACACATATTATCCACAGGCAGAAAAGCTGATTTTGTGGATGAATCTAAGGCTGGTTTGTGCTGATTTTCTTCTTTAATACATCCAGAGTATTTCTGAGGTTTTCATTGGTATCCAGCTCTTTTTTGATTTTTTCATAGCCGTGCATAACGGTAGTGTGGTCTTTGCCAAGATATTTTCCGATCTGCTGCAGCGGGATGTCAATCATATCACGGCAGAGAAACATGATAATCTGCCGGGGATAGGCAATGTCTCTGCTTCGTTTGGAAGAGGAAAGATCCGCCGTGTTGATATTAAAATGTTCCGCTGTGATTTTGATAATCCGCTCAGGCGTAACTTCCTGTATCTGATTGGGGGAGATGTAATCTCTGAGTACTTCGACGGCGATATCCAGATTGATTTCCTTCCTGTCAAGGCGGGAAAAAGCAGCCAGCTTCGTCAGGGCGCCTTCCAGCTCCCTGATATTGGATTTTATATTTTCCGCTATGTATTTGATGACTTCCTCGTCGATGAAAAAATTTTCCAGTTCTTCCTTTTTCCGCAGGATCGCGATTCTCGTCTCGTAATCCGGCGGCTGAATATCCGCGGTCAGACCCCACTCGAACCGGGAGCGAAGCCGTTCCTCCAATGTCTCGATCTCTTTCGGAGGACGGTCTGAGGAGATAATAATTTGTTTTTTCGCATCCTTCATGGAATTGAAGGTATGGAAAAATTCTTCCTGGGTGCTTTCCTTTCCGGCAATAAACTGGATATCGTCGATAAGTAGAACATCGTTATTTCTGTATTTTTCTCGGAACTGAGTGTTCGTATTTTTACGGATCGCCTCGATCAGCTCATTTGTGAATACTTCCGAGGTGACATACATAATCTTTTTAGAGGAATCGTTCTTTAATATAAAATTGGCGATGGAGTGCATCAGGTGGGTTTTTCCTAATCCTACGTCGCCGTAGATAAACAGCGGGTTGTATATTTCTCCGGGAGACTCCGCTACGGCCAGGGCGGCGGCGTGGGCCATACGGTTATTCGCGCCGACCACGAAGGTGTCGAAGGTGTATTTGGCATTTAAGTTAGAGGCCCGATATACGGAGCTGTCGATCTTCGGCTTTGTTTTTTCCGGCTGGATTTCATCAGGCAGAAAAAAAACGACAGATCCGTGTATTCCCGTGATCTGTTCGATGGCGACCTGGAGAAATACGGTATATTTTTTCTGAATATATTCCAGGCCATGCTTTTCGCCCGGATAAGAGACGTAGATATTGTCTTCTTCGATCGAATAAGGAACGAGGGGTTTTAACCATGTGTCATAGGAGACATTGGTGATTTCGTGCTCATCCTTCATATATTCCAGTATTTTTTTCCAGTTTTCTTTCAGTGCTTCCAGCATTGTATTCACTCCAAGTCAAAATATCACAAAGAAAAGGCAGAGGTCTTTTATGCAACGGATGGTTGTGTGACTGCCCTTATTTGGAGACCCTCCGGATCAAAGAGCAGGATTTAACGCATATATAAGTTTATTGTACTACAAAAAGCACTTTAATTCAATTCTAAATTTTAGTTATGTGGAATTAAATGGTAAAATATGGAAAAAAAGTGTGTCATTGGAAGCGATTTTGTTTGAAAAAGCCCATAGGGGACGTTTGTTTGCTGGAATATGAATATATAATAAGGAAGAAAGCGCTTCGGGATCAGGAAAAAAATTTTTTGGGATTATGTGCACAGTGTTTTTGTGGATAATGTGGATAACTTTTGTGGATAGAAAGTTATCCACATTATCTTAAGTCGGTGGAAAACAGTTGTTCACAGAAAAAAAGCGGGCAAAAATCAGGAAAAGAAAGAGGACAGTATGGAAAAAAGAAAAAGTTATCAACAAATTATCAACAAATTGTGGATAACTTTTGAAATGTGTATAAGATGAGAAAATTGTTTGATAAATAGAATCGGAGAGTGGAAAAAGTGATTTTTCCTTTATTTTTTCTTGATTTCTTTTGAAAAACAACTTGACGTGACCATGCAACTCTAATATAATTATAATGCTGTTTCTAAAGAATGTGATGGAATAAGGAGGTGTTGTGGGATGAAGATGACATTTCAGCCTAAGAAAAGACAGAGAGCTAAAGTTCATGGTTTTAGATCAAGGATGAGTACTGCAGGCGGAAGAAAAGTACTTGCGAACAGAAGAGCTAAGGGA
>CAJTTU010000077.1 GCA_910579325.1 uncultured Lachnospiraceae bacterium | reverse complement strand
GCGCCGAAGGCGTTCTGGGGCACGGTGATGCCGGTTTTGCCTAAAGTTATATTTTTCATGATGATCCTCCTCGCGATGTGATAGGTATAGCATATCACAAATGAAACCGATGGGAAATCTTTTCAAAAAGATTTCAAAAAATTTTCAAAAGATTTCTCAAAAGACATCAGAAACCATTAAAAATTTTCATGGCCGCTTAAAATGCAAAAGTAAAGCAGGGGAGACGCGCGAAAAAATGAAAAGAGGGAACCTCAAACCGGCGGTTCCCCGGCATATATTTTCATGCTGTCCCGTCTGGCGTTGCAGACCAGGGTCAGACCATATTGTTTTGCCAGCTCCACGGCCTCCCGTGTGGGAGACGCTTTGCTTGACAGGACCGGAATACCGGCCCGGATCGCTTTTTCAGCCATATCCGTGGGAATCCGTCCGCTGGAATAGATGACGCACCGGGTCAGGTCGATCTCATGGAGAAGAGCGTAGCCGATGGCTTTGTCAAGCGCGTTGTGACGGCCGATATCTTCGCACTGGAACAGAAACCGGTCTTCCATGGCCAGAAAGCAGCTGTGGGTGCACCAGGTTTCTCGGTGCAGAGGCATTCCTTCCGCGAACCAGTCGGCCAGGGAATAGATCCAGGAAGCTTTCCAGGGAATGGGAGCGACCGGCTCAAGGGTTTGTCCTGTCCGGAAATCGTCGTTCAATATATGGTTTCCGGTACAGCAGGTGGGGGTCAGTTCCACGAAATCACCGGAGGCGCCGGCTTTTGAAACCGTATCCTTTAAATATACTCTGGCGTGGGTTCCGTATTCACAGATGTAGATGGCTTTTATATCGCCGGCAGTCCGGATTATGCCTTCTGTCAGCAGGCGGCCCGTCACAAGCTCCGGAAGATGCTCCGGGATACAGACCAGCTTCATGGTAAGGCGCTCGTTGATATAGATGTCGGTCAGGTGTTCGTGCAGCAGGATGCCGGCTCTTTTTTCGTTTTCTCCGCTGCGGTTCAGTTGGAGACAGTCCGCCTCGCGCAGTAATTCCTGTCCGGTGGACTGGTCGTTGATGAAGATCTGGCTGTGAGCGGAGAGGGTGTTTGCTTGTGAATTCATAGGATTTTCCTTTTTTGGTTTTGTAAAAATATGACCACGGTTTCATATGCATTTAATACGTTGTGAGATTTTTCTTTCTATTATATGTGATCGGAAGGATAAAATCAATGATTAGCGAAAGCAAGTTTTATAACGCGAAAATTCCGTACATAACAATACGCCGGAAGTTCCATGTTTAGCTCCGCAAGACAGATCAGGTAAAAATATAAGACTTGCTTCTGTCGCGAAACAGTGATAACATAGGAAAGAAATCAGGGGACAGGACAGTGTGAGGGATTTGTATATGAGTGTACGGCAGAAGACATTAAAGGAAAGAATGGGGGAGGTCCGGGCGGTTTTGTTTGACCTGGACGGAACGCTGATCGATTCCATGTGGATATGGGAGCGGATCGACAATGAATTTCTGGGGGAATACGGGCTTCCGGTTCCGAAGGATCTTCATGATGAGATTGAGGGAATGAGTTTTTCGGAGACGGCGGTTTATTTTAAGAAACGTTTTCATCTGCCGTTGTCTTTGGAAGAAATTAAACATATATGGAATGAGATGGCTATGGATAAATATCTGAACGTGGTTCCGTTAAAGCCGGGTGTTCCGGAATTTCTGGAGTGGCTGAAAGCGAGGGAAATTTCCGCCGGAATCGCCACCAGCAATTCCAGAGAGCTGGTGGACGGCGTGTTAAGGGCCAGAGGGCTTGAAGGGTATTTTACCAGCGTGGCCACCGGCTGTGAGGTGAACGCGGGAAAGCCCGCGCCGGATATTTATCTGCATGTGGCAGGGGCGCTTGGCGTGCCGCCCTCCGCCTGTATAGTGTTTGAGGATATTCCCGCCGGCATCCGTGCCGGAAAGAGCGCGGGGATGACGGTGACGGCGGTTGAGGATGATTTTTCGGCGGCCCTTCGGGAAGAAAAAAAGCGGCTGGCGGATTATTATATTACGGATTACAGGGAACTGTTATAAGAAAATGACAACATGGCGGAGGAACTATGGGAACAGATTTTTTGCCGGTTAACCGCGGAGAGATGGAGCAAAGAGGCTGGGACAGGCCGGATTTTGTGTATATAATCGGGGATGCCTATGTGGATCATCCCTCTTTTGGACCGGCGATTATCAGCAGGCTTCTGGAATCCCGGGGCTATCGGGTGGCCATGCTTTCCCAGCCGGACTGGAAAGACAGGGATTCCGTAAAAGAATTTGGCCGCCCCAGGCTTGGATTTCTGGTATCGGCGGGAAATATGGATTCCATGGTGAATCATTACGCGGTGTCAGGAAAGCGGCGAAACAGCGACGCCTATACGCCGGGAGGTGTGATGGGTAAGCGGCCGGATTATGCCTGCGTCGTGTATGGTAATCTGATTCGCGGCGCTTATAAGGATATTCCGGTGGTGATCGGGGGCATCGAGGCCAGTCTGCGGCGCATGGCTCACTATGATTACTGGTCTGACCGGCTGAAACGTTCGGTGCTTTTAGATTCTCAGGCGGATATTCTCTGCTACGGGATGGGGGAGCGGGCTACCGTCGAGGTGGCCGATGCCTTAAACAGCGGCATCCAGGTCAGGGATATCACCTTTGTCCGGGGAACGGCTTTTGTAAGCAGGGATCCCGGAGCGCTGACTTTTTCCCGGGAGCCGCTGTGGCTTCCTTCTTATGAGGAAGCAAAAACAGACCGGAAGGTTTATGCCAGAAGCTTTTATACCCAATATCAGAATACGGACGCTATTTCCGGTCATCCACTGATCGAGCCTTACGGGCAGGGGCAGTATGTGGCGCAGAATCCGCCGGCGCTGCCGTTGTCCACGGAGGAGATGGATGAGATCTATGGGCTGCCCTATGAGAGAACATGGCATCCGTCTTATGATCAGGCGGGAGGAATTCCGGCGTTCGGGGAAGTGAAATTCAGTCTGGTCAGCAGCCGGGGCTGTTTCGGCGGCTGCAGCTTCTGCGCCCTCACTTTTCATCAGGGCAGGGTGATTCAGGCCAGAAGTCATGAATCTCTGGTCCGTGAGGCAGAGCGGCTGACGAGAGAACCGGATTTCAAAGGCTATATCCATGATGTGGGAGGGCCGACGGCAGACTTTCGGATTCCGTCCTGTAAGCTGCAGGAACAGCGGGGCGTGTGCGGCAATAAACAGTGTCTGTTTCCGGAACCCTGTAAAAATCTGCGGGCGGACCACAGCGATTACATCAGTTTGCTGCGGAAACTGCGCCAGGTGCCCGGCGTGAAAAAAGTATTTATCCGCTCCGGGATCCGGTTTGATTATGTGATGGCGGATCCGGACAGAGCCTTTCTGGAAGAACTGTGTAAGTATCATGTCAGCGGTCAGCTGAAAGTGGCGCCGGAGCATGTGGCGGAGCCGGTTCTGCGCAGAATGGGTAAACCCTCTCATCAGGTATATGAACGGTTTGTGAAAGCATACGGGAAGATGAATGAACGGCTGGGGAAGCGGCAGTATCTGATTCCTTATCTGATGTCCTCCCATCCGGGAAGTTCTCTGAAAGAAGCGGTGGAGCTGGCGGAATATCTGCGGGATATTCATTTTATGCCACAGCAGGTTCAGGATTTTTATCCCACGCCTTCTACACTGTCGACCTGTATGTATTATACCGGATTGGATCCCAGGAATATGGAGCCGGTTTATGTGCCGGTCAGTCCTCATGAGAAAGCTATGCAGCGGGCGCTGCTCCAGTATAAGATTCCGGAAAAGCAGGCATTGGCGCGGGAAGCGCTGATCAGGGCAGGACGGGGGGAACTGATCGGATATGGACCGGACTGTCTGGTAAGGCCTTTGGGGGATCGGAAGGCGGAGCGGAGCCGGAAAGGAAACGGTTCGGGCCGGAACGCGGCCGGAAAGCCGGAAAGGCGGCAGAAGAAAAAGACGATCCGGAATGTACATAAGAAAAAAAGCTGAACAGGTATGTTAAAAATATGAAAACAATCGAGATTACCGGGCTGGAGGCGGGGCAGAGGCTGGATAAATTTCTGGGGAAATATATGAGTCTGGCTCCCAAAAGCTTTTTCTATAAAATGCTGAGAAAGAAAAATATTGTGCTGAACGGGAAAAAAGCGGAAGGTTCGGAGCGGCTGGAGGCGGGGGACTGTCTGACACTGTATCTGGCGGAAGACACGATCGGAAAGTTTATGGGGGGCGGCTCCATGGATATTCCGGTCGAAAAGCCGGCAGGCTCCGGTTCCGGGAAAAAGCCTTCGTTTTCTCTGGTGTATGAGGATGAGAATATCCTGGTACTGAATAAGCCCTGGGGGATGCTGACCCAGAAAGCAAAACCGGACGATATCTCTCTGAATGAACATATGATCGAATGGCTTCTGGACACCGGGCGGATGACAAAGGAGCAGCTCAGGATGCAGAAGCCTTCCGTCTGCAACCGTCTGGACCGCAACACCAGCGGGATTGTGCTGGCCGGCCGTTCCCTGAATGGGCTGCAGGGGCTGTCCCGGATTTTGAAGGACAGGACGGGAGAAAAGCAGTATTATGCTCTGGTATGGGGGCATGTAAAGGAAGCGAGGCAATTAAAAGGGTATCTGGTAAAGGATACGAAGGCAAATCAGGTTCGGGTCTTTTCCGATCAGGACGACGCGTTTCCGGAACGTCTCAATAAAGAGAATACTTTTTTGCCGGGCGGCGTATATGAGGCCGGAAGAAAAAATACTGAAAATACCGGCGGCAGAGAAGCTGCCAGGTACATTGAAACGGACTATCGTCCGCTGGGTTATGGCGGCGGCTGTACGCTGCTGGAAATTGATCTGATTACCGGGCGGAGCCACCAGATCCGGGCGCATTTAAGCGGGGAGGGACATTTTATTATCGGCGATCCCAAGTACGGCCGTCAGGAGATCAACCGGGAATTTTCCCGGAAATATGGTTTGAGAGGACAGCTGCTTCATGCGGGGGTCTTCGTTATGCCAACGGAAAACTGCCCGTTTCCAGGGCTGGCGGGAGAGAAATTTACGGCGCCGCTGGAGCCGCGTTTTGTGAAAATATTAGATGCGCTGGGGATTTCTGCGCCTGAGGGTATGATTGAAGAGTAAATATATGGAAGCAACCACAAAAATGTACGATAAGTACGGGCAGGGTAAATCTTGCGTCAGAAAAGAGGAGACATGGCTACATGGAATTCCAGGGGTCTTCGGGGTTCATCCCTGGAGGAGCTGATTAATTATGGCAATGAAAAATACCGGGATAAGCATCTGGCATTGATCCAGAAGGTTCCCACGCCTATTAAGCCGGTAAAGATCGACCCGGAGCACAGGCATATCACGCTGGCTTATTTCGATCAGAAGAGTACGGTCGATTATATCGGCGTTGCGCAGGGAATTCCGGTTTGCTTTGACGCCAAGGAGTGTCATGCGGATACGTTTCCCTTACAGAATGTCCATGAGCATCAGGTGCGGTTTATGAAGGAATTTGAGCGGCAGGGCGGCGTTGCTTTTCTGATTTTGTATTATACGCATCTGGAAAGATTTATTTATCTGCCTTTTCGACGGCTGCTGGATTTCTGGCGCAGAAAAGAAGCGGGGGGCAGAAAAAGCTTTCTGCTTACGGAGATTGATCCGGATTATGAAGTTCACGCTTACGCAGGCGTGCCGGTCCACTATCTGGAAGCCCTGAAACGGGATCTGGAGGAAAGGAATATCGAAGCTGCGGAGTAATAATATATAAAAACAGCAACGGACCATACAAGCCCCGGAAGGATTTCCGGACATGGTACGTGGCCGGGAATCCTTCCGGATCCAGGGGACCTGGAAGGGAGTTGCGGAATTATAATTCAGAAGGGAAATGAAAATGGAACAGCTTTTGCATACCCCGGAGGGTGTCCGGGACATTTATAACGGCGAATGCGCCAGGAAGCTGACGGTGGAGCGGAAAATCCGGGAAACCATGAATCTGTACGGCTACCGGGATATCCAGACGCCGGGTTTTGAATTTTTTGATATTTTCCGCAGGGAGCGGGGAAGCGTGGCGTCAAAGGATATGTTTAAATTCTTTGACCGGGAGGGAAATACGCTGGTGCTGCGGCCGGATATGACGCCCTCTATCGCCCGCTGTGCCGCCAAATATTATGCGGAGGAAACGATCCCTGTACGGCTGTGTTACCTTGGCAGCACTTACACGAACAATTCCAGCTATCAGGGCCGTTTAAAGGAATGCACCGACGCCGGGGCGGAGCTGATCGGAGATGGCGGCGTACAGGCTGACGCGGAGATGGTGGCGCTGGTGATTCATTGCCTGTTGAATGCCGGACTGACAGAATTTCAGATTGAGCTGGGGCACGCCGGATTTTTCAACGGACTTCTGGAGGAAGCGGGTATCCGGGAGGAAGACAGAGAGGAACTGCGCGGTCTGTTTGATAATAAAAATTATTTCGGCATTGAGACCCGGATTTCTCAGATGTCCGTAGCGGAGGAGAAAAAAGAATTGTTCCGGAGACTGCCCCAGCTGTTCGGCACGGAGGAATCTCTGACGCTGGCCAGGGAACTGCTGGCCGGAAAAGGCGTAAATCGAAGCCGTGAGACCGCTGTCGTTAAAGCCGGAGATAAAGCTTCCGCCGCAATAGAGGCGGTGAACCGTCTGGAAAATATTTATGAGATTTTGAAAGCATACGGTCTGCAGAAGTATGTTTCCTTTGATCTGGGCATGATGGTTACATACAGGTATTACACAGGCGTGATTTTTAAAGGATATACTTACGGAACCGGCGATACCATCGTCTCCGGCGGGCGGTACGATACGCTGATGGCTCAGTTTGGAAAAGACCGTCCTTCGGTGGGGTTCAAGATTTCCGTGGACGGCCTGCTGACCGCTATGGAACGGCAGAAGATCAGAGTCCGGACAGAGGGAACGGATGTGCTGGTGGTCTGCGGCGTCGGACAGATGGAGCAGGGGATTTCCCTGGCCGGAGAGCTGCGCCAAAAAGGAGTACGGCTGGCTATTTATCATTTAGAGGACCATAGCCTGGAAGAATATATTCAATATGGGAAGCGGATCGGAGTGGACAGTATCTTCCATATTGTGGAGAATGAGGTCAGAAAGATCAGGCTGACAGACTGACCATATCGTCCATGATAAATGGGGCAGGGTTAAACTGTTTGAAGGAAAAACCGGCGGATTGGAATCTGCTGAAAACGGGTGAGGAGGAGACTATGCGAAAAGCGGGATTATTTTTATTGCTGATAGCGCTGTTTACCGGATGCGCACGGAAGCCGGACTGGCGGGACCCATATGACAGGGGGCTGGAGTATCTGGAAGGAAAAAGGTATCAGGATGCCATCGAGCTGTTTACCCAGGCGGCTGAGGCTGAGGCGGAGCATCCGGAAATCTATATCGCCAGAGGCGATGCCCATGCCCGCAGCGGCGAGACGGCGATCCATATGGCGGCGGCCGAGGCGGATTATAAGAAAGCAGTTAGCCTGGATGACTCCTTTGCCGAGGAGTATCTGGGACTGGCCGATCTCTCCATTCGGCGCAAAGATTATGACAGGGCGCTGGAAATCCTGAGTGAAGGGATGGAGAAAACGGATGGCGACAGAGAGATTTCCGATAAGATTGTAGAGGTTAAAAGCGGAACGATCAGGGATTCCCAGGATCAGTTAAGAAAGCTTTCCAGCTATGACAAGGAGGGGAATCTGGTCTGGTATCATGAATATTATTACGACGAGACCGGTCATAAAAGCTATGTCACAGTATATGACGGCGCAGGCATTCAGACGGATGAAATCGAGGTTGCTTATGACAAGGAGGGGAATCTGACAGATACCTTCGGGTATGAGGAGAAGGACGGCGCGTTATACAGAATTGCCCATTCATATGACAGCGGCGGACAGCGGGTTAAAACAGAAAGATATAACCATGACGGCGCGTTGGAAAGCGCGAAAACCTATGAGCGCGATGAGGATGGAAATCTTGTCAAGGAGCAGTATTACGATTCGGATAATCGATTAAAGGCATATTATACCTATGAGTATGACGGGGATGGAGAGATCAGAAAGCACAGTCTCTACGGTCCGGACGGAAAGCTGCGCAGTTATTGGACATTTGAGACGGATTCCGAGGGGAAGCGCAGCAGAGACAATTTTTATGATAAAGACGGGAATCTGCAGTGCTATTTCATTTATGAGTATGATGATGACGGGGAATTAATTGAGAGACGGGAGTTTATTGAGGAGTAAAGATGAGGTACATCACATTTGCGCTGCCCAAAGGGCGGCTGGCGGATCAGACGATGAAGCTGATGGAAGAAATCGGCATCACCTGCCAGGAGATGAAGGAAGAAGGAACGAGACGGCTGATTTTCGTCAATGAAGAACTGAAACTGAAATTTTTCCTGGCGAAGGCGACGGATGTGCCCACCTACGTAGAATATGGCGCGGCAGATCTGGGCGTGGCGGGCCGGGATACGATTCTGGAAGCCGGGCGGAAGTTGTATGAGGTGCTGGATCTGGGAATGGGCCGGTGCAGGATGTGCGTCTGCGGCCCGAAAGGCGCCGCGGAGCTGTTAAAGCATCGGGAGCTGATCCGGGTGGCCACCAAATATCCGAATATCGCCAAAGAATATTTTTACAATCAAAAACATCAGACCGTGGAGATTATCAAGCTGAACGGCTCCATCGAGCTGGCGCCGTTAGTAGGGCTGTCGGAGGTCATTGTGGATATTGTGGAAACCGGCACTACGCTTAGAGAAAACGGCCTGGATGTGCTTGAAGAGGTCTGCGATTTGTCCGCCAGAGTGGTGGTCAATCAGGTGAGTATGAAGATGGAATATGAGCGGATTAACCGGATTCTGACCGGACTGAGAGGGCTGCTGACAGACGGGAAGCATTGACATTCGTTTCAAGTTAGGATAAAGTAGGGATAGAAGATTGAGGCAGACATAGTAAAATGTAAAATGAAGAGTGTCCTTGCAGGATGAAAAGAGGACGCGAAAGAAAAGAGGAAATGGTTTTTATGGATAAATCAGCCGCATTTATTCCGGAGCGTAAGGCGACGGTCAGCCGAAAAACCGGCGAGACGGCGATTACGGTGACAATCAATCTGGACGGGGCGGGGACGGCGGAAATACATACCGGAATCGGTTTTTTTGATCATATGCTGGAGAGCTTCTCCAGACATGGCTTTTTTGATCTGAAAGTGGAGGCAGAGGGCGATCTTCATGTGGATTGTCATCATACGATCGAGGATACCGGTATCGTCCTGGGTACGGCCGTCAGACAGGCGTTAGGTGGAAAAAAAGCGGTGCGGCGGTATGGTTCCATCATGCTGCCGATGGACGAGACGCTGGTGCTGTGCGCGCTGGATCTGTCAGGCCGCCCTTATTTTGTATATGACGTTTCGTTCCAGGGAGAGCGGATCGGAGAATTTGACACGCAGATGGTAAAGGAATTCTTCTATGCGATTTCCTATTCCTGCGGGATGAATCTCCATATGAAAAAGCTTTACGGTGAAAATGACCATCATATCGCAGAGGCAGTGTTCAAGGCTTTTGCGAAAGCGCTGGACGAAGCGTCAGGGCTGGACGGCAGAATCAGTAATGTTCTGTCCACGAAAGGCAGCCTGTAAAGCAAAGACATATCGTGAAACGGCAGATGCGGCATTGAAAATAAGAGGTGGAAATGAAAATATACCCTTCCGTAGAGATTGTAAACGGACAATGCAGAAAATTAAAAACAGGCCTTTCCGGCCTGTCAAACGCGGAGCAGACGGCGCTGCACTGGATGGATGAGGGGGCGGACGGGATTCATCTTGTGGATATTGACGGCATTAAGACCGGGCATATCATTAATACGGCGGCGATTAAGGCAGTCGCTTACGCATTGCCGGTGCCGTTGCAGCTGTACGGAGGGATCCGCACCTTTAAAGAGATTGAGTTTGCCATGAATTGCGGGATCCGCAGGGCTGTGATTGGGACAAAAGCCATGCTTAGTCCCGGCTTTGTAAAGGAATCGGTGAAGCTGTTCGGAGCGAACCGTCTGATTGTCAGCGTCCATATCAGTGACGGACGTCTGGTATATGGGGAGCGGGAGACCGGAGGCTTTGAGATGCTGCTGAACTATTGTATGGAGATGCGGCGGATGAAAATTTCCAGGATGATTTTTCACGATGTGTCGCCTATGGGCGTGATGTCGGGTAACAGCCTGGAGCTTTTGGCGGAGATTTCCGATATAACCGGTATAGAAGTGATTATATCGGGGAAAATCATGACATTAAAGGAACTGGAAAAGATCAACGAGACGGGTATATTTGGCGTGGTGCTGGATGATGCCCTGTATGAAGGGAAGATGCGGCTGAAAGATGCGGTCAGTTTGTTTAAATAAAAAATGCTGCAGCTGAAAGCGAACCGTAAGGACAGACGCGGGAAAGTTTCTAACCATACTCGAAAAACAAGTGGAGGTTGCCATGGCAGAATACAAAAAGATTATTCCCAGGCTGATGATCAGCGACGGAAAAGCAGTGCTGGTAGGAGGACGGGTCTACGGTAACGTACCGGATCTGTGCCGGATTTACAGCGACAGCGGAGCCGACGAGATATTTATCTGGGAGGAACCTTCCGATGAGGCGGGACATGACAAAACGATTTCTCTGATTAAGAAAATTGTCCATTCCGTGGATATTCCTATTGCGGTGGGCGGCGTTCTGCGAGTGATGGACGATGTGAAGAAGTATCTGTACGCAGGGGCGAAAACCATCGTCTTTTCTGATGACGATCCGGCGCAGCTGATTAAGGAAGCGGTGGAGCGGTTTGGAAAAGAGAAGGTGGCCATAAAAGCCAGAGATATCAGCGACGGGTTTGATTATGCCGCCTGCGGGATCAGTCGTGTCTTTTACCCCAAGGACTGTCAGGGCAAAGAGGATATTGACAATATTAAAGCTTTCCCTCTGCCGCTGGTGCTGGAATGGCAGGAGCAGCTGGCGGATATTCCCACGGTGTCCGGTATGATGCTGTCGGTGCCTCAGGAGGAAGCGGATCGTCTGATGGAAAAAAAGCTGTCCTGGAAAAGCAGGGGGATTCTGGTGAACCTGTGCGAGCCGTCTCTGACATGGGATGAGCTGAAGAAGAACGGAGATGGCCTGGTGCCGGTAGTGGTGCAGGATTACGAGACGGACGAGGTGCTGATGGTGGCTTATATGAATCAGGAGGCCTACGACGCTACGTCCCGCACCGGGAAAATGATCTATTTCAGCAGAAGCCGTCAGGAGCTGTGGGAAAAGGGGGCTACCTCCGGGCATTATCAGTATGTGAAGGAGCTGCGTATCGACTGCGACAATGACACGCTGCTGGCCAGGGTAGCCCAGGTAGGCGCCGCCTGCCATACGGGAAACCACAGCTGTTTTTACCGGCAGATTTTAAAGAAAAGCTACGATGAGCGCAATCCGCTGAAAGTTCTGGAACAGGTTTACGACGTGATTAAAGACAGGAAGATCAATCCCAGAGAGGGTTCATACACCAATTACCTGTTTGATAAAGGGATCGACAAGATTCTGAAAAAGGTGGGCGAGGAAGCGACGGAAACAGTGATCGCCGCCAAGAATCCCGGTACTGAGGAAGTGGTTTATGAGATTTCCGATCTGCTGTACCATCTGATGGTGCTGATGGCGGAGAAGGAACTGTCCTGGACGGATATTATGGACGAGCTGTCAAACCGGTAAAGCCGGCTGATTTTCATAACTAAAAAAATTATTTGATAAAATTGACGAATATGATTCGTGAATTTGGCGGATGATAAGGAGTGGCTGCTATGTCCGATTTAAAACAACCGAAACGGGAGTTTAATCCCCGCTCTCACGCGATGATTTATCTGATGGCCATCGTTTATCTGGTCTATCTAATTTTTCAGATGGTGAAGGGATATCTGGAAGGCGGTCCGGATGCGCCGTCTTTTCCTCTGCTGATCGGCGGCGTCGCGGTGCTGGGAGGCGGCTGTGTCCTGCTGGGCGTACTGGCCTGGAAAATGTCGGCGCTGGCCGCAAAGGAAAGGGACAGCGCCGACATGGGAAGCGTTGATGACGGAGAAAATGCCGGGAAAGAATGACAGAACCTGGAAAAAACGCAAGAGTCAGAAATATCATGGTTTTGTCCTTTGCTTTATGCAATCCTCCAGTATAAAAAGCTGTTTTCAGAAAATTTTCTTGCGTTTTTTACAATGATATGTTAAAATAATGAACAATGGAATGGGAAAATTTTACCTGTTCCATATTGTATCGGAAGCCTGACGTCAACAAGGCTTCGGACAAGCAATTTAAGGAGGGAGAACATGAAGAAAATGAAAAGAATTTCAGCACTGGCTGTAGTACTGGCCATGGTTCTCGCATTGACCGCATGCGGCGGTAACGGCGGTTCCAAGGACACCACGGCTGCAGCCGAGAAAGACACGACGGCGGCTCCTGCCGCAGGTAACGAGGATACCACGGCAGCAGGTGAAGAAGGCACAACAGCCGGCAGCGGCAGCGAAGCCGCGCAGGGCGGCGCCGCGGAAGGCGTAAAGGTAGCGGTATTCTATTACAATTTCTCTGATACCTATATTTCCTCGGTGCGTACCGCACTGGATGCCGAGCTGAACGCGGCAGGTGCAGTGTATCAGAACTTTGATGCCAACGGCAACCAGACCACCCAGAACGAGAGTATCGATACGGCCCTTACCGACGGTTATAAGATCCTGGTGGTAAATATGGTTACTTCCGGCTCCTCCGATACTGCAAAAGCCATTATCGAGAAGGCCAACGGACAGGGCGCTCAGGTAATCTTCTTCAACCGTGCCGTTGAGGAAGACGGAAACGAAGGCGCGGTTCTCGGTGCGAATGATAATATCTGCTTTATCGGCACCGACGCTCCCGAGGCAGGCCATCTGCAGGGCAAGATGATCGGCGAGTACCTGCTGGCAAACTATGATACCGTAGATCTGAACGGCGACGGCGTGATCAGCTATGCGATGATGAAGGGCGACGAGGCGAACGTAGAGGCGATCTACCGTACCCAGTACGGCGTAGAGGATGCCAATGCGGTTCTGACTGCCGCTGACAAGCCTGAACTGGCTTATTTCGACGCATCCAGCCAGTCCGGATACCAGGTAGATATGGACGGCCAGTGGTCTGCAAAAGCCGGCCAGGAATATATGCAGACAAACCTGTCCCAGTACAGTGAAGCAAATAACAACATGATCGAGCTGGTAATCTGCAACAATGACAATATGGCTGAGGGCGTTATCTCCGCTCTGCAGGCAGTCGGCTACAATACCGGCGAGGAAGGCAGTAAGACCATCCCCGTATTCGGCGTAGACGCTACGGATTCCGCACAGAGCCTGATCGCACAGGGCGCTATGGCAGGTACGGTTAAGCAGGATGCCGTAGGTATGGCAAAAGCCATCAGAGGCATGGTTGAGAATGTAGCCGCAGGAACTCCTATGGCTGACGGTATCGCTGCCGTTGCCGCTACCGACGAGATCTACAGCGTAGCGGAAGGCGTTGCCAACAAGCTGTATGTTGCATATGCCGCATTTACCGGTGCAGAATAATTTAAGGTCGTTTTAAAAGCGATTGGAACAGTGGAGGGGGCTGCCGCTGAAGCGGCGGCCTCCTTTTAAAAGTTTATACAGAAAGGAGCGTTGCGGATGGAGTCGGATGTTTTATTACAAATGACGGACATATGCAAAAGCTTTCCGGGTGTGAAGGCTCTGGACCATGTGTCGCTGACAGTCCGGCGGGGGACGGTCCATGCGCTGATGGGAGAAAATGGCGCAGGGAAATCCACCCTGATGAAATGCCTGTTTGGTATCTATTTTAAGGATGAGGGAACAACTCTCTTAGAAGGCCGGGAGGTAAACTTCAAAAGCAGTAAAGATGCCCTGGAAAATGGCGTGGCCATGGTACATCAGGAGCTGAACCAGGCGTTAAAGCGCAGCGTTATGGATAATCTGTGGCTGGGGCGCTATCCCACCACCGCAGGCTTTATGGTCAATGAGCATACGATGCTGCAGGAGACGAAGCGGGTATTTGAGGAGCTGGAGATTGATGTGGACCCTCATCAGATTATGAGCACCCTGCCGGTGTCTAAACGGCAGATGGTAGAGATCGCAAAGGCCGTTTCCTATAATGCCAAGATCCTCGTATTTGACGAACCCACCTCATCCCTGACTGAGCAGGAGGTGGAACATTTGTTCCGCATTATCAATATGCTCCGGGACAAGGGCTGCGGCATTATCTATATTTCTCATAAGATGGCGGAGATTCTGCGTATCTCCGACGACGTGACGGTGATGCGCGACGGCCAGTGGGTGGATACCAGGCCGGCTGCCGAGCTGGATAATGCGACGCTGATTAAGCTGATGGTAGGCCGTGAGCTTGGCAGCCAGTTCCCGCCCAAGACCAATGAGCCGGGAGAGGTTTATCTGGAGGTGGAGGGGCTGACGGCCCAGTACTCAGCCCTGAAAGACGTATCCTTTACCGCCCGGAGAGGGGAGATCGTGGGTCTGGCCGGTCTGGACGGCAGCGGCAGAACAGAGACTCTTGAAAATATTTTCGGCGTGGCCATCCGCCATTCCGGTGAGATTAAGCTGGGCGGCAAAACGGTGAAAAATAAAAATTCCCGCCAGTCCATCAAGGCCGGATTTGCCCTGCTGACAGAAGAACGGCGGGCTACAGGCATATTCGGCATCCGGAATATCCGGGATAACACCGTGATTTCCAGCCTGAAAAAACATTTAATGGCTCATATCTGCCTCAGTGAGAAGTCCATGCGCGAGGATACGAAGTGGTCGATTGAGGCGATGCGGATTAAGACGCCGAACCAGGAGGAAAAAATCCGTTCCCTGTCAGGCGGCAACCAGCAAAAGGTAATTCTGGGGCGCTGGCTTCTGACCTCGCCGGAAGTGCTTTTGTTAGACGAACCGACAAGAGGAATCGACGTCGGCGCAAAATATGAGATTTATCAGTTAATCATTGATTTGGCCAATGAAGGAAAGACGGTGCTGATGGTTTCCTCAGAAATGCCGGAGCTTTTGGGCGTATGCGACCGCATCCTTGTCATGTCGGGCGGACGGCTGGCCGGCGAGGTGGATGCCCGCAACACCACCCAGGAAGAGATCATGGCTTTAGCTGCGAAATTTGCATAAGAGGGAGGGATATGAGTAATGAAAAATCCTGTTAACGCGCTGAAACAGACATCCGCGCGCTATAAAACGCTGGATGCCAAAGACCGTAAAAAGTTCTGGATCGACGGATTGCTGAACAATGCTATTTATATCATTCTGGTAGTCTTTCTGATCTATACCTATATAAAAAACAAGAATATCGCGTCTGTGTCCTCCGCTGTCAACCTGCTTACCTTAGTGGCAGCTAACCTGCCTATGGCGCTGGGTATCGGCGGCTGTATCGTTTTGACGGGTACCGACCTGTCAGCCGGACGTGTGGTAGGCCTGACCGGGGCGATTTCCGCATCCCTTTTGCAGGCTGCTACCTATATTAACAAATTTTATGCGGACATGGGTGAGATGCCGATTATCCTTGTCATTCTGCTGGCCATGGCCATCGGCGGAATCGTCGGCCTGGTAAACGGATTCTTTGTAGCGAAATTTGAGCTACATCCTTTTATCGTTACATTGGCCACGCAGCTGATTGTGTACGGTACCTGTCTGCTGTACTATATGTTAAACGGGAATAACGGGCAGCCGATCTCAGGCTTGTCCGATAAATATACGAATTTTGTAAAAGGGACGATCCTGCCGAAATTCGGCGGGCAGAGTATTCCCAACTATGTGATTTATGCGCTGATTGTGCTGGCGATCATGTGGTTTATCTGGAACAAAACGCCCTTCGGCAAAAATATGTTTGCCGTGGGCTCCAATCCGGAAGCAGCCAAGGTTTCCGGTGTGAACGTATTTATGACGACCGTGATGGTTCATACCCTGGCAGGTATTACCTACGGCTATACCGGCTTTATCGACGCGGCCCGTATCGCATCAAATACGCCTAACTCCGGCCAGAACTATGAGTCGGATGCCATCGCGGCCTGCGTAATCGGCGGTGTCTCCTTCGTCGGCGGTACCGGAACTATCGGCGGCGTGGTATTGGGCGTAGTCCTTCTGCGTATCATTTTTGTATGCCTGAACTATCTGGCCATCGACCAGAACCTGCAGTATATTATCAAGGGCGCCATCATTCTGCTGGCCTGCTCCATTGATATGCGGAAATATCTGACTAAGAAGTAAGATGGCTTCCCAAAAGATGGCTTCCAAAGACAAGTATGATGGTTCATGCAGTCAAAACTGGGATGATGAAGGCGGAAAATAATAAAGCCAAATAAAAGAATGAAGTCAGACAAAAATAACGAAATTGAACGAAAAAACGAAGTCGAATAAGACAATGAATTTGGACAATACAACAAAGTCAGACCAAATGTTAGAGCTGAATGAAGCAACAGAAGTAAACCAAACAATAAAGCCATCAAGCCAGACGGCCGGGGCGAAGCCGGGGGAAGCCTCCTCCGGCTCCCGGCGGTATGGCTTGTTTGGCGTATCGGCCTATCCCGAAAAACAGGGGATGGATGAGGAAAAGCGCCAGAGCATGAGCCGCTGGGCGGGAGGCGTGATTATTTTCCTGATGGCCGGTGTGCTGATTCTTTTGCTGGCGGCAGGCTCCGGTTCCAAGGGGCTGACCGTCACCTTTGACAGCCTGGGCGGCAGCGAGGCGGCGGTTCAATCTGTTCCCTTCGGCGGAAATGTGGAGGAGCCGGAGCCGGTGGTGCGTCCCGGTTATACCTTAAAAGGGTGGAGCCTGACGCCCGACGGCAGCCAGCCATGGGATTTTGAGAACGATACCGTGAGGGAAGCGCTGACATTGTATGCGGTGTGGGAGACGGTTTTGGAATAAAATAGAAATTTCAAATCGATGAATTTGATTTTTTATACACAGACTATTGTATATTATTAAAAAAAATGGTAAATTATCATGGTAATCCGATAAAGTACAGGAG
>CAJTTU010000076.1:16818-17134 GCA_910579325.1 uncultured Lachnospiraceae bacterium | reverse complement strand
AAACCTTATCTTCCTCACCGCTTTTTGCGGTAAGCATAAGAATGGGAACATTGCTTGTCTGCCGTACTTGTTGCAACACTTGAAAACCGTCTAAATCGGGCATCATAATATCAAGAATAATAAGTAAACAGGTATCCTTGTTTTCCTCCAATATCCGCAGCCCTTCTATGCCGCCGTTAGCGACAACCGCAACAAGGCTCTCCTGCTCTACGCATTTTTTCATAAGCGCACAAAGTTCTTTGTCATCATCAATAACCAAAACCTTATTCATGCTTCCCCGTCCTTCCTGCTTTTGTGCGGGCATCAGCCGGCTTCT
>CAJTTU010000076.1:0-16808 GCA_910579325.1 uncultured Lachnospiraceae bacterium | reverse complement strand
CTTTATTCATGATTTTTGTTCCCTTCTGCTTTCAACCGGGCATCTGTTGGTTTTTCTGCGTCTTTTGGTATCAGCCATAGCCGACTAAATTTTGCTACACCCGGTATGCGGTTTTCCTCACATAGCTTTTGCACCCGTCTTTCTGAAATGCCCCATTTCTTTGCCGCTTCTGGGGCAGAAATATACTCTAACATCTTCATTCACCCTTCCTTTAATCTCTGCCATATAATTATATGCGGTCAGGCGAATCATTTCAAGTATTTAAGACCTGCATCATGGAAATGTGCATAACTGGCTATGAAACTATGGAAAACCCCATTCACAGCCTGTGGAAAAGCAAAAGCAGCTTTCCCACATCCTGCAAACAGGGTTTCCCACAGTTCCATAAACACAGCCAGTTATACGACATTCCCACAATGCCTGCGCCTACGGAATCCATCTCTCTATCTATTTCTTTGTTAGAAACATCTTTTTACAGACCTATTCCCGCCATTCTTGCGAAAACGGCTTTTCGCCCGATAAGTTCCGACTGTTTTTCTTTTGTCAGGCTCTCAAACACACCCTTATACCCTTTTTCCAGCAATGGAGTACCTTTTGCGATAAGATACAGCTTCATATCAAGCCATTCCTGCCATAATGCTTCAAACAATGCCTTGCCGTCCGTAAAAGTTGCATCTTCCTCAAAGCCATGCGGCGGCGTATAATATTTGAGCATCACAAAACCATATCTGCCTACATCAAGCACTACAATATCCGCCATTTCGTACAGCTCTGCAAACGCATCAGCCACCTTTTGACATTTTGCACGTTCTTCATCTGTGATATAAATCTTCTTTTCCATATTGCTTTACCTCGTTTCTTATAAAATTTTACCATATTCATTTTATAAGAACCACCTGCACACCAGCTTTTATTCCTCTTGTTTTGGCAAAACCCACTTTACTAACAATTTACTTCGGCGAATGCCTCCTTGACGCCGTGAAGCAGCGGGGCAATGGGAAGGATATCCCGCTCATAGACACCCTCCGGAAGATCATAGGACGCAGGCCTGATAGGTTTCCACAGCTTTTCGAACCCGTTCCGGCGTAACGCTTCCGGCGGCGTCCGCCTGCCGTTCCTTTTCATAGGCGACGGAGGCCAGCCCTGTCAGATTGACCGGGTTCCCCGTCTCGTCAGTATCGTTGCTGTAGCAGTGGCTGACCGGAAGCCAGGCCAGCAAAGCTGCAAGAAGCAGCGCAAGCGTCAGTAAAATCCAGGTAAGTCTTGCTTTCAGAACCCGTTTCAATTCCAATTGTAAAATACGCATTTACCGATACCTCCCGTCATTTGTTCCGCTGCTTTGTGGGAACAGCCATAAATATAAGTCTGCTGGAGGTGGCAGAGGACAGGATGTTCTGGTCAACCTGTGAGGATTATAACCTGTGGTGCTTTACGCCGGATTCCGTTGATACGATGATGACGTCTGGGGATCAGCATATTATTTTTGATTATGACAATGACACAACGGACGTAACCGACCCGGATTTTCAGAGGGATCTGGTGTTCCGGTTTTCCGACCAGACGAGGCTGTACCGCCTGGCTCTGTATTTATCTTATCAGACAGAACTGATTTCCAGAGAAAATCTTCCTAAAAAGGAATTTGCCGCGGATACGACGATCAGCGGATACGCGTATATGCATTCGAATTATTCTGAGTATTCCGATTGAAAAAGGGGAGCGGGTTTTCAAAGAAGAAAACGGAAAAAGCCGGGTGAAAACCGGGGAACAGGCTTTTTAAAATTATTTAAAAACTGGGCTGCCAGAAAAAAAGAGTTGTCAAGAAAAAACACTTGACAACTCTTTTCACATCTAGTATGATATCACAGGTGATCGTCGTGGAACGAATTGTGAAACGGACATTATTATATGATTTCTACGGAGAACTGCTGACAGAGCATCAGAAACAGATTTACGAAGACGTGGTGTTCAATGACCTGACCATCAGCGAGGTGGCCAGGGAGCAGGGAACCTCCAGGCAGAGCGTTCATGACATGATTAAGCGGTGCGACAGGCTGCTGGAGGAATATGAGCAGAAGCTTAAGCTGCTGGAGAAGTTTCTGAAAACCAGAGAAAAGGTGGAAGATATCCACAGACTGACGCAGCAGTTTCTGCGGACCGGCCAGCTTGACTGTATTCATCGGATCGAAGAACTGTCAAGACAGATCGAAGAGCTGGAGCTGTTATCTCAGGAGTAGGATGTTTATAAAGGAGCGTTTATATGGCATTTGAAAGCCTTTCCGATAAGCTTCAGAATATTTTTAAAAATTTGAGAGGCAAAGGCCGTCTGACGGAGGCCGACGTAAAGGCGGCGCTGAAGGAAGTGAAGATGGCGCTTCTGGAGGCGGACGTAAACTTTAAGATCGTCAAGCAGTTTGTCAAGTCGGTGGAGGAAAGAGCCGTAGGCCAGGACGTTCTGAACAGCCTGACGCCGGGCCAGATGGTCATTAAGATTGTAAACGAGGAAATGATCAGTCTGATGGGTTCCGAGACCGTGGAGCTTAAGCTGAAGCCGGGCAGTGAGATGACCGTGATTATGATGACGGGCCTCCAGGGCGCCGGTAAGACCACCACCGCGGCAAAAATCGCCGGAAAGCTGAAGGCAAAAGGAAAACGGCCTCTGCTGGTAGCCTGCGACGTGTACAGGCCGGCGGCCATCGACCAGTTAAAGATTAACGGCGAGAAGCAGGATGTTCCCGTGTTTGCCATGGGCGCGGACCACAAGCCGGTGGATATCGCGAAGGCAGCGCTGGAGCACGGTCTGAAAAACGGCAATAACGTTCTGATTATCGATACGGCCGGCCGTCTTCACATTGATGAAAATATGATGGCGGAATTGCAGGAGATCAAGGAAAACGTGGAGATCGACCAGACTGTTCTGGTAGTAGATGCCATGACTGGCCAGGATGCGGTTAATGTAGCCGGAACCTTTAACGACCAGGTAGGGATCGACGGTGTGATTCTGACCAAGATGGACGGCGATACCCGGGGCGGCGCGGCCCTTTCCATCAAGGCTGTGACCGGAAAGCCGATTCTCTATGTGGGTATGGGCGAGAAGCTGTCGGATCTGGAGCAGTTTTATCCTGACCGGATGGCCTCCCGGATTCTGGGCATGGGCGACATTCTGACGCTGATTGAGAAAGCGGAGTCGGTGGTGGACGCCGACAAGGCCAAAGAGTATGAGCGGAAGATGCGCAAGGCTGAGTTCGACTTCAACGACTATCTGGAACAGATGGAGCAGGTGAAGAAGATTGGCGGCATCGGCGCGCTGCTTGAAAACCTTCCCGGCATGGGGATGGGAAAGATGAAGGGACTGGATTCGGTGGATCTGGGAGATTCCGAGTCGGTGATGAAACGGACACAATCGATTATCTATTCCATGACGAAGGAAGAGAGAAGCAATCCGTCGCTGCTGAACCCGTCCAGAAAACGGCGTATCGCGGCCGGGGCCGGCGTGGATATCAGCGAGGTCAACCGTCTGGTCAAGCAGTTCGAGCAGGGCCAGAAGATGATGAAGCAGATGTCCGGCATGATGGGCAGAAAAGGAAAAAGAGGAGGATTTAAACTTCCTTTTTAATATAACATTTTATCATTCTAAGGAGGTGAAATTGAGATGGCAGTAAAGATGAGATTAAAAAGAATGGGACAGAAGAAGGCTCCTTTCTATAGAGTTGTTGTCGCTGATTCCAGATCTCCCAGAGACGGTAGATTTATCGAAGAGCTTGGTTACTATGATCCCACCAGAGATCCCAGCGTAATCAAAATCGATGAGGAAAAGGCAAAGAAATGGCTTTCTACGGGCGCACAGCCTACAGAGACCGTCGCGAAGCTGTTAAAGATCGCCGGTATTGAAAAATAATCAGGAGGAGAGGCGCTATGAAAGAGTTAGTGGAAGTCATTGCAAGAACCCTGGTTGATTATCCCGACGAGGTGGTGGTTACGGAGACGGACAATGGCCGAGAGCTGGTGCTGGAATTAAAGGTTGCCTCTTCCGACATGGGAAAGGTGATCGGCAAGCAGGGCCGGATCGCGAAAGCCATCCGTTCCGTCGTAAAAGCGGCCGCCTCCAAGGAAAACAAAAGAGTTGTATTGGAGATCCAGTAAATTTTAGACGTAGTTTACAACGGATTGTCGGATACATGGGAGATTCTCTGAAACGCCGCGGAAGGAAAGGATTTCCGCAGCTGGATTTCAGAGAATTTCTTGTATCACGGGAAAGTATAAAATACGTTTTCAAGTAAATATGGAAGGTGCGCAGATGGAACAATTTTTACAGGTGGGAGTGATTACCTCCACCCATGGTCTGAAAGGGGAAGTGAAGGTATTTCCCACTACGGATGATCCGATGCGGTTTAAACAGTTAAAGGAAGTTATTCTGGAGGGAAAACGGGAGCGGCTGAACCTGACGGTGGAAAGCGTAAAGTTTTTCAAACAGTTGGTCATATTAAAATTTAAGGGAATCGACCATATAAACGATGTGGAAGCTTATCTGAAATGCCCCCTTCTGGTTACCCGGGAAAACGCGGTGCCTCTGGAGGAAGGGGAATATTTCATCGCGGATCTGATCGGTCTTAAAGTGATGACGGATATGGGAGAAGATTTCGGTATTCTGACAGATGTGCTGCAGACAGGGGCCAACGATGTGTATGTGGTGGATCATCATGGACAGGAGGTGCTTCTGCCCGTGACTGACGAGTGCATTCTTGACGTGGAGACAGAAGGCGGAACCGTGACGGCCCATATATTGAAAGGATTGCTGGACTGATGAATTTTCATGTGATGACTTTATTTCCGGACATGATTATGAACGGACTCGGCACCAGCATTACGGGACGGGCTATGGAGAAAGGCGTCATTCAGGTGGAGGCGGTTAATATCCGGGATTATTCTCAGGATAAGCATCTGCATGTGGACGACGCCCCTTACGGCGGCGGCGCGGGCATGGTAATGCAGCCGGGGCCGATTTACCGGGCCTGGGAGGCGCTCGTGGAGAAGATCGGGAAAAAGCCCAGGGTGATCTGTATGACCCCTCAGGGCGCCGTGTTCAGCCAGAAAATCGCCAGACAGCTTTCAAAGGAAGAAGATCTGGTATTTTTATGCGGTCATTATGAGGGGATCGACGAGCGGGTACTGGAGATGATTGTCACAGATTATCTGTCCATCGGAGATTACGTGCTGACCGGCGGGGAGCTGCCGGCCATGGTGATGATCGACTGTATCGCCCGGCTGATTCCCGGAGTTTTAAACAATGAAATCTCCGCCGAGTTTGAATCCTTTTCCGATAATCTGCTGGAATATCCCCAGTATACAAGACCGGAGGATTTTATGGGCAGAAAGGTGCCGGAAGTGCTTCTGTCCGGTCATCATGCCAATATCGAGGCCTGGCGGAGGAGGCAGTCTCTGATCCGGACGGCCCGGAGGAGGCCTGATCTGCTGGAAGGAGCCTGTCTGACGGAGGAAGAACGGGCGTTCGCAGAGCAGCTGTGGAAAGAACCGGCAGACCCGGAAACCGTGGAAGATGTCTGATTATTTCGTTCATTTTTTATCAGAATGATAGACGAATGATATTGTAAAACAGAATAGAACAGGATATAATGAAACGCAGCAAAATATGAGCGGTTTGCGAGAGGAATATTGTTAACAGTAAAAAGTACCTGTCTGTAGGGGAATATGGATCATGATAGCGATTATTGATTATGACGCGGGAAATTTAAAGAGCGTGGAAAAAGCCCTGAACCATCTGGGGAAGGAAACCCTGGTTACCAGAGAAGCGCAGAAGATTCTGGCGGCCGACCAGGCTGTTTTGCCCGGGGTGGGGGCATTCGGCGAAGCGATGGAGCATCTGCGCCGGTTCGGTCTTGTGGATGTGATTCGAGAATTTGCCGGCAGCGGGAAGCCTTTTCTGGGAATCTGTCTGGGGCTGCAGCTTTTCTTTGAGAGCAGCGAGGAAAGCCCCGGCGTAGAAGGGCTGGGTCTGTTGCGCGGAAAGATAAAGAAGCTGCCCGGAGATGCCGGACTGAAAATTCCTCATATGGGATGGAATTCTCTGGAGATCATGAAAGGAAAACGGCTGTTTCAGGGCGTTGATCAGGGCGCTTATGTATATTTTGTACATTCCTATTATCTGGAAGCCTCCGATCCGGCCGTCGTTGCGGCTGTCACTGAATATGGAACCCGCATCCATGCGGCCGTGGAGCGCGACAATCTGTTTGCCTGTCAGTTCCATCCGGAAAAAAGCAGCGAAACGGGGCTGCGGATTCTGAAAAATTTCGCGGAAATGACAGAATAAAGCAGATTTCGCGATACATGGAGATGTCAAAGAAAGAAGAAAGTGAACATATGCATACAAAACGGATTATACCCTGTCTGGACGTCCATAACGGCCGGGTGGTAAAGGGCGTTAATTTTGTAAATCTAAAAGATGCCGGAGATCCGGTGGAGATTGCCGCCGCATATGACAGAGCAGGAGCCGACGAACTGGTATTTCTGGATATTACGGCTTCCTCCGACCGCCGCGGCACGGTGGTGGACATGGTGCGTAAAGTGGCGGAGAAAGTATTTATCCCTTTTACGGTAGGCGGCGGAATCCGTACCGTGGAGGACTTCAAGGCGCTTTTGCGGGAGGGAGCGGATAAGATTTCCGTTAATTCAGCGGCGCTGGAGAATCCTTCTCTCATTTCGGAGGCGGCTGAAAAGTTCGGCAGTCAGTGCGTGGTGGCGGCCATCGACGCGAAACGGAGAGCGGACGGCAGCGGCTGGAATGTGTACAAAAACGGCGGCCGAGTTGACGTGGGGCTGGACGCGCTGGAGTGGGCGGAAAAAGTCTGTGCCCTTGGGGCCGGAGAGATTCTTCTGACCAGTATGGACTGCGACGGCACAAAGGCGGGTTATGACAATGAACTGACCGCTGCCGTGGCCCGACTGGCGCCGGTTCCGGTTATCGCCTCGGGGGGCGCCGGAACGATGGAACATTTTTATGACACGCTGACGGCCGGAATGGCAGACGCGGCGCTGGCGGCGTCTTTGTTTCATTATAAAGAACTGGAGATTATGGAGCTGAAAAAATACCTGCGGGAAAGAGGCATTTCTGTCAGGATATAGAAAAAGTACATTGAAGAAAACAGGAGGATGGGCATAAAACATGGCAGCGATCAGCAATGACTGGCTGGCTCCTCTGGAGCCGGAATTCAAAAAACCTTATTACGCGAAACTGTACCAGACAATCAGAGAAGAATACGGCAGCAGGAAAATATTTCCCAGTGCGGACGATATTTTCAATGCTTTTGATTTTACGCCCTATGGGAAAGTAAAAGTGGTGATTCTGGGCCAGGATCCCTACCACAATGACGGCCAGGCTCACGGCCTCTGTTTTTCCGTGAAGCCGGAGGTGGATATTCCGCCGTCTCTGGTGAATATTTATCAGGAGCTTCACGATGAGCTGGGGTGTTATATTCCCGACAACGGATATCTGAAGAAGTGGGCCGATCAGGGCGTTTTGCTGCTGAACACGGTGCTGACGGTCAGGGCCCATTCGGCCAATTCTCACAGAGGAATCGGCTGGGAGGAATTTACCGATGCGGCGATCCGGGCGGTGAATGAGATCGACCGGCCGGTGGTATACATGTTATGGGGACGTCCGGCCCAGTCAAAGAAATCCATGCTGAATAACCCGAAACACCTGATTCTGGAAGCGCCGCATCCCAGTCCTTTGTCGGCCTACCGGGGATTTTTCGGCTGCGGCCATTTCAGCGCTGCCAATGACTTCCTGGTTCAGAACGGGCTGGAGCCCATCGACTGGCAGATTGAAAATATAAAATGATTTTGGAGGGCTTATGTCTATTGTAGAAATCCTGAAAGCAGTTTTGCTTGGTATTGTGGAAGGAATTACCGAGTGGCTGCCTATCAGCAGCACCGGTCATATGATCCTGGTGGAAGAGTGGTTTCCTCTGCAGGTAACGCAGGAATTTAACGAGATGTTTCTGGTGGTGATTCAGCTGGGAGCGATTCTGGCGGTCTGCCTGCTGTTTTTTGAGAAATTAAATCCCTTTTACGGAAGAAAATCTCCCCGGCAGAAAAATGAGACTTTTAAGCTGTGGATCAAGGTGATTGTGGGCTGTATTCCTGCCGGGATTCTGGGCGTTTTGTTTAACGACTGGTTTGACGAGCATTTTTACAATGCCACCGTGGTAGCGGTGATGCTGATCGTCTACGGCGTGATTTTTATTCTGCTGGAGCGCCACAACAAAAGAAGGGATTTCCGTATCAGGAATTTCAGCCAGCTTTCCTACGGGACGGCCTTTGCCATCGGTTTATTCCAGTGCCTGGCGCTGATTCCCGGTACCTCTCGTTCCGGCGCCACAATTCTGGGCGCCATGCTTCTGGGCGTGTCCCGTACCGTGGCCGCGGAGTTTTCTTTCTTCCTCTCCGCGCCGGTGATGTTCGGCGCCAGCCTGATCAAGGTGATTAAGTTTGTCACCAGCGGCGTGGGGATCACCGGTAATGAGCTGGCGATTCTAATCATAGGTTCCGTGGTGGCCTTCCTGGTGTCCGTGGCGGCGATCCGTTTCCTGCTGGATTATGTACGGAAGCATGACTTTGCTCTGTTCGGGTATTATCGGATTATACTGGGGGCGGTAGTGCTGATTTATTTCCTGTTATAATTCTACGGAGTATGTGGCCGCGAAAGCTTTTTGCCTCCATGTTAACAGCAGCGCCGAATTAATAATGACGAAGATCGATCCGGCATTGTGGACCAGTGCGCCGACGATGGGGTCGAGGATGCCGGTGATGGCGAGGATGATGGCAATGAAATTCAGCGCCATGGAGAAGCTCAAATTAAATCTGATGGTGGTCATCATCCGGTGAGACAGCGCCAGCAGATGGGGCAGTTCCTTTACCTCGTCGTCGATCAGCGCGATGTCCGCGGCGTCAACCGCGATGTCGCTTCCCACGCAGCCCATAGCGATTCCCACGTCCGCTGTTTTCAGGGCCGGCGCGTCGTTGATGCCGTCGCCTATCATGCAGACAGGAGAATTCTGTTTCTGATATGCTCTGATCCATGTCAGTTTGTCTTCTGGCAGGCAGCTGGCATGAACCTCCTGTATGTTTAACTGTCCGGCGATGGCGGCAGCCGCGTTTTCCTGGTCTCCTGTCAGCAGGACAGGGGTTACGTTCAGACTTTTCAGATCACAAATCATCTGCAGGCTTTCCCTGCGGATGGTGTCGGAGAGAACAATATAACCGATCAGATGGACGTGGTCTGCCATATATATGATTGTGCAGCCTTTTTCCGTATATTTCAGGGTTTCCTTCCGGACGTCTTCCGTTATGGAAATCCGGTGTCCGGTCAGCAGCTCTTCATTGCCGGCCAGAAAGGTCTGTTCTTTGATTTTGGCGGTTATGCCCCTTCCAGGCAGCATATGGAACTGTTCGGCAGGGAACAGTTCGAGAGTGCCTTTTTCCTGGAAACAGCGGGTGACGGCTTTCCCCAGCGGATGCTCCGAGTACTGCTCCGCGGACGCTGCGTAAGCATAGAGCAGATCGTCCGTATAAGCGTCGTCCACGCTTTTTACCGCAGCGACTGCCGGCGTTCCGTAGGTGAGGGTGCCGGTTTTATCGAAAGCGATGGTTTTTACCATGGCCAGTCGTTCCAGGGCATCGCCCTCACGCACAAGAAATCCGTGCTTTGTTCCGTTTCCGATGGCGGCCATGATGGCGGTGGGCGTGGCCAGCACCAGAGAACAGGGGCAGAAGACAACAAGGATCGTCACAGCCCGGATTATCTCGCCGGTGAAAAGCCAGGTCAGCAGCGCAGACATAAGAGCGATCACAACGATCCAGGTGGCCCATCGGTCAGCGATGCCTACGATCTTTGCCTTGCCTGCGTCCGCGGACTGTACCAGCCGTATCATTCTCTGGATGGAGCTGTCCTTGCCTGCCTTTGTTGCCTGCATTTCAAAAACGCCGAACTGATTGACAGTGCCGCTGGATACCTCGTCGCCCGGTTTTTTATCGATGGGCAGGGATTCGCCGGTCATAACGGCCTGATTAACGGAGGTTTCCCCGGCG
Source organism: uncultured Lachnospiraceae bacterium (assembly GCA_910579325.1). Taxonomy (GTDB): domain Bacteria; phylum Bacillota; class Clostridia; order Lachnospirales; family Lachnospiraceae; genus Paralachnospira_A. The sequence continues at coordinate 6,704 of CAJTTU010000076.1, read as the reverse complement.
GTGATGATGCCGTCAACCGGGATGGTTTCCCCGGGAAGCACCCGGAGAATATCGCTTGCCCAGACTTCTTCGGAAGGGATGATAGTCTCTTTGTCTTCGCTTTCTTTTTCATGATCTTTTCTGCCGGCAAAGCTGATGACTCTCGCCGTCTGAGGCGTCAGGCATGCCAGCTTTTCGATGCCGGCTTTCGCTTTCGCCACGGTCAGATCTTCTAAAAGCCCGCCCAGCTGCATAATGAACGCCACTTCCCCGGCGGCAAACTGTTCGCCAATGCAGACAGAGGCAATCAGCGCTAAGGATACCAGTACGTCTGCCTTGATGTCAAAGGCGGTGATCAGCCCGATGGCGGCCTCCAGGATAATGGGAATTCCGCAGAGAAGAATGGCGATCCAGGTCGGGTCAAAAGGCAGAGAAACCGGTTTCAGTATACTGGCAAACAGCGCCGTTCCGGAAATGACGAGAAAAAGAATATCCTTTTTCTCGCCGCCGATTTCCAGCAGGGTTTCTAATTTTTCCATAAATTGTTTCATTGTTCCCTCTTTTCTGATGCGACTGCGGCGTCATTTTGATAGCTTATATACATATAGGGGTATTGGTATATATGGATTATACCTATAGGGGTATAGGATGTCAAGAGGAAAACAAGGAACATTTCCTATGAGTTGCTTTTTTTTTCATAATGTATTACAATGGATAAATATTTGTGATGAAAACAGGGAGAAGCGTTTTATGATAAGCTTTAACGTCCCGCCTGCGACGGGAAAGGAACTGGATTATATCGGAAAGGCTGTGGAGCTGCGGAAAATCTGCGGCGACGGCGTGTTTACCAAGCGGTGCGGCAAATGGCTTGAAGAGCATACCGGTACGGCGAAGGCGCTGCTGACCACCTCCTGCACCCATGCCACGGAGATGGCGGCTTTGCTGGCTGAGATTGCGCCCGGCGACGAGGTGATTATGCCTTCTTATACCTTTGTATCCACGGCCGACGCCTTTGTCCTGCGGGGGGCGGTTCCTGTTTTTGTGGATATCCGGCCGGATACGATGAATCTGGACGAGACGCTGATTGAGGCCGCCATTACGGAGCGGACGAAGGCGATTGTGCCGGTTCATTACGCAGGCATAAGCTGTGAGATGGATAAAATCTGCGGGCTGGCCAAAAAGTATCATCTGCTGGTGATTGAGGATGCAGCTCAGGGGATGATGGCTTCTTATAAAGGGAAACCGCTGGGAACGATCGGCGACTTTGGTTGCTACAGCTTCCATGAGACAAAAAATTACAGTATGGGAGAGGGCGGCGCTCTTCTGATTCGGGATCCGGCTTATATCGAGCAGGCGGAGATTATCCGGGAGAAGGGGACGAACCGGAGCAAATTTTTCCGGGGGCAGATCGACAAATATACCTGGGTGGACGCAGGCTCCTCCTATCTGCCCAGCGAGCTGAACGCAGCTTATCTGTGGGCGCAGCTGGAGCTGGCCGATGAGATTAACGCATGTCGGATCAGCCGTTTTAACCAGTATATGGAACTGCTTGCGCCTCTGAAGGAAAAAGGCCTGCTTGGGCTGCCCCGGGTGCCGGAGGGCTGTGTCCATAACGGGCATATGTTTTATATCAAGACGAGAGACATCGAGCAGAGAAGCCTGCTGATCCGCTATCTGGACCAGCAGGGCGTGAATGCGGTATTTCATTATATTCCCCTCCACACGGCGCCGGCCGGAAAGCGGTTCGGCCGTTTCCATGGTGAGGACCGGTATACCACGAAGGAGAGCGAGCGTCTTCTGCGGCTGCCCATGTATTATGGGCTTCGCAAGGAGCAGGTATCCTATGTGGCGGAAATGCTTTATCACTTTTATGATGAAAAATTCTGACGAGGACCGGTATGATGCCGGATTGAAAAGCATTGGCAGCCTGTGTGCCATATGATATTGAGATAATTGCTGACAAAACCTCAGGGAGAAGACGATGAAGAAAGAATACGGAGGATATCTTCCCATCGAGCTGCCGAAAGGCCAGGCTTATTATCACGGAGCGCATGTGGTTCCGTTAAATGCAGGGCGGTATGCCGTCGTATATGCCATACGGGACGCGGGATGGGACGGTATCTGCCTCCCTTATTATATCTGCGCTACGGTGGAAGAGGCCATCCGGGCATATTTGCCCGGGCTTTGTATCCGCTATTATCATATCGATGAGGAATTTCTGCCCATATCCGTATCCCTGGAGGAAAATGAAGGCATTTTGTGGGTGAATTATTTCGGTGTTCAGCCGGATGAGGTTGTGGACCGGATGGCCCGGGAGTTTTACGGGCATCTGATTATCGATCATACCCAGTCTTTTTTCACGGCTCCCCGTAAAGGCGCCTATCAGGTCTATTCCTGCAGAAAATTTTTCGGCGTCTGTGACGGAAGCTATGTGATACATGAAAATATTTCCAAAAGGGAGCTGCCGGACTCCTGTTCCAGTCCGTATGCGGACCATCTGCTGTACAGCCTGGAATATGGAACCAATTATTCTTACGCGCGGAACAAGGAAAATGAAGAGCGGCTGGGCCAATGCGGCATGAGCGCCATGTCTCCTCTCACGTCTGCCATTTTAGGGGCGGTGGATTACGCCGCCGTACGGCATAGGAGAACGGAGAATATGGAGGCGCTTCACCGGATATTAGAGCCATATAACCAGCTTTCGATGAAACAGCCGGCGCCGGTTATGTCTTACCCGTTTTTGTGTGAACGGACAGGACTCAGGGAAGAACTGGTGCGGCGTAAGATCTATGTGCCGAAATTGTGGGAGGAAACGGCCGGGAACGCGCGGGCCAGTTCCTGGGAGGTGTATTTATCGGAGAACTTATGTGTTCTTCCGGTCGACCAGCGCTATACCGGGGATGATATGAATGAGATCGGAAATGTCATTCTTCGGATTCTCAACGACAAAGCGACAGTGAGCGGCAATGCCGGTTGATATATAAAACAGCGGCGAACCGTACAGCCCCGTGGAAAGTAATAAGAGTCTCGGCGGGAGGGAAGCTGCGGAGCCATAAAGTATGAAAGGTCAGATATGAAACTTAGTTTTGTAATCCCCTGTTACAGGAGTGAAAATACGGTTGTCCATGTGCTTGAGGAAATCAAAGAGAAGATGACCGAACGGCCGGAATATACATTTGAGGTGATTACCGTCAATGACAATTCTCCGGACCATGTCCTGGATGTGCTCCGGGAATATGCCTCAACCCATGATTTTTTGAAGGTGGTCGACCTGACCAGGAATTTCGGGCAGCATGCCGCCATGATGGCAGGCCTGTCCCAGACCTCGGGAGATCGGGTTGTTTTTCTTGATGATGATTTTCAGTGTCCGGTGGACCGGCTCTGGGATTTGCTGGAGCCGCTTTCTCAGGGGTATGACGTGGCCTATGCCCAGTATGCATTTGACGATCGCAAGGAATCCTTTTTCCGCGTGCTGGGAAGCCGTCTGAACGATGCCATGATGTGCTCCCTTTTGGACAAACCGAAAAACCTGCGGGTCACGAATTTTATCGCCCTGAAAGCGTTTATCGCGGAGGAAATTCTTCAATATAAAAATCCTTATCCCTATATCGACGGTCTGCTGCTCCGCTCCACCCAAAATATCGCGGTGGTTCCGATGGAGGACCGGGAACGGTTAAGCGGGTCGTCGACTTATACGATCTTTAAGCTGTTTGCCCTCTTTTTCAGCGGGTTTACCGCTTTTTCCATCAAGCCTCTGCGTATCGCAACCATTGTGGGAACGGGAACCTCCGTGCTGGGATTTCTGTGGGGGATTTTTATTATTGTGAGAAAGCTGCTGCATCCGCTGGAAATCGATGCCGGTTACAGTTCTATTATGGCGGGAATGCTGTTTATCGGCGGCATGATTATGATTATGCTGGGAATCTGCGGGGAATATATCGGAAGGATTTATATCAGTCTGAACAGCAGTCCGCAGTATGTGATCCGCAGTACTTATCAAAAAAAGAATACCTCTTTTTCTGAGACAGAGGATGGGAAAGAACGGATCAGGGAAACCGGAAACGTGAAAGATCAATAACCATTCAGGCGGTGTCAGGCAATTCGTGAGAACCGGCCATCGGACCGTCCAGGTTCCGAAAGAGGAACTGAGGAATGTAAATAAATGGGAGGAACTGATGACAAAAACCAGGGAAAGGATTCTGTACGGGGCCGGAGGGGTTCTGATCGCGGCGCTCAGCTTTGCGCTGTTTTACTGGACGGCCATGGCAGATGTGGGCGACCTGATTTTCCATGCCAGAACGGCGGACAGCCTGGGGCTTCTGCGCTCCATATCGGTGGGAGAATATATTGCCACCGTGGAGTTTTCTCATATTTTGGGATATCCCGGATGGCATTTTGTCTGCAAGGGAATCGCCGAGGTGCTGACCGGACTGCTTCATCCGGGGACGGAAGAATCGCTGCATCAGATACTGGCGGTTTCAGCGTCCGCGGCCAATACGTTATTTCTGATGATTACATATGGATTATATATTGCCATATTCCGGCGTTTTTTCATGGGAAAGGAACAGGATAAAAATCTGCTGGCCGGAGCGGCCGCCTGCGCCATGATCTTTGCCGGGCCTTTATATTGTAAGCTGGTAAACGATAGCTATTATCTGGGTCAGGATTCCGTCGCTATCTGGCATAATCCCACGTATCTGGCGGTGGAGCCGCTGGCTTTGATCTGTTTTTTTCTCTATCTGAAAATGGCGGAGGAGGAAACGAGAGACTGGCGGCAGTTCGCTTTGTTCGGGAGTCTTCTTCTGCTCAGCGGCCTGTTTAAGCCCAGTTTTTATCAGATGTTTATTCCCGGGCTGGTGATTTTCTGCGTTGTCAATACGCTGTACACCCGTTTCAGGGCGTTTCGTTTTTCTCTGTATACGGCGTTTTCTGTGATTCCCTCCGGTTTATTCGCCCTGGTACAGATGAATATACTGAGCGACGCGGACGCGAAAATCGACGAGGCGAACGGAATCGCCGTAGGATTGTTTGAGGTGATCGGATACTATTCTCCTCATCCCTGGCTGTCCACGGTACTGGTACTGGCATTTCCGCTGGTGATGGCAGTGCTTTGCCGAAGGGAGCTTCTGAAAAATAAAATGCTGCTGCTTTCGATTTGCGCGGTGGCGTCGGGATTTCTCCAATACGCGCTGCTGTATAAAGAGGTGAATACCTATGCCGGGGATTTCGGATGGGGTTACAGTTTATCTCTGGTACTGATCTTTACGGCCTGTTTAATTCAGCTGAACCGCTATTTCCATACCTGGAAAAAGCGGGGGGCGCTGTATGGCGCATTGGCCGTATTCGGGTTTCATGTGTTTTTCGGGCTGCTTTATTATAAGGAAGTGGCGCTGCATCTGAACTTGTATGGACCGCTCTGGTAGGGCGGCTGAAGGGAATAAAGAAATGGCAGAAAAGCTTGTGATCATCGGAGCCGGTGATTTTCAGAACCCGCTGATTTTAAAAGCGAAGGAAAAAGGTTACGAGACCCATGTATTCGCATGGCAGGACGGGTCGGTGGGGGAGCGGACCGCGGATTATTTTTATCCGGTCAGCATTACGGAAAAAGAGAAGATACTGGAAATCTGCAAAGGAATCCAGCCGGTTGGCGTGACGTCCATCGGCTCTGACCTGGCGGTGGTGACGGTGAATTATGTGGCGGAGCAGCTGGGCCTTGTGGGCAACGGACCGGAGAATACCAGGCTGGCCACCAATAAATATGAGATGCGCAAAGCATTTGCCAGGAACGGGGATCCTTCCGTGGGCTATGTGCTTGCGGTATGGCGGGATGGGAAGGTGGTCTTTCCGGGAGATGAAATCCGGCCCGATACCGGCTTTATGTTTCCGGTGATCGTGAAACCGGTGGACCGGTCCGGGAGCCGGGGGATTACGCTGCTTTCCGGGCCGGAAGGTCTGGAGGCGGCGGTGGAGGCGGCCTGCGGCCAGTCGTTTCTCCATCAGGCTGTAATCGAGGAATATGTGGAGGGGGAAGAGTTCAGCGTGGAGTTTATCTCTTACGAGAAGGCGCATTATTTACTGGCTCTGACCCGGAAGTTTACCACGGGGGCGCCCCATTTTATTGAGACCGGGCATGTGCAGCCGGCCGGCGTATCCGATGAAACGCTGAATCAGATCAGGCGGGTGGTGAGCCATGGGCTGGATACGCTGCAGGTATCCTATGGGCCTTCCCATGCGGAGGTAAAGATCAGCCCGGAAGGAAGGGTGACGATCATAGAGATCGGCGCCCGGATGGGCGGGGACTGCATTGGTTCCGACCTGGTGCCGTTGTCTACCGGCTATGATTTTGTGGGTATGACGGTGGATATTGCCTGCGGGAAACCCTTGCGGATGGTACAAAATCCCCACCACAGGGAGGCCAGGATCCGGTTTGTGTTTTCTCCGGAGGATTTAGCAAAGCTGGAGACCGTAAAACAGGCGGGCGTGGAGAAAGTATGGCGGATCAGCCCGATGGAGCCCTTTGACGGCCATGGGGTGACGGACAGCTCCAACCGGTACGGATATATGATAACGACGAGGGATTAACGAATCAATATGGAAAAAAAACAGATCAAAACCTGGTTGATTCTCCACTGTGGGATGCTGATTTACTCTCTGGCGAATGTCTGTACGAAAATGGCGGGAATGCAGGAATTTCTGTCCTTCCGGTTTTTATTCTGGTGCGGCGG
>CAJTTU010000075.1 GCA_910579325.1 uncultured Lachnospiraceae bacterium | reverse complement strand
CATACAGCTGCTTGCAGTTCTCGGTCTTCCAGTCATAATTCCTCTGGTAAACCGGAATGACAAACCGCTTGTCGGAGCCCTCCATGTATTTAACGAATTTGCATTCCGAACCTTTCATCTTGTTTTACTTCTCCTTCTTAGCTCCGTTTGGTGCCGGTTCTTCCGCAACCATTGAAACCGGAGGCTCATAATCAAATGTATATACCTTTCCCGTGCCAGACTCAGGCGCTGCCGGCTTCTGATATGTTGCATTGGAAAAAATATTTTCAGGTATAAACTCTAATTTTAAAGTCATATCCATACCTTCGGCAAGTCTTTTTAATGTATTCAATGACGGGTTCGCTATACCTCTTTCGATTTTACTTATATCTGCCTGATATATACCGGTCTTTTCTGCTAATTGCTTTTGCGTCATTCCCATATGATCTCTTGCCCTGATTAAATTTTCAGCCAGAATATCCGCAATATCACTTACTTGTACATTGCCTGTTTCTACGCCATTTTCCCATATATCCTCCGCGTCAAGATCCAGATCATCATTCCATGATATTCCATATCCGCCTGTGTCTACTTTGACCCGCTCAAATAGTCCTGGTATGTTCTCAAAATCTTTAAACTGAGGAAATACAGGGAACAAACATCTCATATCATATTTCTTCTCTATGCCATTCCTGAAAACCGCCAATATCACGTAATCCTCTAATGGGTAAACAGACTTGATTTTATGCGTCATATTTTCACACCCTCTTTCTTATTCAATTGGCTCTAATGTCGTAAACTCCTGTGTTTCCCACATATTTAATAATTCTTTCCCATATCTCGCAACAAAAGCCTGAACTGCCTTTTGCTCTTTTGATGGGATATCTCCTTCAAACATTTCGCCGTCAGATAACGAAAACATACCGATATATTCCCCGTAAATCGCATGAACATTCGGCGGATTATGCTCTTTCTGCCTTAAATACATTTTTATTACAATCCCTTTAAATCTTAATATAACCGGCATATTTTTTCCTCCCCCTGTATTTTGTAATACCATTATATAGGATATATCCTATATTGTCAAATTAATTCCTCTATCAATTTTTTAATTCACACGACAGCCTGATAACATAATAGTGCCAAGTGAATAAAAATCAATCTTTCGCCTAACCTGCCGTTTCCCCTTTTGTTAAACTATTTCCATTTTAGAAACAGTTGAATCTTCCGATAATTCTCCTTCCGCATAAGTACGAAAGCAATTTTATCCGCTTCCACCACTCCCGCATCGTCCGCCATACCACTGGCTGATAATGCGGCCTATCTTAGTCGAACAGACGCACTTTCTTTTCTGTGGCAAAATACACGTCGTAAAATGCCTGATTGGCGTAACCGTAAAACTCAACTGCAAAAAAGACACCCGACCATAACCGAGTGCCATTTCTGTACGTGTATCTGTTATGCCTGTATCTCCGTTTCGTCCTGGAAAGTGACTGTAACCTCCTTGTTTCTGCTGATCGTAATGAATTCAGCCATGCCGCCTCAAAGGCTGATGTCATACTCGCTGATGATACCATCCTGGGTCTTCAACACCTTGATAAAACTCGCCAGTCGTTCGTTTTCCATGACGTTTATAGAAACCAAAACAACATACTCCTTCTCACTTATCATCCAGCTTCAACACGCTCATAAACGCCTTCTGCGGAATCTCCACATTGCCGATCTGGCGCATCCGCTTCTTGCCCTCCTTCTGCTTTTCCAGCAGCTTCTTCTTTCTCGTAATATCGCCCCCATAGCACTTGGCCAGCACGTCCTTGCGCAGCGCCTTCACCGTCTCCCTGGCGATAATCTTGCTGCCGATGGCCGCCTGAATCGGGATCTCGAACAGATGTCTGGGGATTTCTTCCTTCAGCTTCTCGCACATTTTCCTGCCACGCTCGTAGGAGGTGGAGTTATGGACGATAAAGGAAAGGGCGTCCACCTCTTCTTTATTAATCAGGATATCCAGCTTCACCAGGTCGGACTGAACATAGCCTTTAATCTCATAATCAAAGGAAGCATACCCTCTGGAACGGGATTTCAAAGCGTCAAAAAAGTCATAGATAATCTCATTTAAGGGCAATTCATACCGCAGCATCGCCCTGGTATCTTCCAGATACTCGGTGCCGATATAGATTCCCCGCCGTTCCTGACAAAGAGTCATAATGGCGCCGATATATTCCGTAGTCACCATAATCTCCGCCTTCACCATCGGTTCTTCCATATATTCGATTTCGGAAGGGTCAGGCAGGTTGGAGGGATTCGTCAGCTCGATCACATCGCCGTTGCTTTTATGCACCTTGTAGATAACGCTGGGCGCCGTAGTGACCAGATCCAGGTTATACTCCCGCTCTAAACGTTCCTGGATAATTTCCAGGTGCAGAAGCCCCAGAAAACCGCAGCGGAACCCAAAGCCCAGGGCAATCGAGGTTTCCGGCTCGAACTGCAGCGCCGCGTCGTTTAACTGCAGCTTCTCCAGCGCGTCCCGCAGGTCGTTGTATTTGGCGCCGTCGGCCGGATACATGCCGCAGTACACCATGGAAGTTACTTTCTTATATCCCGGCAGCGGGGCGTCGCAGGGGTTATCTCTTCCGGTGATCGTATCGCCTACCCGGGTATCCTTCACATTTTTAATGCTGGCCGTCACATAGCCTACCATGCCGGCGCTCAGCTCCTCGCAGGGGACAAACTGGCCCGCGCCGAAATAACCCACCTCCACTACCTCAAAAGCAGCGCCGGTGGCCATCATCTGAATCGGATCACCCTTTTTCACCGTCCCCTCTTTTACCCGGCAGAATACGATCACGCCTCGGTAGGAATCGTAGAGGGAATCAAAAATCAATGCTTTCAGCGGCGCTTTGGGGTCGCCGCCGGGAGCCGGAATCTTTGTCACGATTTGCTCCAGTACTTCCTCCACATTCTGCCCGGTTTTGGCCGAAATCCTGGGAGCGTCGTGGGCCTCGATGCCGATCACATCCTCGATCTCCTCCGCCACCCGGTCAGGGTCGGCGCTTGGCAGGTCGATTTTATTGATCACCGGGAACACGTCCAGGTCATGATCCAGCGCCAGGTATACGTTCGCCAGCGTCTGGGCCTCGATGCCCTGGGCCGCGTCCACCACCAGGATCGCGCCGTCACAGGCCGCCAGGCTTCGGGATACTTCATAATTAAAATCCACATGTCCGGGCGTGTCGATCAGGTTAAAGATGTATTCTTCCCCGTCCTTCGCCCGATATACGATGCGGACGGCCTGGGACTTGATCGTAATGCCCCGCTCCCGTTCCAGATCCATATTGTCTAAGACCTGCTCCTGCATCTCCCGGCTGGTCAAAAGTCCAGTCATCTCGATGATACGATCCGCAAGAGTAGATTTGCCGTGGTCGATGTGGGCGATGATACAAAAATTCCTGATTTTGCTCTGGTCTGTCGCAGGCATAGTTTCCTCCTCATCTATACTATGTACTTTCGGCATTCTCTCAGCACCTGCTTTTGCGAGGCTTCGAGAGTACATCACTTACATATAACAGCCGCCTGAAACGGCGTTGTCTCTCACACGCCGTCTCAGGTGGCTGAAAAAATTCTTTTTGTTACTGTTTGCTTCGCAGCCAGTATGCATAAAACGCTTTGCAAAATGGCAGTTCATGGACAGTAACTTTCCTTACACTGCCTGCGATTATATCATAAACAGTTCATTTAATCAATGCGGAGATTCTTCATGTCAGTCCGTAAAAAATCCCGTCTCCTCCGCCTTATTATAAATCCCATAACAGGAAAGGGTTTCCGCGGCCGGCTCCATGAAACGGCCGGGCCACCAGCCTAAAAACATTTCGGACAATCCTGCAACCGGCGTTTCCGGTGTGTAGAAAACAAACTCCTTTCCTCCGTCCAGACCGTAAGCCTCCGCCGCAACATAGCGGATTTCATCCTCAATCCACTCCGTCCCCGGCTCACGCCCAAGGGTGACTTCATCCAGCTCCATCGAATAGGAAAACTCGTCCACCTTTTGAATATTTACGAATTTCCCCGTAAAATCAGCAATATAGTAAGAGCCATTCGGATATCCATCCCCGATATCTCCCATCTCCGAATCCGAATACTGCCCTTCAAAGGTGCCGTCGGCGTAAAGGGTCAGCCATGTCCGCCAGCCGCCAGCGCCGCTGGAAAAGGTAAAGGACATCGGGAAATCGCCTGGAAAGCCGGCCTTGCCCGCTCCGGAGTCTCCCGCTTTAGACTCTGTCTGTGCGTCGGAGGTTTCCTGGGATTCAGCTGTCTGTGCCCCTTCCGTCGTTCCTGCCGGTTTCTTCGTCTGATCAGACTTTTCCTTTGTCTCGCCGGTTGCGTCCGTACCTGTTTCAGTAACAGCCTCTGCCCTTTGATCCGTTTCTTTCCGATCGGCCGTCTCCTTCTGTTCCGTCGTTTCCGTTCCGGCTCCTGCAGCAGAAGTTGCCTGGCTGTCATCCGCCTTTTTGCCGCAGCCGCTCAGCAGGCCAATGCAGATCAATAGGCTCAGCGTTAAAATAATTGTTTTCGAATTCTTAAAAATAGTTGCTTTCATCATTTCATTCCATACTCCTTTTTCTGATGTTTCTTAAATACCATATAAAATTATAACCCTTTTCAATCATTTGTGCATCAAAAAAAATAAATAATTTCTATGAGATTTTTTGAAAATTAGTTCATAAAACATACCCGGTCTTTAAAAAAGCCAGACATGTTATACAATAAAAACGAAGTGTATTTAAAACCCGCATTGAACATAGGCAGGGAAACCCCTGCCTGACTTTATCCATCCCCTTTCAGCACACTTGCCAGAATCTCCGCCAGCAGTTCCACTGCGTTCAGTTCTTCTTCCAGGCTGTTGGTCTCCGCCCCCACCTCGATCAGTACGGATTTTGGCCGCATATGTAGATTATAACGGTAACTTCTCAGATAATTTCTCCGGGTCAAGCCGGGATACAAAGCGTCGGCCGCCATTTTCAGCTGAAAGCTGAAGGCCAGGTTTTCCGAGACATAGGGGTTTTCCAGATAATCGATGGGGCCGTCCGTGGAGCGGGATACGCCGTTGAAAAACATAATCTGGGCGGTCTGCTTCCCGTCCACTTCCGTTACATAGTGATTGCCCTCCGCAGCGTCCCGGTGCAGGTCGATCACCACCTCGATCGAAGGATTTTCCTCTAAAATCTGGGTCAGGCGGTTCAATCCCTGAGAATAGGCCTGCTGGTAAGGGAACAGGGTGGTATCATGGATCACATTAAAACCATATCGCTCCCGCAAAAGCCCGGCCAGCCGTTCTCCCACCCCCGTGATCAGCGTATCCGGGTTATTCGCGTCGGAATCCGAGAAATATTCGCTGGCATGTGTGTGATAGATCAGAATCTGCGGCTGATCCGGCGGCGTGGACATATGGGCGTCATAGCTAAGCATGGCCGACGCGTTCAAAAGCTCCGGGTCTACCCCTGTGTTGGGATGGACAAAGTACAGGTTTTTTACTAGAAACTGAAAATCAGAAAGCTGTTCCATGGAATATGTAATGTTCTGCCCGGCGGCTTCTCTGGCCTGCTCCTCCTGTCCGTCCTGGAAGCCGGCCGGATCGCCGGTCCCCTCCCCGGCGGCTTGCGGCTCTCCAGCGGCGCTTTGCTCCCCTGCGCCGCCAGAAGCCGCATACTGCTGATACGCCGCCTCTGTCTGACGCCCCTCCGTAATCTCCTCATAATCCTCGGCTCCATAGGCATATCCGTCCATACCAGCCCGGATTCTGTCGTAGGCCGGGTTCTGGCTCTTAGCCGCCTCCTGTTTTTTCATATCCTTCATATAGGAAAACAGAGGCGTCTGGAAGGAGAAAAACTGATCCGCCATGTCCTCAATCCCCTGGCTGCCGGAGCCTTTTCCCAGCACATATGAAATTTTCGGATATTGAACCCTGACCGCCGTCTCCACATTCATGACAATACAAAAGCAGAGTATCAGGCAGCACAGCCATTCCGCGGCCTTCTTTCCCATACACACGCCTTCTATTGAAAATTTCACCATTCTTCCACTTTAAAATTTATGCGTGGAAGGCCATATTCATTCCCTCCGATATCGTAAAGCTCAGCCGTTTCACCACGGCGTCGATATCCTTTGGCGTTACGAACATGGGGCCAAGCCTGGGATGCAGCAATTCCTGAATCAGCCTATACTGGTCGTCCATATCCATGCTTTTAATCGTTCCGGAAAGAGAACTTGTCACCTCGCTCTGCTCCAAAACAGTGGTCAGCGCATCCAGCGTATCATAGACAATGGCCGCCGCGCTGACCACCGTGGGCACGCCGACGGCGATCACCGGCACGCCGAGGCTTTCCTGATTCAGCTTGTTTCTGTGATTTCCCACGCCGGAGCCGGGCTGAATGCCGGTATCGCTGAGCTGAATGGTGGAGCCCAGCCGGTGTACGCTTCTGGCTGCCAGAGCGTCAATGGCCACCACCACATCCGGCCTGGTTTCCCGGACAATACCTTTTATTATCTCCGCGCTCTCCATCCCGGTCTGAGCCATAACCCCGGGCACAATGCCGCTGATCATACGCCCGGTTCGTTCAAGATGCCTTGTGATCCAGAGGTTGTCCACCACCCTGGGGCCCAGGGAATCCGAGGTAACATGGTGATTGCCCAGTCCCGCCACCAGCAGACTGTTCCACCCCTTCGGCAGCAATTCTTCCAGCTTCTCCGCAAAGACCTCCGACACGTCCCTGTGATAATCCTCATCCTCCTGGGACATACGGCGGGATTCCAGGGTCAGATAGGTTCCCACCGGCTTTCCCATCACCCTGGCCCCCTCCTCGTCCAAAATCCGCACCCTGGTAATGTGCACGTCCGGCGGCTCCTCATCCTCTTCCAGAATCACCCCTTTGATCCGCTCCGCCTCCTCCGTGAGACGCTCCTGCTCCTCCACCGCCAGGTCTGTCCTGATCTTCCGTCTGTCCATAATTTGCACTCTCCTATTTATAGTTCTGCTACAGCCGCAGTCGCTGTTTTTATCTATTTTTTTCTTTTTTTCTCATAATATGTATTGACAGGCAGGAAAATATCCGCTAAACTACTATAGTATGTTGTGGAGGCGGACAGCTTTCATGACGTTTATTGCTGTGCGGTTACTACCGTCATTGTGGCCGCACAACGAACGTTTACATTTAAAGTCAGAAATATCCGACCGTGTCCGGATTTCAGCTTTCATGCAAACCAGTACTGCGATTATCAAATAATTGGAGGTGTACACATTGGCTAACATCAAGTCTGCTAAAAAGAGAATTTTAGTAAGCCGCACCAGAGCTGCAAGAAACAAAGCGGTGAGATCCGGCGTTAAGACTGCGATCAAGAAAGTAGATGCTGCTATCGTAGCCGGCGACAAAGCTGCCGCACAGGCACAGTTACAGGCTGCTATCTCTACGATCGCCAGGGCGGAGACCAAGGGCGTTTATCACAAGAACAACGCATCCAGAAAAGTTTCCCGTCTGACCAAAGCTGTAAACGGTATGGCGTAATCAATCACGGAATATTTTTAAACATAAAAAAGAATCCGACGTAAAGGTGTGGCGTCGGATTCTTTTTTTCTGTTATATTCCTTCCTCCCGGAAATATTCTTCCAGCAGGAGGACGTCCCTTAGCGTATGTTTCCACCCGTACCGTTCCAGATCCACATGCCAGCCTTCTTCCTTCCGGGTCACGGCCACGCCCTCCCCTTCCAGAAGCATTTTCTGCATATCGTAAGTTTCAAAGCTGGCCGCCCCGCTTAATAACCCTTTGGCATTTACCACCCGATGGGCGGGCGCCTGCCCGGCCAGGCCATGCTTTAACGCATAGCCTACCTGCCGGGCATTCCGGGGCTTTCCGCACAGCAGGGCGATCTGGCCGTAGGAGGCTACAGCGCTTTCCGGGATCATCCGGCATACGGCACCGATTCGTTTATAGATATCCATTTCCTTATCATCCGGCTAAAATCCGCCCGGTTTCTTTATTTGCATCGTCCTACATTCGCATCGCCCTACATCCGCAGCTCGATCCCCAGCTCCTTCAGCCCGCCGAGAATCTTATCCATCACCTTGCCCACTTCCTTATCCTCAAGCGTCCGGTCTTTCGCCCGGAAGGTAATGGAATAGGCTACCGACTTATAACCCTTCGCGATCTGGCTGCCCTCGTAAACGTCGAACAGATGATAGTTTTCCAAAAGCTTCCCGCCGAATTTTTCGATCACTTCCTCAATCTGGCCCACACGGATTTCCTTTTTCGCCACCATGCTGATATCCCTGGTCACTGCCGGATACCTGACGATGCCAACATACTTCTTATCAAAGGAAGCCAGCTCCGTAATACCCGGCATATCCAGATCAGCCAGATATGCCCGCTCGCCGATCTCATACCGGTCTGTCACATCCGGATGCACCTCGCCGATCCAGCCGATTACCTTTCCGTCGTAAATCAGTTCCGCCTGGCGCCCGGGATGCAAAAACGGCCTTTTCCGGGATGGGTCGCAGACCAGCTTGTTTTTCAGCCCCGCCTGCTCCAGAAATTCCTCCACAACCCCTTTCATCGTGAAGAAATCGCCGTCGCCGTAGAAGCCCAGCATCAGCTGCATCCGCTCATCCGGCAGTTCCTTAAGCGGCAATTCCTTGGGCAGGTAAATATTTCCCAGCTCATACAGATGAATATTTTTATTTCTTCTGTTATAATTGATGGACAGCGATGTCAGCATACCGTTAATGACGCTGGTACGCATAATGCTGTAGTCCTCTCCCAGCGGATTCATAATCGTGATCGCCCGGCGCATCGGATCATCCGCGGCCAGGGACAGCTTGTCAAATACCCTGGGGCTTTCAAAGGAGTAGGTCATTGCCTGGGAGAAACCGCAGTACTCCGCCACGCTTCTGGCCAGCTCCTCCACCCGCAGCTTAAAGGACAGCTTCCCTGCCGTGCCCTCTCCGCCCGGCAATGTGGTGGGAATCTTATCGTAACCGAAAAATCTGGCCACTTCCTCCGCGATATCGGCGCCGCATTCCAGATCCTGGCGGAAGGTGGGGACGATAACCTCCTTCTTCTCGCTGTCGTAGCCCAGCTCCAGCCGCTCAAATATATGAAGCATCTCCTGCTCGGGAATGTCCGTGCCCAGCAGCTTATTCACTTTCTGCCAGTCAAAAGGCACTCTCCAGGGCTTTTTCGGGTTGGGATAACAATCCACCATGCCGCCTACCACTTCGCCGCAGCCTAACTCCTCGATCAGCTGGCAGGCACGGTCGATGGCAGCCTGGGCATTGTTCGGGTCAAGCCCCTTCTCGAACTTGGCGGAAGCGTCAGTCCGCATGCCCAGCCGTTTGGCGGAAAGACGGATATTCGTTCCGTCGAAGCAGGCCGCCTCAAATAAAACGGTGGTCACGTCGTCTACGATTTTGGAATTTTCACCGCCCATAATGCCGGCGATGCCGATTTCCTTTTCGGCGTCGCAGATCATCAGCACATCGTGATCCAGCTTGCGCATCTGGCCGTCCAGCGTCCGGAACTCGTCGCCGTCCGCCGCCCTGCGCACGATAATCTTGTTTCCCGCAATATTACGCATGTCAAAAGCATGCATGGGCTGGCCGAACTCCTCCATCACATAGTTGGTGATATCCACCAGGTTGTTGATCGGACGGATGCCCGAAGCCGCCAGCCTTCTCTTCATCCATTCCGGCGACGGCCCGATCTTGATATTCTTCACCACCCTCGCGCAATAACGGGGGCACAGCCCTTCATCCTGAACCTCTACCTGAATATAATCAGAAGCTTTTTCCTCATTTCCGGTCGCCGCAGGCTTTGGCGGACAGTATGCTTTTCCAAAGGTCACGGCCGCCTCTCTGGCAATTCCTAAAATACTGTAACAATCCACCCTGTTTGAGGTAATTTCATACTCAAATACCGTATCCCGCAGCCCCAGAAGTTCGATGGCGTCAGCGCCCACCGGCGCATCCTCCTTCATAATATAAATGCCCTCTTCCGGCGCGTCCGGATACATATCCCTGGAAGATCCCAGCTCCTCGATGGAGCACATCATACCGCTGGAAACAACACCCCTCAGCTTTCCTTTCTTGATCTTAATACCGTTTTCCGGCAGCGGCCCGCCGTCGTGGCCGCCGGCCACCTTGCCGCCGTCCAGTACCACCGGCACCTTATCTCCCACCTTCACATTGGGCGCGCCGGTTACAATCTGAACGGTTTCCATTCCCACATCCACCTGGCAGACAATCAGTTTGTCCGCATCGGGATGGCGCTCTATGGACAGGATCTGTCCCACTACGATTTTTTCCAGATTTTTATCTAACCTCTCGAAGCCTTCCACCTTTGTCCCGGTCAGCGTCATCGCGTCCGTATACTGCTGATCCGTCACATCCAGATCCGGCACGTAGGCTTTGATCCATGATAATGCTGTATTCATAAGCTTATATCTCCTATATTAAGTTCCGCTACAGTCCTCCCAAACCCCTTGCTTAGGAAAAATTTCCGGCCGCTATACGTCCGTAAATCCTTTCGGGGCTTGTTCGGATCTTTGCTGTTTTTATTTTTTAGAACTGCTTCAAAAACCGAATATCATTCTCATAAAGCAGCCGCATATCGTCAATCTCATATTTCAATAAAGCGATCCGCTCAAGCCCCACACCGAAGGCAAATCCGGAGTACTCCTCCGGGTCGATGCCGCTCATGCGGAGCACCTTGGGATGAACCATGCCGCAGCCTAAAATCTCGATCCAGCCGGAACCCTTGCAGAACCGGCATCCGGCACCACCGCATTTAAAACAGGTCACATCCACCTCGGCACTTGGCTCCGTAAACGGAAAATGATGAGGGCGGAATTTTACCTTCGTATTCTCTCCGAACAGTTCCACGGCAAACTGCGCCAACGTACCTTTCAAATCGGCAAATGTGATATTTTTATCAATGACCATTCCCTCAATCTGATGAAAGGAGGGGGAATGGGTGGCATCCACCTCGTCGGAACGGAATACCCGGCCCGGCGCAATCATACGGATCGGCGGCTTTTTCTGCTCCATTGTTCTGACCTGAACCGGGGAGGTCTGGGTTCTAAGTAAGATTTTATCATTGATATAAAAAGTATCCTGCTCGTCCTTGGCCGGGTGATTGGCCGGGATGTTCAGCGCCTCGAAATTGTAGTAGTCATATTCTATTTCCGGGCCTTCCACAACCTCATATCCCATGCCGATAAATATCCGCTCCACTTCCTCCAATGCCACCGTGTTCGGATGCTTATGGCCGATCTCCGCCTTTTGGGACGGCAGGGTGACGTCGATTTCCTCTTTGGACATCTGTTCTTCCCTGGCCGCTCTGGCCAGCACGGTTTTTGCGTTTTCCAGCCGCTCCTCCAAAAGAGCCCGCACGTCATTGACCATCTGCCCCACCCGGGGACGATCCTCAGGCGCCACGTCCTTCATGCCTTTTAATACCGAGGTCAGCTCACCCTTCTTCCCCAGATAAGCCACCCGGATATCATTCAGCTTTTCCAGAGCACCGGCTTCTTCAATCCGCGCCAGCGCCTCTGCTTTAATCTGTTCCAGTTTTTCCTTCATGTCTCTCTCCTTCATATTGATAGTTCCGCAACTTCCCTATGATACAAAAAAACCGCCCCTAAAAAACATAGGGACGGACTGATTCCGCGGTACCACCCTGATTCCTGCCTTACGGCAGACACTCAGCATACGTAACGTGTACGGACGTCAAAACCTACTGGACACACAGTAAAGCCGATACAGGCTTTTTCCAGTCCCGCTGCGAAGAAGGGGACATTCCAGGAACACTTTTACCATGTACGTTCAGCTCTGAAGCTCCGGCGGGAAGGTTGATATCTGACTGAACTCAAGGAGGCTTTCAGCCGGTGGCCCCCTCTCTCTGACAGAAGACAGATATCTGCGGCAGCCGATCCGTGATCCGCAGCCTCGCCATCAATGCTTTTTCCAAAATCAATTATGGTCATAGCAAACGGACTGTTTGATCCGTTTGCTATGACCATTCTAACACAAAAAACAAGGTTGTCAAGAGTCGATCTTCCGGTAATAACTAAAAATTCATCGACAAATGGCAAAAACCATTACTGCATAATAGCAGCTTCAACATCGTTGCCGAAGGAATCCAGGCTCAGAGGCATCCAGCATACCTGCTCCTTGCCGCTTACGTCAACTTTAACCTTTTCGCACTCAACAGTGATCTCGGTAGCCTCTTCCATCGGGCTCATCTGAGAAACTGCCTTCATGTAATCCATCATATATGTATGCATAAACTCGTTCAGGGCATCGGCGTCGCCGCTCTGGATCGCTGCAAGCTGATCCTCGGTCAGTGCGTCCTGAGCCGCCTGCTGCGTCGTCATGGCGATTTCTGTCATATCAGCCATGGAGTAACCGTTTACTTTCAGCGTAACAACACATTTATCCTTCTCTTCGGAAGTCAGCTCAACCGTGTAAGGGGTATTCTTCAGAAGGCTGATAATGTCGTTCTTCATTTCTTCCACTTCTTCGGTGCTGAACTCGATTCCGGCATCGGTGAACTGTTTCTCCAGTTCTTCCACCAGATCAGAACCGCCGTCTTCCATCAGAGCGGAACGCACATCCTCTTCAGATGCAAAACCCAGCAGATCCTTCATCGGGGCGGCATCGTCCATCGCTGCCAGCTGGAACAGAGCGCCAACTACCTGATCGGCCGGAACCAGCTTCTGAGAGGAACATCCCATCAGCACCATGCAGCTCAATACTACCAGAGCCATTAAAACGGAAACTTTCTTTTTCATTTCGTTTTCTCCTTTTCTTTTTCATTTTAAATGTTCTGGCACAGAAATTGTGTCGGAACTCATTATACTACAAAAAGTTCACAGTTTCAACACCTTTTCAATTTAATTTATTAACAAATTCAATTTTTTTATCCATATTCTGGATTATTCAAAAAACTAACAACTTTTTTAAATAATCTTAGAAATATTTTCCGTCAGGACTCAATCAAAACTTTTTTCATCTATGATAACGCTGAAACTCCAACACGGAGGGCTGCTGCTCATTGTCTGGCCTGCCGGCCGGTTCCACATATTCAGCATCACTCCGACACGCCGTATCTTTTATTTCTTTTATGTCTTTCATCTCTGCCGCCGCTGAAATTGACGAAACTGACGGGATCGGCGCAAAGGGCAAAACGACCGGGGCTGCTTTTCCCAAAATACGCTTTTCCTGCTCAGATAACTGTAAAATCAGTTCCTTCTGTTTCTCAATCTCCTCATTTTTCCCGTCGATTATTTTCAGTAGTTCTTCGATATCCTCCACTCGCAGCCGGTCATTTTTCCACCGGTCATAACATACTATGCCGATCTGCAGCTTCATATCCTGAATTTCCCGCTCCAGCGTGGAAATATACATATTCAGTTTATTCCGTTCCATGCAGTGGCTGGCTTTTATATAAATGATGGTAAGCTTGTCCATTATCTTTCTTCTGAAACCCATGCCATGTCTCCTTTAATTCGTCCCAATGCTTTTGCAATGCCGTCAGGTACATGGCCTTTGCACATTGCAAGATACCTTATGACAAAAAGTTTACCGTATTAAAATCATAAAATCAACTATTTTGTCGATTTTTTCTGTACCGTAAAAAAACGATAACCGCTTGCCGGAAACCCACTTGCATGGTACTATTTATAAACAGAGCGTTTTAATATTGTTTCCAGAGATGCTGAAAATGGAGATTTACCTATGCATAATATTTTACTTCAGGCAGACATTTTTAAAAAGCAGGTGACGGAGGATCAGATTACCGTCTACGCAGCCCAGGCGTCGTTTTTTCTGGTCATCTCGGCATTTCCCCTTTTAATGCTGGCTATGACCATGATTCAGTTCGTCTCCCCAGACAGCCTGGAGGAAATGCTGGCCACCCTCACCCTTGTAGTGCCGGAAACCTTCCGCCCCTCCCTGTACAACATTGTCCATGAGGTCTATGCCAAGTCCTCAAACACTATCCTGTCCGTAACCGCCGTCACCACGATCTGGTCCGCCTCCAAAGGGGTCATGGCCGTGGAGCGGGGGCTGAACCAGGTGTATTCCGACGAAAAGCCAATCGGCTATATCCGTTTGCGGCTGGTCTGCTATTTTTACACCATGTTTTTTATGGCCGCCCTGTTGCTGGTTCTGATTTTGCTGGTATTCGGCAACAATATCCAGCTGTTTCTGGAAAACCGGATGCCCGCCATCCGGGATTTTTCCATATTAGTGGTAGGCATCCGTACCTTTTCGTCGGCCTTTTTGCTCACCGGCTTTTTTATGCTGCTCTACCGCTTTTTCCCCGGACGGAATGTAAGCCTGGCAGACCAGTTCCCCGGCGCCATATTTGCCACCTTCGGCTGGTCTGTCTTTTCTTTTGTGTATTCGATTTATATAACCAAATTTTCTAACTTTTCTTATACCTACGGCAGCCTGACGGCTATCGTGCTGATTATGCTCTGGATTTACTTCTGCATGACTATCACGCTGCTGGGGGCGGAAATCAATGTGTTTCTGGAGCATAAAAGTTCAGGGAAACAGGATTCGGAACGATAATCGCGCCAGTTTCTCGACATGATTCCTCCATACACACATCCCACGCATACTGCTATTCTCTATATTTTGTAAAGCAGCACATGCAAATACTGTAATTTCCGGCATTTTCGGCATAAACATATTTCCAACAGTTTTTAGTCTGCTTTTTCTACAACCTCATTCTGGTTCTTGTAAACGGAATTGGCTTCCACATATCCCCGCACCATAGACAGCGGATAAATATTACTGTTTTTCCCCACCACGCTGCCGGGATTTAAAATTGTGCCGCAGCCCACTTCCACGCCGTCGCCGATCATGGCGCCAAATTTTTTCAGGCCGGTTTCAAGCCGCTCTTCTCCCGCTTTTACGATCACCAGTTTTTTATCCGATTTTACATTAGAAGTAATAGAGCCCGCACCCATATGGGAACGGTACCCCAGAATCGAATCACCCACATAGTTGTAGTGTGGCACCTGGACATTGTCAAACAGGATGACATTTTTCAGCTCCGTGGAATTGCCCACCACACAGTGGTCTCCCACCAGCGCATTGCCCCGGATAAAGGCGCAGTGGCGCACCTCCGTCTCCTCGCCGATAATGGCCGGGCCGTGGATATAGGCCGTAGGGGCTACCTTTGCGGATTTCGCAATCCACACATCCCCGTCCTTTTGGTCATACAGTTCTTTCGGCAGGCGGCCGCCAATTTCCTTGATCGTCTCCCCGATTTTCCCCAGCGCCTCCCAGGGATACGACACAGATTCCAGCAGCGCCGCCGCCTTTGTGTGTTCTAACGAATATAATGCTTTTACTGTCAGTTTTGTCAGATCATTCATTCTGCTTCTCTCCTTTTTCCTATTTCATAGCTTGATTGTGTGTCCAATCTGCTTATTGATCTCCAATCCAATTGTTCATCACATTCTCTGCATTAACCCTTTTGTCAGTTTTATCAATTAGCGTTATGGTAACAACTATACCAGTTCTCTGCCGCAAACGCCAGTGCAAAATGCTCGATGAAAAAAATTTTTAATCCACACGTCCGGCCTGATCACAGGCTGATAACGCACCATAATATTTCCCGCCGCATACATTAATATTAAATCAGACATAAAGGAGTCTCTTAATATTTATGGAACGTTATAACAGCAGATATGATATGAGACGGCAGGGCTGTTCCGGCCGCCAGATGAGCGGATACACGATGCCTGCCAGAAGCTACTCCCGGGACCGGGACTGCGGCTGCGCCGGCTCTAACCCCAACCCTCCTGAAATGATCGCCCCTTTTTCCATGGAGCGGAAAAATATAGATCAGTTCCCCGTAACGATGGCCTATGTTCCCTGGCAGAGATGGAATGACACCTACGACCTGTGCAGAGGGCTGAACGCAGGCACCATTTTCCCGGAACTGGATAAACCATTCTTGTGCTCGAGGTGTGTAAAATGAATGAAAAATGTCGTTTGATGCAGGTCATCTATGAAACCGGCTTCGCCCTGGACGATGCGGCCCTGTACCTGGATACCCATCCCTGTGACCCGGAAGCCATCCAGTTTTTTGAGACCACCCGCAATTATTATAGAAAAGCCGTTGCAGACTATACCAGCCAGTTCGGCCCCTTAAGCCAGGAAACCGCCCGCTTCACCGCCCCCGGCGCTGACGGCTGCGGCTGTCAGGGCGGCGGCATGAACTGCTGGAACTGGGTGCAGGACCCCTGGCCCTGGGAAGGAGATGATTTTTAATGTGGAGTTATGAGAAACGATTACAGTATCCGGTAAAGATCAGCAAACCTGATCCCAAAATGGCCATGGTGATCCTCACCCAGTTCGGCGGCCCCGACGGCGAACTGGCCGCCTCCCAGCGGTATCTGTCCCAGAGGTATACGATGCCCTACAGAGAGGTGGCGGGGGTGCTGACGGATATCGGCACCGAAGAGCTGGCCCATATGGAAATCATCTGTGCCATCGTTCACCAGCTGACTAAAAACCTTTCTCCGGAAGACCTGGTCGCCTCCGGATTCGATAAATATTATGTGGATCACACACTGGGTCTGTGGCCCCAGTCCGCAGGGGGCGCGCCCTTCTCGGCTACGGTGTTCCAGTCTAAGGGAGATCCGATTACGGATTTGTTTGAGGATATGGCAGCAGAGCAAAAAGCCCGCTCCACCTACGACAACATCCTCCGCCTGATCAAAGACCCGGAAATCTGTGATCCGATCCGGTTCCTGCGGCAGCGGGAGGTGGTGCATTTCCAGCGGTTCGGTGAGAGCCTGCGGATCGTCCAGGATCACCTGGATTCCAAAAACTTCTACGCCTTCAACCCGGAATTTGACACGCCGGCCAATTGCGGATGCCAGGCGAAGACAACGAGGTAATATGATAAATCCCGCCGGGACCAGACTTCTGGTTTCCCGGAGGGGTTCTTTTCTGATAAACAGGTTATAAACCGTATACTTTCTTTATGTCTTTCATTCTATTTTCCTCTCTCTCAAATGCCCGCCTCTGATTTCCAATACCACATCCGCCTGCTTTGCCACCTCCCCGGAGTGTGTCACGACCACTACGCATTTTCCGAACACATGGGCGCTCTCTTTCAAAATCATCATAATCTCCCCGGCGGTATCGGCATCCATGTTCCCGG
>CAJTTU010000074.1 GCA_910579325.1 uncultured Lachnospiraceae bacterium | reverse complement strand
GTACCTGACAAAGATTGCCGGAAAGCTCTCCCCGCTCTTAAAGCTGGACCCCATCAAGAGAAGCCGGCTTTCCCTGACGCTTGACATTGCAGGCATCCCGCTGACGCCGGAATGTTACACCATGAAAGCCTTCCTGACCGCGTTTGCCACAGGGCTTCTGGGCATTCCCTTTTTTATGATCATGCCGCTCATGGGGCTGCTCATCGTGGGGCTTGCCGTCATGGTATGGTTCTCAACCTATTACAAAGCCTTCGACCTTGTAAAGAAGCGGCGCAAACTTATCGAGGCGGAACTGCCCCGCTTTGCCGTCAGCATCCAGCAGGGGCTTGCCACGGACAGGGACGTCCTAAAACTGCTGACCTCCTACCGCCGTATTGCAGGACCCCATCTGGGGCAGGAACTGGACACCACCGTAGCCGATATGCGGACGGGCAACTACGAAAACGCCCTGCTCCACTTCCAGAACCGTGTGGGCAGCACCATGCTCTCCGACATTGTACGCGGGCTGATCGGGACGCTGCGGGGCGACGACCAGCAGATGTATTTTAAGATGCTGGTGTTCGATATGCGCCAGATTGAACAGAACAACCTGAAGAAAGAGGCAGGAAAACGCCCGAAGCAGATGCAGAAATATTCCATGATGATGCTTTTCTGCATCCTCTTAATCTATGTGGTGGTCCTCTCCGTGGAAGTGGTCGGCTCCCTGGGCGCCTTCTTTTAAGAACACCCGCAGCTTCGGACACCCAAGCCCATGTATCCGCCCGGAAAGGAGGTGGTGCCTATAACCCTTAAACGTAACCCGAAAACCAACCAACACAACAATGGAGGAACCTTATGAAAAAATTTGTATCACTCCCCGCCCTGCTCATCTATGCGGCAGCGGCAGTCACAACATTCTTTATCATCAGAGCGAAAAGGAGAAAAAAGAACTATGCGTAAAGCAATCCAGACACTGAAAACCAAAGCAGTATGTGCCGCCGTCCGCACCAGAAACATCCTGGGCAGCGAGGCGGGGGACTTCTACATTTCCGATGGCGTGAAAATCATCATCGCCGTCGTACTCGGCGCACTCCTGTTAGCCGCCCTGACGCTGATCTTCAACGATACCGTCATTCCCCGTATCACGCGGGAAATCGAGGGATTATTCGGATGACGGGAAGACAGCGCCTTGAGGGAGGTGGCTTATGACAGATCCTGTATTAAGCGTCAGCTATGCCACCATTGCCGCCTTCTTTGAGGCGGCTGAGGGAAACTACCGCAACGCCGTGTACGTTTCCTGTACCTGCGATTACCAGAAAGAATCCGGATGCGGGGACTTCCTGTTTATTCCGGGGCATGACTGCCGCCCGGTCCTGCTTCCGCTTTCGGATGCGGAAGCCTTTATGGGAACCACCATTGACCGGACGGACTTTCCCTGTGTTATGGACAGCCGTTTTTTCATACGGCTTTACAGCAAGTGGCTTGAGCTTACCACAGCCTCATCTAAGGACTGTCCCATCCACCAGATATTACACCTGATGAACAGACCCCCTGTCCCGTAATGGGATTTGGGGGCTTTCCCATGTAATTACTCGCAAATGACTTAAAAACCAACGCCCAAACTATAGGAAAAGTGCCGGTTTTTCTCTACAATATACTTAAAGACATACTTAATCCATACGCAAAACCAGATGAAGGGAGGATGCAGCCATGAAACAGAAAAACACACCGGCAAAAATGAAATGCCCCTACTGCGGGAGAAGCGCCGTGCTCCGGAAGGCATCCTATGTTTATAAAGAAAAAGCACTGGATGAATACCTTTATGTCTGTGCCGGATACCCGGAGTGCGATGCCTATGTGGGTGTCCATGCCGGAAGCATGCGTCCCAAGGGTACGCTTGCCAACGGGGACCTGCGGCATAAAAGGATTGAAACACACCGGCTGTTTGATGCCATCTGGAAATACGGCATCCTCTCCCGGAAAGATGCCTACCGCTGGATGCAGGACATTTTCTGCCTGCCCAGTTCTCAGGCGCACATCGGACAGTTTTCCGATTACCGCTGTGACCGCCTGAAGGATGAGTGCCGCAGGGTATTACAGAACAACCATGTAAAAATTGCCTGCTAGACAAATAAAAATACCATGTCAGACAGAGATTGGGGAAGGGAGGATTATTATGGCAGCAATGAACATATGGGAGCGGGAACTGGTGGAAAAGCACCTCTACCTTGTACGGGGCGCCGTACTGGGAACGGTTTCCATAAACGAAAGCGTACAGGGACTTGGGTTTGATGACCTTTATCAGATCGGCTGTGAAGCGCTCTGCCATGCCGCCCAGAAATACCGGGAAGACGGCGGCGCTGCCTTTCCCACCTTTGCAGGCATTGTCATTAAAAACCGCCTGCTCTCCCACTGCAGGAAAACCGCAAAGACGCAAAAACCGCTGGAATACATGGATGCGCCACAGGCAGCCGGATCAGAACTGACCTTCGCAGAAACCTTTCCCGACGAGAATTACCATGCGCTGTCAGATACGGATATTTTTATCTTCCTTGATGAAGCTAAAAAGCGCTGCTCCGGCATCACTAGGAAGGGTGTCGAGGCGCTGGCGCTCAAGTGCAGGGGACATACCGGCGTGGAGATTGCCGCCCGCTACGGCGCCCCGCCAAACCATGTGGCCGCATGGATCTCAAAGGCAGCTAAAATGCTGCGGGAAGAAAAACTGACAGCCTGATGAAAAAGGAGGATACCATATGCTGACACTATACACTGCTATAGGAACTTATCGACTGACTGAAAAGGGACTGCCACTGGTTACTGTTGGCGGACGGGACTGTGCGCTGGATGCCCACGAACTGCTTCTCTGGTCCAGCCTTGCCTTCCGGATACTGACCTATCAGGAGCTGAGGGCGGAATTTTACAAAAAGGAAAGGGAACTGCACATCCTCGGAGAACTGGATTTCGACCATTACCTGAACCGTCTTATCATGCGCAGGCTGGTAGCTTCCGGGAAAGACTGTACCGGCGTGGATGCCCTGTACGATTTACTCGGACACCTTTACCTGCAGCCCGCCCCGAACAGCATACTGGTTAAGACCGTTTCCTTTTTCAAACTCCTGTTGGGACGGAAATTCCCTTTCCGGAAAGCACTGACAGTCTTTCACTCTGAAAGGCTTGATCCAATGGAAAAGCAGGTCATGGCACTGCTGCGGCACCAGATGCTGTCTACCGCCGAACTGATCGGCTGCACAGAAAACGGAAAGCACCGTCTGAAGAATAATGATGAGCTGATGGAATGCCTGTACCATGACGAAACCACCGACTGCGACAGCATTGTGACCGACTGCCGCGTTTCCGAGACAAGGTTTCCCGT
This sequence comes from uncultured Lachnospiraceae bacterium, assembly GCA_910579325.1. Lineage (GTDB taxonomy): Bacteria > Bacillota > Clostridia > Lachnospirales > Lachnospiraceae > Paralachnospira_A. Next base: position 14,084 of record CAJTTU010000074.1, on the reverse strand, counting down.
GCTTACCGCTGTTGCCAACCTGTACTTCAAGCAGCAGATCACATTTCAGATTTTATAAAGGAGACTATAATGGAACCAATACCAAAACCGTTACTCCGGCGGCTGATCCTGACTTTTCTTGTCGGGACCGGCTGCTTTTTTACCGGACTCGTTTTCTTTCTCCATGAAGGGGACACTTCTTTTTTCATCCTCAGTATCCTGCTGTCCGCCGGTTCTGCCGTAAAAGCCATCCTGCTTGGTCTTCAGATCAAAAGAAAGACCTACTTTGTGCTGGAGGGCACCTGCACGGATGTCCGGCTGCGGCTTTTCAGGAACAGCCATGACATTGTGCTTACCGAGCAGGATGGCACTGAGCATCTGCTACGAATCGGGAAAGATTATAATATCCGTTCCGGCATTTCCTACCGGCTTTATTTCAAAACTTCAGACAGTATCCCTTCCGGGCAGAACCCGCTCTTAACCAAAGCGGCGCTGACAGACAACCTGCTTGGCGTGGAGGAGATAAAATAAATCATTTTAACGAATAAATACCTGTGTTATACTTGGGATATTCAATCAAATTGCAAAGGATGATATACAGCACTATGGATTTACAGCAATTCAGAATAGCCCACAGCACAGTCATGGAGCATTATCAGTTTATAGAGCGGGAACTTGAGGGAATTTATGCCGCTTTAAGCGGGAAAAGCTTCTATGATGGGTTAATGGATGTCGAAACCTTCAGTATCAGCAAGGTGATCCGAATGGTACAGGAGCAGGAAAAAATAAATGACATAGAAATCATTTCAGACGAGGAATATGAAACCTTAAAAGCCATCTGCCTGAGAAGGAACTTCTGGACGCACAACTGCTATACAGAAATGGTTTTTGACAGAAAAATCGGCGGTCCCAAAAAGCAGACAGATATAACCCAGTTATATGATGACATAAGAAACGCAGAACAAATGCGGGAGCTCCTGTTTAACAGGAAAATTGAACTGCTTCATAATCTCAGAGACAACGGAACTCTCTGGTAACAAACTTTATTTATTTTGTAAGCAGCGTGCATTCTATACAAAATCTTGTGTTTAATTATTTGACATACGCTATATATTGTGCTAAAATGTTCCTGTAATTGATTTTTGTGCTTCCTATCAGGATATGCAGAACGCATAGATGCACACGCTGTTTATGATTGAATTAAGTGTCAGAAGAATTATGCCGACAAGTGGCAGTCTTTTGGCACTTTTTTTGATGCAACCCCAAAATTTTTTATCAGAAAGGAGAATGAAACCATGTTTACACAAATCTCAACTTTAGCCAGAGTCACAGCAGACTTTGACCTTCAGACCAGCCAGAACAAAACACAATATGTTCAGTTCAACGTGGCGGTCAACAAAGGATTCGGTGAACAGGAACACGCCAACTTCTTCCAGTGCGTCTTATTTGGAAAGGCGGCGGAGAGAATCATCAATGCCGGTGTTAGAAAGGGCAGCCTGCTCTTTATCACGGGCGACCTTGACCTTGTGGAATACACCCGCAAGACGGACGGCTCAAAAGGCATGATCCCCAAGATCACCGTGTACGAATGGAACTATGTCCCGACAGGGAAACGCACGGAAAGCAGCAATGCCAATGCAGGGAACAACTCACCTGCCAACGCAGACGACGGCTTTATGGACATGGAAGACTGTGGCGAGAATGGACTGCCGTTCAACTGATGCTTTCGTATCGCTGGCGGCATAAGAGGAATTGCATCGGAGAGATACATACTCCGGCTGTAATTCCTCTTTTTTTAATTTACAGAGAAAGGACTGAAAAAACCAAATGAGAAAAACCATATTTACCAAAAGTTTGAAAATCCTGATCGTCTCCCTGCTGTTGCTGGCAGTTTTTTTCCGAAAGGAACGCTCCCAGAAGCTGATGGCGCTTGCCTTCATCCTGTGGGCTGTCGTGACAGTCGGAATCCTTTTGTTCCGCCAGTCAGGGAAGCTGTTCAAAAAATGCCGCGCCCTTTATTCTGCCCTGAAACAAAAAATCGGGCAGATGATGGAAGCTTCAGAAGAAATACCATCTCCATTTCCGGTACAGGAACATCCGGAGGAACCCGTTCCTCCCGCAAAGCCTGCGTTTCCTGCCCCTGACAGCAGGGAATACGAAACCATGCTGCTCCATATCGCACTCCGGATCACGGAAAAACTGAAATCCGCTTACCCACAGGCTGTCTGGCAATGGAAGGACACACCTTCCTTACAGGACATCCTAAAGGGCGGGACAATCCGTATCCTGGTCGAAAACATGGATACCTACACCCATGCGGATATTTCCTTTGACCGCTTTGGGCGCATCCATGTGGAGCCAATGGTAATCGGCAGTTTTGCGGATAAAGAAAACGGTACAAACGCCAAACCGCAGCCCGGCGGCGCAGACGGGGAAACAACCCCTGAACCGTCCGTCGTGGATGTCAGGGTATGGTACGAGCTGATCGGGCAGAAGGTGCTGGAGGAACTGATTACCGACCTAAACGCCAACGGCCACTCCATGCTCACCATCAAGGAAAACGGGGATATTGTCGTAAGCTGCCAGAAAAAGAAAGTCCTGAAGGCAACCCTCGACTCCTTTCCGGGGAAGGCTTACTGGAAGGAACTGGTCTCCTTACTGGAGGAAAACGAACTCAAAGGGAAAATCTCAGATGACAGTCTGCAGGTTTCATGGATCTAACACAAAACAACAGAAAGAAGGATGAATGAATTATGGCAAAAGTACAATTATTTGCAAACTGGACATGGAAGATTGGTCTTCCTGAGCCTTTCGACAAATCGACAAGTGTAAGCACCGACCACTATTCCAGCTACTGCACGGTAGCCACAAAGAAATCAACACTGCACTCCTCCCTCCTGTCCGCAGTCCTTGCTTATATGGAGATGGATACGAGCCTGACGCCGGGCAGCTCCTCCGAGAGCGCCATCGGCACCCAAGGGGACAAGGTTGTGGCGGAATACCAGAGCCGCACCGGGGAGATCCATGTAGTGGTATTCAACAAAAAGAACGGAAAATTCAATGTAGGCAGGTTTGACAGCGTTGGCGCTTCCCCGAAGGTCTATTCCCTAAAAGACGGCGGGAACCTGGGAACGGCGCTGTTTTTCGCACTGATGCCGGAAGCCCTGAAGGATGACGAGTTCCGTGAACATTACGACATACTCGGCACCTGCAAAAACGACGGCTATACGGACATGGAAAAGGCAGAAACAGCTGCCTATATCCTGTGTGACAACCTCTACCGGAGGATCGAGAGCGCGGACACGCTTCCCACGGCCGGCATCAAACTGAACATCCCGACCACAGGAAACATCCCGCAGCTTACCGCTGTAAACTTATCCAGAAACGCCTATTCCCCAAGCAGCGTGCTGTTCGGCACCTTCCGCATCCTGACGGGTACGGCTGCCCCGGCTGCCGCTGCCAGCGTAAACAGGGATGATTTCGTGAAGCATTACCCGCTTTCGGACAGGGTGCTCACGCCAAAGGAGGAACTGATGGTGCCACGGATTGAGGACTGGTATGTTATCCCACAGGAAATCACCACAATCTGCAGGCACGCCCAGATGACCACATCAGGCAGCCAGCCCATGCGCAATTTTATGATGCGGGGACCGGCAGGAACCGGCAAAACCGAAGGCGCCAAGGCAATCGCTGCAGGACTGGGACTGCCCTACTTATATTACACCTGCTCCGCCAACACGGAGATCTATGACTTCTTAGGGCAGATGCTTCCGGAAACGGATGAAAAACCGCAGGGCGGCAGGGAATATCCCACGCTGACCGACATCCAGATGGACCCGCCCTCAGCCTATAAAAAGCTGACGGGAAACTATGATGAAACAATTACGGATGCAGAAGTCTACGACAAGCTGCTGGAGGTCATGGCACAGGACGCAAAGGCGCTGATGGAGGACAATGCCTCCGGGCAGCGGTTCCGTTATGTGGAGACGCCCTTAATCACAGCCATACGGAACGGCTATGTGATCGAGATACAGGAACCCACGGTCATTGCAAATCCGGGCGTACTGGTCGGCTTAAATGCCCTTTTAGACCGCTGCGCAAGCGTCACACTGACGACAGGCGAAGTGATACACAGGCATCCCGATACCGTGGTCGTGGTGACAACAAACAACAATTACGCGGGCTGCCGTGACATGAACCAGTCCGTCATCTCCAGAATGAACCTCATCATGGACATGGAGGAACCCGATGTGGACACACTGACGGAACGCACCATGAAAGTAACCGGCTGTACCGATAAATCCGCCGTTGCGGATATGGCTGCCTCCATACAGGAGATCAGTGAGCGCTGCCGTGAAACCATGATTACCGATGGAAGCTGCGGCGTAAGGGAGTTAATCAGCTGGGTGCAGTCCTTCATGGTCTGCGGAAACATCATGGAGGCGGCTAAGTATACCGTACTCTCCTCCGTTTCCAGCGATCCAGAAAACCGCGCTGACATCCTCACATCCTGCCTGGAGCAGAAATATGCAGCATAGGAGGGAACGCCTATGGCGCCTGTCAAAGAAGACCAGCTAAAACAGAACCTTGCAAGGAACCTGCGGTATCTCAGGGAGGGACGGAAACCGTACCTGTCCCAACAGATGCTCGCAAAGAAACTGGAAGTCACCCAGAAAAGCATTTCCCGGTATGAAAACGGCATAAGCCTGCCGCCTGCCCATGTACTTGTTGCAATGGCGGACCTGTTCGGACTTACCACGGACGCGCTTTTTATGGAAAAACTTCCTGAAAATAAGAATCAGAAAGAAGGAAATACAACGAATGAGAACATCACATACTGCAATCCGCCGCAGGATTGCTGAACAGAAAAGTAAACTGACAGACGAGCAGCTCTTTGCCTCCCCTCAGTTTGCCGCATACCTGACAGACATAGCCGAGGCAGCCACCGGACGCTACCGAAGGAAAAGCAGCGTAAAGACCTACTGGGACGCGCTGCCCCATGCGGACATTGCCCACACGGACAACCGCACCATTACCGTGAATACGGGAAACTTCCTTACAAGGAGTTTCCCCACAAGGCCCCTGCGTGCAGACAGCCTGCTGGGGATCGTGGGACATGAGTGCGGGCACATCCTGTTTTCGGATTTTACCATACTGGATACCTACTGCCAGTCCTTACAGGGCGGCAGGTTCTATCCGCAGATGCCGGAGGACCTGTCCGCGAAGCAGGAAAAAAGCCTGCGGGAAATCCTTGAATTTTTTGAGGATAAGGACGAGGCGGTAATCGGCGCACTCTCAAGAATCGCGCACTCCCTGATGAACATGATGGAGGACGTTTATATCGAAGGCCGCATGTGCGACGCCTTTCCCGGCAGCTTAAAGACAGGCATACTGCTCAACAACCTGCGCTTTGCTGAGGAAATGGATTCCGTCACGGAAGAAATAGCAAACCAGCACCACGAAGTCTTTATCGTGGCAAACCTGCTGATCCAGTACACAAAAACCGGCGACATCAATAACATTGACGGATACAAGGGACCGTACCTCAATACCGTTTACGAGTGCATCCCCTATATCGACGATGCCTCCTATGATGACGATTCCAGGGTACGCTTTGATGCCGTCAATAAGATGCTCCTGCTTCTATGGCCCTATATGGACAGCTTTATCAGACAGGTGCGGGAAGACATCAAAAATAATACAAACAAGGCAGATGCAGATTTAGGCAGCCAGCTTGCCGGCGGCAGCCCCCTTCCGGGCGGCACCGGGAAACCTGTGCCGGGATCTGCCGCCAGACACAAAGCATCACACGATCCGTCTTCCGATGAGGAAGAACGCCAGCAACTCCAGCAGGTCCTTGATTACGAGGAGGGGCGGATGGCACTTGAAAAGACGGATGAAATCGGGGAAGACGGTGACGGCGGTACCAGCCGCACCAGTGATTACGCCGGAGCCGGTTATGTATCACAGGCAGCCGCTGACATGGAACACCTTATGACGCAGCTCGCGGAGGAGGCAGCTTATGCTTCCTTTGAGGAGGAGCTTTCAGAGGAACTGCAGGCGGAATCGGACAGGATCCGTTACGGTCATGCGCACCGCGGTATGCACATCAACGTCAACCGCATGGCATATGTCGATCCCTCTTATATGGCGGCATACCAGAAAGTGGCCCCGCCGCTCCTCCTGATCTCCAAACGGCTCCAGAAACAAATCTCACAGCTTTTGAAGGATTACAGGGAAGGCGGGAAGCTTGACAACCTGCCCATGGGAAAACGGATCAACGTGCGCAATGCAGTCCGCAGGGACGGGAGGCTGTTCTACAAGCTGAAACTCCCCAACGACCGGACAGACATCGCCGTTGCCATCTTAAATGACGAAAGCGGCTCCATGAGCAGCTGCAACCGCATCACCTATGCCCGTTCCGCTTCCATTATCCTGTATGACTTCTGTAAAGGGCTGGACATCCCGGTTGCCATCTATGGGCACTCGGAATTTGATGATGTGGAGCTGTATGCCTATGCGGAATTTGACTCCGTTGACAACAAAGACCAGTACCGCCTGATGGACATGAGCGCCCGGTGCGGGAACCGTGACGGTGCCGCCCTGCGCTATGTGGCAGAACGCCTGATGACAAGGCCGGAAGCCATAAAGCTCCTGATCATCATTTCAGACGGGCAGCCTGCAGGCGAGGATTATTATGGCACGGAGGCAGAGGCTGACCTGCGGGGTATCAAGAAAGAATATACCGCCAAAGGGATACAACTGTTCGCCGCTGCCATCGGGAGCGACAAGCCAAATATCCAGCGGATCTACGGGGACGGTTTCCTTGACATTACAAACCTTGAAAAGCTCCCTGTCAATCTCGGCAGGCTGATCATCCAGCAGGTCAAGAACAAATATGTTGCATAAAAAGCAAAGAAAGAAGGTATCCAAATGAATACGAATGAAGATTACATCTCCAACCAAATCGCAGTCTACAAAAACAGCAAGACACTGTTGGAATTTCAGGACAAGCTGAAGGTCGCACCCATTGCCTCCTACGCCCATATCCACGCCAGCGGCGAAAAAGGGGCGGACGGACGGCGGATGCACTCCCTGATCGGCATCTTGATGAAAGACTATTCCAAAGGCACCGGGAACAATGCTGTTACTGTATGCGCAAATATCTCCCCGAAGGAGGCAAAGTTTATCTTAAGCCGCCTGACTGCCGGTTTTCAGGAATACACCTTCCAGCAGGATAAAATCTTTGGCGACACGGATGACAAGGGCTACTCAAAAGTATCGAAGGTACGGATTATCCGCGCTACCAAGGACAGCAAGGGCAATGCCCGGAAGCTGCCCTGGTATGTCGAAGTGGAAAACGGCAAGGGAATCCCCCAAAGCAATGCAAACGGCGGCACCTATATGAAACCCAAGTCGTTTGTCAGTGCAGGAAAAGTATATGTCAATTTAAGCGACCTCGACCTGTTCAACCTCTTGAGCAGCGTATCGTCCTACATTGACTGTTGGGAACACGCCATTGCACCGTCGCTTATTACAAAAGCCAAGAATGCCGTGGCAGCGCGCCAGGCAGCCCAAAGAGCAGCATAAGAACAAATAACACAATGTTTAAGAAGGGAACGCCAACACGGTGTTCCCTTTTTTGAAGAAAAGGAGAATGACATATGAGCAGATTACACGAAATGACACCCTTGCAGAGACAGTTTGCGGCGGAACACCAGAATGTTGTATTCCGGTTTCTGAATCAAAAGAAACTCCCGATTGACGATTATTATGACATCGTGATTTTTGGGTATCTTCAGGCGGTGCAGGAATATGACGAAAACCCTGCCCTGTCCCGTTTCCAGTTTTCTACTATTGCATGGACAAGGATGAACGGCTGCCTGTGCAGCCACTACACCTATGAGAACAGGAAGATTCGCAAAGCGCCGACTGTGAATATCCATTCCCACACCCAAGCCGGACGGACACTGGATGAAATCCTGCCTGACCGCCGGAAAGACTTACAGGCGCAGACCGCCGACAGGCTGCTCGCAATGGAGGTGCTCTCCTGCCTGACGGAAACGGAACGGCAGATGGTACACCTGAAGGCTGACGGGCTGACCTGCCATGAAATTGCAGAAATATTTTCCACCACCGTACACGGCATCAACGGGCGGTTCCGCCGCATGAGGATGCGTCTTACAGAAATGAATTTTTAAGAAAAGGAGCGTTGAAAACATGAATGAACTATATGGAATGGAGCTACAGTATGAGAGCCTTATTCCCATTGACCGGCCAAAAAACACATCCCTGTCAGTCGGCACAGTTACTTTCCTGATGAACGGGGATGAGCTGCCTTTAGACTTCAATGTCACAGAGGGCGGCACGGAAGGAAACGCAGGCTCCATTATCCGCATCAATGCACTTATAAAGGATTTTGAGCCGCAGGTCTTTATGGATGAATATAAAGAACTCGGACTGTCGCCTTCCGATCTGAATTACGATTTCTTTGCGAAATACTACCATGACACCTATCTGGCTGAGATATATTCGGAATTTTTTTATGCGGATACTCCAAAAGAAGTCTACCTGCCGCTTACCTTAAAATCGGTCCGCCTTCTCTTTCGGGATGGCAAGGCGCTAGACTACAGTGACCGCATCAGTATATTCGCACAAATACAGCTTGCGGAGGTGGCATGATGGAACAAAAAATCTTGAAACGTGCCGCCACCATTCTAGAGCGGGAATTTGGCTCAGACTGGCAGTGTATTGCACAGGAATTAGGAACGGAAAATCTAAGGAAACGTGTGGGGAAAGACCTGACCTCCTTCATGGCGTTTCCTGAGCGCGGCAGCGGCGGAAGCAGCCAGTGGCGGGGCAACTGCTCCCCGGAGGTTGTCTCCTCCGTCCTGCGCTATGTTCTTGACACCAAACATTATTATGGGAAAGATACTTCCCAGTTTACCCTGCTCGATCCCATGTCCGGCTCCGGCACCAGCAAGGCTGCGGCAGACCGGCTCGGCGTCAAGTCCATCCTGTATGACTTAAACCCTGCCCCGTCTGCGGGTAAGGGCGGGTGGAACGCCCTGAAAAATGATGTGGAGGACTCGGCGGATCTAATCTTTTTCCATCCGCCCTACCATAACATCATCCAGTATTCTGGGAATATGTGGGGAAAACCGCATCCTGATGACCTGTCACGGTGCGAAAATTACAATGACTTTCTGGAGAAGCTGAACCTCTGTATCCGGAAGTTCTACATGGCGCTTAGGAAAGACGGCCGCATGGCTGTCCTTGTGGGCGACATCCGGATGCAGGGCAGGTTCTACTCGATCCAGCACGACATGATGCGGATGGGCGATTTTGAGTCTTTTCTTGTAAAGGGACAGTTCAACTGCGTATCTGACAGCAGATGCTATCAGAAACCCTTTATCCCCATTGTGACGGAATACCTGCTCCTGCTGCATAAGAAAGACGCCCTCATGGTGCCTTTCCTCTTTGCAAAGGAGAGCTGTTTCTCCATTGCCGACACGGACCTGACTGCCCTGACATGGCACCACCTTATCCGGATGACAATGGAAAGCGCCGGCGGGGAAATGACACTGACAGAATTATATATCAGACTGCAGAACCATCCAAAATCAAAGAAAAACGGACACTATAAAGACCGCATCCGGGCAACCATCTATGAACACCGGAGCCAGTATACAGCCTGTGGGAACGGCACCTACCGCCTGAACTACAAGGTCGCATAAAGGAGGATTACTATGTTTTTATTTAAGAATGACAAACCTGCTTCCATACCCAAACGGCAGATTTCCGTAACCGGAATCCTGACTGAAGTATTGAGACCGGGCAGCCCTGTTACATATCTCTACAATGGGAACCTGATCCGCACTTCCACGGTACAGGCTATCTTAGAAGCCTCGTCCAGCCATGTGCGGTTTGAAACCCAAAACAGCATTTACACCATATGCTACAATAATCCGCCGGGGACGGATCTTCAGGTAATCGCCTGATCTCCCTATAAACTCTATAATAATCCGGGGCTGCCTGCATCACGGCGGCCCTCTTTTGAAAGGAGGACGCACCATGAATGGAACGCAGGATCAGCAGACTGCCCTGCTCCGGGAGGAGCTGTCAAAGCTTTTATCCACCCTGAAGCATAACCGGGAGAAGGTTTCCCTTGATGTGCTGAAGACAAAGTACAAAAAAGGCTATGACACCTTATGCAAAGGAATCAAGCACTCGGCATCGGATTATGCAAAGCAGTTAGCGCTCTGCGGTATCCGTATCCACAAAGATTATCTGGATGAGGCTGTTTCCATCATCAATGAAACGATTGCCGGGTCCGGCATCTTAAAGCAGCTCTCCAGGGCAGCTTTTTCCCATCAGGACATCGCAGAATTTGATTCCCTTGCCCTGACGCTGCGAGAAAAAATCCTAAACAGTCTGGAATCCCTTTATGCAAAGCATCTTGGGCTGTATATCACGCCGGAATGTCTGGAAAATCCGGATGTACTGCCCCTGATCTACTGCCGGGTCAACCATTGTATCTGGCAGGATGGCAAATGGATTCCCCTTGAGCTGGCGATAGCCGCGCAGTCAAAGGAAAAGAGCGCATGACATCACACTTAAAATGAAAGGAGTACCACATGGAAGAATTAGCAATAAAAAGACTTATCGGAAAAGACATTATTACAATCACTCTCACGGAGGATGAGCTTGAGAAAGCATACCGGATCAAGGAGAGACGCTATCTGGATGAGGACTTTGCAAACGCCCTTGCCGATGCCGCACAGGACCTGGACATCCGGTTCCACACTGGACACCTGGAGGAATTTCCTGAGCTGACAGGCTGGCTGTGCACATGCTTTGACGACTTCTATGACGCCAACATAAGCCACAACGACCTGATAGAGCTTACCCTGAACCACCTGCAGCACGCATCCCTGATGCCGGAGTTTTTTATCTCCCTCGCAGAAAGCGCACCTGCAATCTGCATGGGAGCTGAAAAAAATGTAAGGGAGTGCGAACAAAACTGCGGGCAGTACCACCGCTGCAGCAACATTGCCGAGGCAAATGACAGGAGCCGGCGGTGGGAAACACTGGCCTCCATGCTCTCCATGCACCAGAGCGGAATCTGTACCTGCGGCAAGGATGAAAATGACGAAACCTGTCCTGCCGCAAAATATCTGGCCGGCGCATGGGACATCAGTGAGTTTTTCCATCTGAAGGACTGGAAGGAGGCGGTGTAAAATGGCAAATATCTGTATGGATACCGTGGTTTTCTTTGCCGCATCAGACACCCAGAAAGACGGGTTTTTCCGGTTAAAAAAGGCTGTTGCGGACTGTTATCCGCCTGGCATTACGGTGGATGATGCAGGGCTCTGCCGGATATTTGAACAGAATGGCATCCCTGTGGACGGCTTATGCCTTCGGAGTGATATAACGGACGTCTCCCTTGAAGACGACCATATCACCCTGTACTGTGATTCCGCATGGAACCCCATGTATGAGGCATATTTAAGCCTTGCCAGTCACTTTGGCGTGTGCTTTGAGTTGGAAGCGGAAGAATCAGGCTGCGGCATTTACATCAATACTGACATAAATGGCGTATTCCTGACAACCCAGTATAAGGCATACCTTTCAGAGCGCCCGGAAGACGGCTCACTGGATATGCTCTTCGACAGCTCGCACGGGGATACAGATTTCTACTTCGATTCGGAAAAAGCCCTGCTCCAGTGGTTCAGGGAATGCGGCGGCATTGCTGCAGACTCCGCACAGGAACTGAAGGATATTTTGGACAGCGATTATGTTTCCATCCATGAATTTGTAAACCCATATTAGAGGAGGAACCGTAAAATGGCACTTTATAAAAAGCTGGATCTGTGGTCCATATCAGACGGGCTGGATAAGATGATGGACTACTGCTACAACGGCAACGAAAAAAACAGCCCTTACTGGGACCATTACTGCGAACAGATCAATGAATTATGCAATGTGGCTGCCGACCTGTATAACGATCTTCAGGATGTAAAAAGCAGGCTCTGGTATCAGATGCCTGCCAGGAAAATTGCTTTCTGCGGTGAGGATGACTGCAGCCAGACAGCTACCGCCTGGTTCAATACGGCGGCGGCTATGCTGTATGATACCGACATGATAGAGCTGCTGGAACATGAGAACATTTACTGCGCAGATGAATGGACGGAAAAGCAGAAACGGATTGCCGCCCTGAACCGGCTGACCAAACAGCAGCAGATGCTCCTTTATACGGAAGTCATCGGATTTATCACCCGGTATCTGGAGCTGTCCGCAGCCTTTGAAACCATAGAGGCTGTCATCACCGAGCTGGATTACCACCAGTCGGCTATAAAGGGAAACGGAGGCGTCACACTTCCACAGACGGCATATGTCTAAGGCTGTATAGGAATACAACTCTTACAAGTACACAAAAAGGAGGCTTTTATGTATATTACCACATCAACCTACGGAGGCATCGACTGGCATGACTCCCGCACCATACATGAACAGTTAAGAAACAACGGCTCTTTCAATATCAGGGAAGATAAAGTTCCAGAAACCATTGCCGATGATATTGCAAAGGATTTCCCCTATGTGGAAAATATCCGGGATAAAGTCCTGCAGGCTCTCTCCGAAAAGTCCTGCTTCCAGTTTATGATCCAGTCTGAAGAAAAGGACAGCGCAGGAAATGTGACCTATAAGGACTGCGGAACCCATGAAGCAGACGGACAGACCTATTATGAGGATGAAGCCGTTTTTGACGGCGAAAAGCAGACGCTGGCACAGGATTATGCCTTCGGGCAGGTTTCCTACATCACAACCTATTATGTCGAGGATATTCCAGATGACCAGCTCGGCTATATCGTGACGGAAGATTTCCTCGCCCCGTCCAAAGGCGTCCCACTGGTACAGAGACTGTACCATGACATCTTTGACGATCCGGATGCTGCGCAGCATTACGCCAAAAACCTCAAGCTGCATGATCTCTCATACCCGAAGTCTATTGTGACTTTTCTCGTATGCAACAGACAGGAAGTATCCGGGCAGTTGTGGTATCAGAATGAAAAAGAGGCCATGCGGCTGATGGCAGAAAAAGGGCAGGCATATCTGGATGACAGCTTTTGCATTTTTACAAAGAACCATATTGAAAACTTAAAAAAATTACCCACAAAGGAGGCTGCTTAATGAAAAACCAAAAGCAAACCATTAAATGTTCCGAATGCGGTTACTGCAGCGGATTGCGTCCTGTTGGAAACACACGGACAGAATTTACCTGCACCCATCCAGATCGGGATTATCTCAAAAACTATTTCCATGAAAAACGCATAAATAAAATGCTTGCTTTTATCGGATTTGGTGCCCGTTATTCGGATGTCGTCCCTATTAAAACGGCACCTGCATGGTGTCCAAAGAAAAAAAGCTCTGAGAAAAATGAATCAGGGACTCGCTAGAAACAACCGGGAGATGCAGTAGATGCTGTATCTCCCTTTTTCATTCAAAAGCGCAAGATATAGTATTTTGTATTTGACTTATCCTATATCTTGTGCTATCATAAATTTGTTATTGAATTTTGTGCAATTTCGGAACGGAAAGCACACGCTGTTTAAGTTTGTACGGAGTCAGAAAGTATAAAGTGCAGGTCACTTTACGCCTTCTGGCTCTTTTTATGTCTGTAACATCATTTAACAGACTATCATACAGCATATCTGTACGCAGGCAGGAATGATCCGGCAGTAAACCGCCTCATCTCCTGCCTGTTTTCGTTCAAGGAAGGAGGGCAAAAGTGGAAATTCACAAATTCACTGGCAAAATCTAAAAGAAAAGAGGTAAAAACGAATGTCACAGACAACAGAACGCATCCACGAACTGGTGGATAAACTCAACCAGTACCGCGATGAGTATTACAACAAGAATGCCCCCAGTGTGTCAGATGCCGTCTACGACCATCTTTACGACGAACTGGAGCGTTTGGAGAAGGAATCGGGGATCATCCTGAGCAACTCCCCTACCCAGACCGTAGGCTACAAAGCCGTCAGCAGTCTGAAAAAGGTGCGACACCCCATCCCGCTGCTCTCACTGGGCAAGACCAAGATGGTAAG
>CAJTTU010000073.1 GCA_910579325.1 uncultured Lachnospiraceae bacterium | reverse complement strand
TAGGGATTTTTTATATTCCTTTTTCTATAACCTATTTTGATTTTGGAGCAACCTAATATTTTCTCATAATGCTAAATGTTTAATACTGTATAGAGATTATTTAAGACCAAGGATAATTTCAATTGCATTAATATATAATTCATCCCATCCTTTTGTTTCAATAAAATTAAAATTGTAAGAAGATAATAAGGTATCCATACCAGGAAATTCGAAAAGACAGCTTCTAAATCCCAGATTATGTGCATAAAGGGCAACATATCCAGTTCCATTTGTAAGTATTCCTGAACCGTGATGTTCGAATACACTTCTAAAAGCGTCTTCTATGTCTTTATCGCCAGAAATAATTTGATTTGTCCAGCCATGGGTATCAATAAATACCTTGTCTTTTGGTTGCTTGTTATAAATTTTGTTAATTAACGCCCATAAATATAGTGCTTCTTTTGCTCTTAGTGCACTATTTCCTATGTAATTTCTTCCTTTATTTATAAATTTATCTTCTTTATTGTAAGTCCATATACCCTCTGAATTTTTGAACGGATAGCATCGGTTCATATCAATACCTTCGTTGCTTTGCGTATATTCTAAAGAGAAATAACTCAATGCTTGATGAATATTATCCCAATCAATCTCCCCGATTCGATTCATTATGTTGTTCCAATCCACAGTCTGATTCCAATTCAAATCTACTGTGTTGTGTCGCCCTTTTCCATTGCAGTTATTTGCAGCATCGTGTGGATCTGTAGCGCCATGTTTATAGATGATTCCATCGGGATTTAAAGCTGGTATGATATAAACACACCATTCGCCTAAATTTCCATTTATATTAACCGACTCGCCTAATTTCTTTGTTAGTTTTACTGCTAGTTTTGTTAATTCATATCCATCCTGTTCTAGTCTGCCTGCAGGATCTTCATGGCCATGAATTGCAAAGTTTAGGATCATTTGTTTGGGCGCATTTTCATTTCCGACAATATAATAGCTGATTTCTCGTTTTTCTCCACTAGTATCGAAATATTTACATGTGGCTCCTGGAATGTTGTTTGTCATACGTAAATCATCATCAGTTACAATAGAACTTGCACTGTTCAGGATACACACATATTCATTAGCATAGATCTCTCCGATTTTTGCGCTTTCGGGTGCGTAATATACATTCGTATCTGCGCGGCATCTGCCAAACCCAGTTTTTTCGTAAGTTTTAAACAGATGGGCGAGATGGATAAATCCCCTCTTTGTCCCCGCCATACTGCTGTATTCCACAAATGCGAAAATCCCTTCTGTTACGCCAAGGTATGTTACACCCTCATTTGCATAAACAGAACCCAGGGCGGCAGATGTACTGTCAGGAGCGGAATAAACATTGGTGGCCGTAAGGCTTCTCATATAGTAGCCATGGGTATATGTTCCGGTCTTGTCGGGTACATTTGAGGGGTAATCAGCAATGGAAACAGTTGGCACATACCCCCGTTTATAGCTGGTCGAAGTATAGTATTGGATATAACAGTAATTTTCGTCCTGATGGAGGATGCTAACTTCTTCATTGGCATCGACGCTTCCGATACTGGCATAAATTCTGCTGCTGGGGCCGCCGTATACTGCCTGGTTTGCTCTCATAATAGCGTTTGATCCAGGGTCTTGTACGGACGGGACTTTAGAAAGTGAGCCGATTGCCGTCAGGTTGCTTTTGAGGACAAAAGCGACCTTTCTTCCGGTTACGGTATTGTATTCGATACTGTAGTAATATTTGCTTTGGGCCAGAATAATACAATATTCTTCTTCGTAAAGATAACCGTCATTTCCGCCTCCCGGTGTTGTAAAGGTGCTGATGTCGCCTTTAGCTTTTGCTAAGATTGTGTTGCTTTGCGGCGTACCGTCTGAAGTGCGGATATACCCCCGTTTTGTCCCGCCTCCCGTACTGTACTCAATAAACTGCATATCTTTCGCTGGGTCGTACTCAAGATAAGTGAAAGTTTCCCCGCCGGACAGCCTGCCGAAATAACAATTGTCATTGGCTTCCGGATACCAATAAACGGTAACCGTACTGCTGCCGTTTGCCGTTCCCCAGCATCCTGTGGCAAATCCACCGGGATAAGTTGCGGCACTGGAGCCGCCTGATATGTATCCTTTTTTTTTACTGCCGGTATCGTTGGAGGTGTATTCAATAAATTTATATCCATACTCCTCCCATAAAAGTTTATAGAATTCTACCGGATCTAAATAGCCTATTTTTGCATATGCTTTGGAGCCGGGGCCGCCAAATGCGTCTTCTCTATTAGGATACATAAAACTTGTGTTCATTCTGTTGCCGTTGTATTTAGATTATCTGTCAAATAAATGAAGATATTTTCAATAATGTTAATTCTCTTTAAATCTGAGATTTATTTGTAATATTTCAATGATATTTACGTTTACTGAGTTTGTTTCTTCGGGAAGGCGATGCTTCCCAGTCCTCGCCGACGCCGCCCAATGCCAGCGAACTCAGTTCCATGCTGAACCAGGAAAAAGAGTGCAATGTATTTGTAAAATTTTCATCCTTGACAGCTCCATATATTTTGTTATAATATCCATATAACAGATATAACTGCCTGTTTTCAGGCGGTCCGGCAAAAGAAATGCAGGTGATAACATGTATGTGGAAATAGATTTTAACAGTGACGAGGCGATCTATATCCAGCTGCGTAACCAGATTATAATCGGCATCGCCACCGAGGAAATCAAGGAAGGAGATACCCTGCCGTCGGTCAGGCAGCTGGCCGAACTGATCGGCATCAATATGCATACGGTGAATAAAGCCTATGCGGTGCTGCGTCAGGAGGGCTTTGTCAAGCTGGACCGGCGCAAGGGGGCGGTGATTGCGCTGGATGTGGATAAGCTGCAGGCGTTAAAGGAACTGGAACAGGACCTGACGGTGGTGCTGGCCAGGGCGATCTGCAAAAATATTTCCCGTGCGGAGGTACATCAGTTGGTAGACGAGCTTTTTGATTCCTATGGAAATCTGGACTGTAGGAAAAAGTCCGGGGAACAGTGAGTATCATAAATGATGGCCCGCAGATACGGCGGGCGGGAGGTTATTATGTTATGTGAGAGATGCAGGCAGAGAGAGGCCAACATCAAATATACGGAAGTGATCAACGGGGTGAAGACGGAGCATAATCTGTGCGCCCAGTGCGCGAAGGAGATGGATTTTGGCAGCTATTATGCGGCCTTGTTTGACGGCGATTATTCGGTGGGAAAGCTGCTGTCCGGCCTTCTGGGCTTTCAGCCCGACGCGGAGGAGCTGGAGGAAAAGAAGATCAACCAGATCGCCTGTCCCACCTGCCGCACCACCTACAGCGAATTTATTAAAGAGTCCCGGTTTGGCTGTCCGGACTGTTACGGCACCTTCGATCTGCTGATGGGAGAAAAGATCAAGGCGCTGCAGGGGAATAACACCCATACGGGAAAGGCGCCGGCGGATTATCACGAACCGGCGCAGACGAGGACGGCCCAGAGTGAGAAATCTTCCGGAGAGGAGGAATTGTCGCTGTTAAATTCCAGACTGAAAGAGGCGATTCAGGAGGAGGAATACGAGATGGCGGCAAAGTACCGGGACGCGATCAGGGAGCTGAAAGAGAGGATGGAAGCCGATGTCTAAATGGTATGAGGATGTGGAGCGGCAGCAGGATGTCTATGTGTACAGCAGAATCCGGCTGGCCAGGAATATAAAGGGACGTGTGTTCCCGAACAAGATGAACGATCAGGAGGCCAGGCAGACGATCGGGATGCTGGCCACCGGATTTGCGGAGCTTGGACTGCCCTACAGAGACTTAAGCCACTGCCCGGAGGAATACCGCAAGGGCCTTGCGGAGCGCAGGGTCTTAAATTCCGAGCTGGCAAAGCGGCGCAGGCCCATGGGGCTTTATCTCTCCGAGGATGAGTCAAAGAGCATCCTGCTCTGTGGGGACGACCATATCCGGCTGCAGTGCATTCAGGGCGGTCTGGCTTTCCGCAGTGTGTGGGATCAGACAAATGAGATGGACGACTGGGCCGGCGAGCGGTTTGCCTATGCTTTTGATTCAAAGTATGGATACCTGACGGCATTTCCCACCAATGTAGGCACGGGGCTTCGGGCCAGTGTGCTTCTGCATCTGCCGGTGATTTCCAACAGCAAGCAGTTCCGTTCTATTATGGACGAGGCAAAACGAATTGGCATTTCCATCAAGGGCGTGTTCGGGGAGCCGTCGGAGAACTACGGGGCCCTTTATTATGTGTCGAACCAGAAGACGCTGGGGCTGACGGAGGATGAGATTATCGTCAGCGTGCAGCGGGTGGCGGCGCAGCTGGCCGGACAGGAGCGCAAAACAAGGCAGGAGCTGCTGAAAGGGCACAGAAGTGAGCGGGAGGATGAGGTTTATAAATCCTACGGCGTTTTGAAATATGCCCGGAAGCTGTCCATGAAGGAAGGGATGATTTATCTGTCTCAGGTAAGGGGCGGCATCTATGACGGCGTGATCCGGACCGAGACGCCTGCCAGCATTTACAGCCTGATGCTGGGCATCCAGCCGGGGAATCTGCGGCTGACGATGGGCGGTTTTGAGCCGGAAAGGATCGATTATGTCAGGGCAGACTATATCCGCAGTCATCTGCCGGAAGTGGTGTAAAAATTAAGCGGAACTGAAACAGCGCAGGCCCGGACTGTGCCCAGAGGATTTACGGACGTGAAACGGCCGGAAATTCTCTGCTGGTGTTATGGTACTGGGAGGGCCGAAGCGGAACTGTAATTAGGAGGAACCCTTTTTATGTATGAAGATAGATTTACTAACAAGGCCAGGGAGAGCCTGGAACTGGCTGTGGAGGCGGCCGGTGAGTTTGAGCATGGCTATGTGGGTACCGAGCATATCCTGATCGGTCTGTTAAGGGGAGACAGCGGCGTGGCCAGCGCCGTGTTAAAAAATAACGGCGTGGAAGAAGAAAAGGTGATTCAGCTGATAACCCAGCTGATCGCGCCGGCGGCTACGGTACAGCTGGCGGAGCCGGAGGGCTATACCCCCAGGGCAAGGCGGGTGCTGGAAAACAGCTACCGGGAGGCCAGGAGGTTTAAATCTGACCTGATCGGGACAGAGCATATTTTACTTGCGATTATTAAGGACAGCGAGTGCGTGGGGGCAAGACTTTTGAATACCATGCATGTGAATATCCCACGCCTGTACGCGGATCTGATGATGTCGATGGGCGTGGAGGGCAGCTCCTATAATGAAGACATGGAGAATAAACGCTCGAAAGGAAAGGAGCGGAGCAATACGCCTGTTCTGGACGCCTACAGCCGTGACCTGACCGCGCTGGCCAGGGACGGAAAGCTGGACCCGGTCATCGGCCGGGAATCGGAGATTCAGCGGGTGATTCAGATTTTAAGCAGAAGGACAAAGAACAATCCCTGTCTGATCGGGGAGCCGGGCGTGGGCAAAACCGCCATCGCAGAGGGGCTTGCGGCGAAGATTATCGCGGGCAATATCCCGGATACGGTGAAAAATAAACGGGTGCTCACCCTGGATTTATCGGGTATGGTGGCCGGCTCCAAGTACAGAGGCGAGTTTGAAGAACGGATCAAGCGGGTACTGGAGGAAGTAAAGTCGGACGGGGAGGTGCTGCTGTTTCTTGACGAGCTGCACACCATTATCGGCGCAGGTGGCGCGGAGGGCGCCATCGACGCTTCCAATATTTTGAAGCCGTCTCTGGCCAGAGGCGAGATTCAGCTGATCGGCGCCACGACCATTGACGAATACCGGAAATATATTGAAAAGGACGCGGCGCTGGAACGGCGGTTCCAGCCGGTGAACGTGGAGGAGCCCTCGGAGGAGGAGGCCCTCGAAATATTAAAAGGACTGCGGGGCAGCTATGAGAAGCATCATAAGGTGACGATCACCGACGATGCGTTAAAGGCGGCCGTGAAGCTGTCCGCCCGTTATATCAATGATCGTTTCCTTCCGGACAAGGCGATCGACCTGGTGGACGAGGCGTCCTCCAAGGTTCGTCTGACGGCCTATGTGGCCCCGAAGGAAATTAAAGAGCTGGAAGAAGAAGTGGTTGCGCTGGAAAGTCAGAAGGAGGAGGCGATCCGCAGCGAGGCATATGAAAGAGCCGGAGAGATTAAGCGGATGCAGGAGGAAAAACGGGCGAGACGCCAGCAGCTTCTGGACAACTGGGAGCAGGAGAAGAAGGAGCGCAAGCTGCAGGTGGCGGAGGGAGAAATCGCCGACGTAGTCTCCCAGTGGACGAAGATTCCGGTGCGCAAGCTGGAAGAGGAGGAGTCGGAACGGCTGAAAAACCTGGAGTCCATCCTTCATCAGCGGGTAGTGGGCCAGGAAGAAGCAGTGACCGCCGTGGCCAAGGCCATCAGAAGAGGCCGGGTGGGATTGAAAGATCCCAAACGCCCCATCGGCTCCTTCCTGTTTCTGGGGCCTACCGGCGTGGGAAAAACCGAGCTGTCAAAAGCATTGGCGGAAGCCATGTTCGGCACGGAAAACGCGCTGATCCGGGTTGACATGTCGGAGTATATGGAGAAGCACAGCGTGTCGAAGCTGGTGGGATCGCCGCCAGGATATGTGGGATATGACGAGGGGGGCCAGTTAAGCGAAAAGGTAAGGCGCAATCCCTATTCCGTCATTTTGTTTGACGAGATCGAGAAGGCCCATCCGGATGTGTTCAATACCTTCCTGCAGGTGCTGGACGACGGTCATATCACCGATTCCCAGGGCAGAAAGATCGACTTTAAAAATACGGTGCTGATTATGACCTCCAATGCGGGGGCGGAGCGGATCGTGGAGCCGAAGAAGCTGGGCTTTATGGCATCCAGCGATGAAAACGCGGATTATGAGAGAATGAAAAACAGCGTGATGGAGGAAGTCCGCCGGATGTTCAAGCCGGAATTTCTGAACAGAATCGACGAGACGATTGTATTCCATTCTCTGAATAAGGATCATATCGAGCAGATTGTGGATATTATGATGGCGGCGATATCGAAGCGGACGAAGGAGCAGATGGATATTACCATTGAGCTGTCCGGAGAGGCGAAGGGATGGATTATCGACCAGGGCTATGACCATAAGTATGGCGCCCGTCCGCTGCGGCGTACCCTGCAGAACAAGATCGAGGATCGGCTGGCGGAGGAAATTCTGGACGGAAATATCCGTTCCGGCGACCGGGTGAAGGTAGATCTGGAGGATGACAGCCTGAAATTTTCCGTGTCATAAAAATTTATATGCAGTGTCAATGAAATCGATAGTGCATCATGTTATACGGAACGGCAGATTTATCTGGCGTGCAGTATAATTCTGCTGGGAAAAATGATGGAGATGTGATATACTAGGGGCAAGTAGTAACTGCGGCAGGAGAGGCTGCGGCGGAACGGTAATTTGGAGGATAAGAGTATGTCAGTTGTGAAGGAACTGCTGAGAGCAGAAGCGGATGGAACGGTCAGCTTTGGGGATTATACGCTGGAGAAGAAGGCGAAGCTGCCGGATTTTGAGCACAAAGGAGACATTTATTATGTCAAGACTTATGCGGAGAGCACAAGACTTGAGAAAAACGGCATGTTCGTCTATGAGTCGGTGCCGGGAACTGCCGTAACGGCGTTTCAGGTACGGGAGGACGGCGTCAGCTTCTGTGTGGACGGCGCCCAGGACGCGCAGGTGACGCTGGAGCTGGCAGAGGAAACCGAGTATATGATTTATGTGGATGACAAAGCGACAGGCAAGATGACTACCAACAAAAGCGGAAAGCTGTCTTTCAGCGTAGAGCTTGGGGATAAGCCTGTCGAGGTGAAGATTCGGAAGTAATGGCGAAAGCGAGAACGACAGTATTTTTCTGTAAGGAATGCGGCTATGAGTCCGCGAAATGGATGGGTCAGTGCCCGTCCTGCCATACCTGGAATACCTTTGTGGAAGCGCCTGCGCCGAAAAAGGAGCAGGCCGGTCATGGCATTTCTTCCATGCCGGGGGCAGGCAGCTTTTTTGCGCCGGAGGGAAAGCCCTGCCTGCTTTCGGAGATATCCGGGGAAACTGAAGAACGGGTCGGCACAGGCCTTGGAGAACTTGACAGGGTGCTGGGGGGCGGTATCGTCCCCGGCTCCCTGATTTTAGTGGGAGGAGATCCGGGCATCGGCAAGTCCACGCTGCTTTTGCAGGTGTGCCGGAACCTGGCGGCAAAGGGAAAAAATGTGCTTTACATCTCTGGTGAGGAATCTCTGCGGCAGATCAAGCTGCGGGCCGGACGCATGGGGGAGTTTCAGGGAAATCTGAAATTTTTATGTGAAACCAATCTGGATGTCATTGTCCGGACCGCGCAGGCGGAGAATCCCGATGTGATGGTGATCGACTCGATTCAGACGATGTACCGGGAGGAGGTTTCTTCCGCCCCCGGCAGCGTGAGCCAGGTGCGGGAGTCCACGAGTGTGCTGCTGAATCTGGCAAAGGGAAATGGAATCTCTGTTTTCATCGTGGGCCATGTGACCAAGGAAGGCGTGGTGGCAGGCCCCAGAGTTCTGGAACATATGGTGGATACCGTGTTGTATTTTGAGGGAGAGCGGAGCGTTTCCTACCGGATCCTGCGGGGCGTAAAAAACCGTTTCGGATCTACAAATGAGATCGGCGTGTTTGAGATGGAAGCGGAAGGGCTCAGGCAGGTGCTGAACGCTTCGGAGTATATGCTGGAAGGCCGGCCGGAGGATGCCTCCGGTTCCGTAGTTACCTGCTCCATGGAAGGAACCCGTCCGGTGCTGCTGGAGATTCAGGCGCTGGTCTGCCGTACTAATTTCGGTATGCCAAGAAGGACTGCGGCGGGAACAGACTATAACCGGGTGAATCTTCTGATGGCGGTGCTGGAGAAGCGGGTGGGATTAAAGCTGTCGGAATGCGACGCCTATGTGAATATCGCAGGCGGAATCCGCATTTCGGAGCCTGCCCTTGACTTAGGAATCGTGATGGCGCTGGTTTCCAGCTATCAGGACAGGGCGCTGCCGGAGAAAACCATTGTGTTCGGCGAGGTCGGTCTGTCCGGCGAGGTCCGGGCCGTGACGATGGCGGAACAGCGGGTGGCGGAAGCGGTCAAGATGGGCTTCGAGTGCTGTATCCTGCCCCGGGTATGCCTGTCTAAAATGAAACAGGTAAAGGGAATCCGTCTGATGGGGATTTCCAATGTGGGTGAGGCTATCCGGGCCGGGTTTTTTCAGTGAGTGTATGAGGTTATGAATTATTTTTTAAGTATTCCTCAGTGATTGAGAATACCTGTCGGTTCAGCAGGCAGAGGGCCGCCAGGTTTGGAATGGCCATCAGGCCGTTGAAGGTATCGGATAAATCCCATACCAGCTGCAGCCCGGCCAGGCAGCCCAAGGCCGCGACGACGGAGAACAGAACCTGGTAGGGGGCGGAAACCTTCTTTCCAAACAGGTAGACGGCGGCTTTTTCTCCGTAATAAGACCAGCCGATCAGCGTGGAAAAGGCAAATAATGTGACGGAAATGCTGACAAAGCTGCCGCCGAAACTGCCGAATACGGTAGCAAACGCTTCTCCTGTCAAAGCCGCGCCGTTTGGCAGCAGGTCGAAGGCGGCAAAGCCCAGCGCACCGGCATAAAGGCTCTGGTCGTAGACGCCGGAAGTCAGGATCGCCAGCGCCGTCAGCGTGCAGACGACGATCGTATCGATAAACACTTCAAAAATTCCCCACATCCCCTGAACCGCAGGTTCCTTTACGTCAGAGGCGGCGTGGACGATCACGGAGCTGCCGAGACCGGCTTCATTGGTAAAGACGCCCCGTGAGATCCCGGTGCGCATGGCCGTCATCATGCCGTAACCTGCTACGCCGCCAAGGCCGGCCCGAAGCCGGAAAGCTTCTTTAAAAATGGCGCCGAGTACGGCTGGAAGGGCATGGATATGGCTGATGATCACAGCCAGCGTTCCGGCGATATAAAAAAGGGACATAAAAGGAACCACTTTTTCCGTCACCCGGGCGATCCGTTTGATTCCGCCCATAACCACGATGCCAAGCAGAAGGGCAGTCACGACGGCGGTGAGGACAGGGGGGATATGAAAGCTGGCCTGTAAGGCGGCGGCAATGGAATTGGCCTGGGCCATATTGCCTACGCCGAAGGAGGCCAGCATACAGAACAGAGCGAACAGCAGGGCAAGCCACCGGCAGCGCAGACCCCGCTCCATATAAACCATGGCGCCTCCCTCCCATTCCCCGTTTTGATTGCGGTAGCGGTAGCGGATACCCAGTACATTTTCCGCATAGCTGGTCATCATGCCAAGGAGGGAGGAAAGCCACATCCAAAAAACAGCGCCAGGGCCGCCGACGGTGATGGCGGCGGCGATTCCGGCGATGTTTCCCGTCCCTGTGGTAGCGGCCAGCACCGTACACAGGGACTGAAACTGGGAGATGGAATGACTGTCAGAGGTTTTTGTCACGCTGCGGTCCCGGAAACAGGCCAGTATGGTGCAGCGCATCCACCGCCTGAACTGGGTGAGCTGAAAAAATCCGGTGCCAACGGTAAACCATAATCCTACGGCTAAAAAACAGAAAAGCATTGCGGGTCCCCAGACAAACCGGCTGACCTGTTCGTTGACTGCGGTAATCCATTCAGTGACAGGATTCATCATAACGTTCTCCCATGGCGTTGTTTCTATTATCAATCCTATGTGACAGGAAAAAAGATATTCCGGATTTTCAGCTTTTCGGCGTAAGACATGCGATTCCCGCAGGGTATTTCATTCGGAAGGGTCGGGAGACTCTGTGCTCATACCTTCATAGTTCTCTGACTGCCGTCCCCATGGTCCTCCCGGTCCAGGAAAAGGAGGTCTTGGCCCCGGCCCCGGTTCAGGAAAAGGAGGTCTGGGACCTGGCCCTGGAACAGGGGGTCTTGGGGGCGCCGGCTGTCCGGAACCACAGAAGCTGCACCCTTTGCGTTTGCGGAAAGGAAATTGTGACCAGATAAGCATAAAGTTTACAATCCTGCTTTTTTATTAATGTATGTTAAAAAAACTGTTTTTGTGCTATCATGAAATGTAGGAGAAACGTTAGATGTTTGGCACAGGGGGCGAGAATTGAGACGTGAGAGAACGAAGGAAATGGGCGATAACCGGCGTCCTGCTGGCGGCGGCGCTGGTATTGCAGGTTCTGGCCAGATATACAAAGGGGTTTGCCGACTGGTACGGCGGCAGGATTTATCCACGCATGGTTTTTGTGATAGGCGGATTTTTTTCTTTTTTTCCGTTCAGCGCGGCGGAACTGGGGGTTTATCTGTTTCTGGCATGGATTGCGCTGTATACGGCTGTGTCAGTGATTCTGACGTATCGCAGCGGACCCGGCGTCCTGAAAAATTATTGTGCTTCCTTTACGTTGACGGCGTCGGCGCTGCTTCTGATTTTTACGCTGTTTTGCGGAATCAACTATCACAGCGTTCCTTTTTCAGAAAATGAAGGTTTCGTCATGAAGCAGTCCTCAAAGGAGGAACTCCGTGAATTGTGTGCGTATCTGGCTGAGGAAATCAATCGCAGCGATGCGATGCTGGCCGGAGAGAGTAACCGCGGCAATGCGGTGTCGGCAGAGGAAATTAACCGCAGTGACGCGGCGCCGGCTGATGAGATCGACAGCGATAATACGACGATGCCTGCAAAAGGAGACGCCCGTTTTACATCGTTGGATCTGATGGAACGGCAGGCGGTTCTGGCCATGAAGGAAGCGGGTGAAACCTACGAGAGCCTTTCGGGTTTTACCCCTGAGCCAAAAGCAGTCTGGCAGTCCGGCCTGCTGTCGAAAGTGAAAATTATGGGAATTTACAGCCCGTTTACCATCGAAGCCAATTATAACCGGGAGATGCCTGTATTCAACGTTCCGTCTACGCTCTGCCATGAGCTGTCCCATCTAAAAGGGTATATGCGGGAGGACGAGGCGAATTTTGTGGCCTGGCTGGCCTGTATGGCCTCCGATCAGCCCCAGTTTACTTACAGCGGTCACATGCTGGCATTCAGCTACGCCATGGACGCGCTGTGGAATGCGGGGGAAAAGGAGGCATATCGGGAAATTTACGCCGGCCTCTGTCAGAACGCGAAAGAGGATTTGCAGGCGGACAGCGCGTTCTGGCGCCAGTATGATGGGAAAGCGGCAGAGGTGTCTCAGACCGTGAACAATACATATTTGAAGCTGAACAGCCAGGATGACGGCGTGAAAAGCTATGGGAGAATGGTGGATTTGCTGCTGGCGTACAGAAGAGAGGAGCATCAGGATGAAAAGAATCGCGTTGATGGTTATTAAACTGATTTGGATCGCGCCTTTTTGGTTTGCGAGGATCTGTCTGTGGGCGAAAAGCGATAAGCATACGGAGCTGGAAAAGTTTTCTTTTCTCAAAATGGTGACAACCAGGGCGAATAAAGCCGGGCGGGTGATCGTACAGGCGTCTGGTCTTGAGAACCTTCCGGAAAAAATGGGGTATGTGATATTTCCCAACCATCAGGGTATGTTTGATGTGCTGGCGCTGCTGGAATGCTGCCCCCATCCGTTTACCGTGGTGATGAAAAAAGAGGTGGCGAACGTATTTCTGGTGAAACAGATCCGCCAGCTTTTGAAAGCCCAGTTCATCGACAGGGAGGACGTAAGGGGCTCCGTGCAGGTGATCCGTCAGATGACGGCAGAGGTAAAAGAGGGCCGGAATTATGTGATCTTTGCGGAAGGGACACGTTCCATACATAAAAACCGGATACAGAGCTTCAAAGGCGGCAGCTTTAAAAGCGCCATCAATGCCAGGTGCCCCATCGTCCCGGTGGCATTGATCGACAGCTTTAAGCCTTTTGACAGCCATTCCGTGGAACCGGTGACTGTTCAGGTTTATTTTCTGCCGCCTCTGTACTATGAAGCGTATAAGGATATGAAATCGCTGGAAATCGCCGCCCTGGTTCAGCAGCGGGTGGCGGAAAAGATTAATGATATATTATGGTCCCAAGGAAGGCAGATATAAGAATCAGCATAATGGGGGACAGCTTCTTTTTTGCCAGAAATTTTGCCCCTGCCGTCAATGCCAGCAAAAGGGCCAGAAGAATCACGGCCTGCCAGTCAATGGAAAAATTCTGCGCCTGTCCCAGGCAGTTGTTGATGCACATATAAATGCCGGTGGCCAGAATAATGCCGATGATGCAGGGCTTCAGTCCTTCCAGAACAGCCTGGACATAAATGTTGTCGATCATTGTTTTCAGTACCACCATTGCCAGCAGGATGATAACGAAGGAGGGGAGAATCACTGCCAGCGTAGCAAGAACGGCGCCGAAAAAACCTGCCTGGCTACTGCCTACATAGGTGGCCAGGTTCACCATAATCGGTCCCGGCGTACTTTCGCTGACGGCGATCATATAGGTCAGGGTCTCGTCTGTCAGCCATCCGTGAGAGAGTACCACATCACGGATCAGAGGGATGGCGCTGTAAGCGCCGCCGAAGGCAAAACAGCTTACTCGGAGGAAATTCCAGAATAATTCTAAATAAATCATTTCTGTTCACCGCCCTTTCGCAAAATTTTAGTTTCCAGGATAAAGATGGAAAGGCTGACCACGGCGGCGATCAGCATCAGGCTGATGGAGGAAAAGCTCCAGGAAAACAGATTGATCAGCAGCATGGCCGTAAAGGAAGCGGCCATAATGACGGAGGGCAGCCACTGCCTTTTCATGTTTTTCATCATCTTCGCCGCCGCTTCTACAATCAGAACGCCCACGCCGATTTTAATGCCATTGAAGGCATGGGCGATCACGGCGATCTCAAGAAAATTATCCAAGAAAAGGGAGATGGCAAAGATAATGACAAAGGATGGAATCGTCACGCCCAAAGTGGCGGCCGCCGCGCCGATCAGACCGGCCTGCCGGTAGCCCACAAAGGTGGCGCAGTTGATGGCGATGGGGCCGGGCGTGGATTCGGCGATTATGGTGACATTCATCATTTCGTCGTTGGTGATCCATTTGTTTTTCTCCACACAGATATTTTCTATGATGGAGATCATGGCATAGCCGCCGCCGAAGGTAAACAGGCCGATTTTCATAAAGGTCAGAAACAGGCGGTATAAAATGTGTTTTTCTTTCATAGGAATTCTCTTTTCGGTGCATGGATAGATTGTTGCGCTGTCTGGATTTTATCCTATCATGGACGGTAGGATTTTGCAATGATGCGGCAGGCGAAATTCGCTCAAAATTTACTGCCTGAAATTCATGCCAACATATTTTTCTGAAAGCCTTGCAATAAAAACCGCTTTATCGGCAGTGGCCTTCAAAAGCGGTTTTTAAAGTTATATGAAAGGTTTTATACGTGGCTAAGGTTTCTCACATTCCGCAGCCTTGCAGACTGTCTCGTCGAGGCGTTCGCCGCCGTGGTCTGCGGCGGGTCGTATGCGGATGAGTGAGGCGTCCTCTTTGCGGAGGGCAATCAGGGTGTTCCGCACCAGGTAGGCAGAGGATTCCCTGTGCCGTCCGGTCAGGACACAGCGGATGTTTGTGCCGCTGATAAAGCCAAGATCTATGAGACGGCGCCGAATCCCGCCTTTTGCGTTAAGGGACAGGATCACGGCGGTTTCGCCGGGACACATTTCATTCAGATAACCGGATTCGCGGCCGGAATTACAATATGAATCGCATTTCATTGCTTCCTCTCTGAAAAATAGAACTGTTCATTATAGTATATGCCAATGTTTTTTCTTGTGTTTTAAAATGTCTTGCCTTATAATAGACGGAGTGCGAAACGGCAGAAAAGCCGCAAAAGAATAAGGATGAGTTTATGAAATATACGAATATCAAAGAAGGAATCTTTTTAGAGCGCCTGAACCGGTTTGTAGCCCGGGTAACGGTGGATGGGAAAGAGGAATACTGTCATGTGAAAAATACGGGGCGGTGCAAAGAACTGTTTGTGCCGAATGCCAGGGTGTTTGTCAGTGAAATCGACAGCACAAAGCGGAAAACCCGGTATGACCTGATCAGCGTTTATAAAGGGGAGCGTCTGGTAAACGTGGATTCCCAGGCGCCGAACCAGGTGGCCCAGGAATGGGTGCAGGCCGGAGGGCTTTGCTCCGGCATTACCAGGCTGATCAGGGAAAAAACTTATGGGGATTCAAGAATCGACATTTATGCCGAGACAGAAAAGCGTAAGATTCTGGTAGAGGTAAAAGGGGTCACGCTGGAGGAGGACGGGATTGTGCGCTTTCCGGACGCGCCTACGGACAGGGGAATCAAGCATCTGGGCGAACTGGAAAAGTCCCTCGCGGCAGGCATTGAGGCATATATCCTGTTTGTTATTCAGATGGAGGGCGTCAGATATTTTGAGCCAAACAGGGCCGGGCATCCGGAATTTGCCGACGCGCTGGCGAAAGCCTGTCAGGCCGGCGTCCATATCCTGGCTTATGACTGTAAGGTGGGAACGGACAGCCTGGAGATTAGCAGCGAGGTGCCGGTGCTGCTGCGGTGATATGGGTGTTTCATAATCCCTTTTTGATGCTGTTATGGAGTTTTTATACTTTTATTACGCTGCAGAAGCGATTTTCCAAACTTTCGCGGATTCCCTATTTTAATTTCTGCTGATTCGAGTTATAATAAACGAAACCGGGGCGTCAGCGGACGTGCCCTCAAATTACGTGATATATGGAGGAATAGAGATGTTAGTACCAGTAACAGAAATGCTGCAAAAAGCGAGAGCGGGCAAATATGCGGTTGCCCAGATCAATATCAATAACCTGGAGTGGACAAAGTCCGTGCTGGCCACGGCACAGGAGCTGAACTCCCCTGTGATCCTGGGCGT
The DNA here is from genome assembly GCA_910579325.1 of uncultured Lachnospiraceae bacterium. Taxonomy (GTDB): domain Bacteria; phylum Bacillota; class Clostridia; order Lachnospirales; family Lachnospiraceae; genus Paralachnospira_A. The sequence goes on along the minus strand of CAJTTU010000073.1, from coordinate 1,750 downwards.
GTCCGAGGGCGCGGGGAAATATATGACAGGCTTTAAGACGGTTGCCGCCATGGTAAAGGCCATGATCGAGGAGATGGGGATCACCGTTCCGGTGGCGCTCCATCTGGATCACGGCACTTACGAAGGCTGCCTGAAATGTATCGAGGCGGGCTTCTCATCCATTATGTTCGACGGCTCCCATTATCCCATCGAGGAGAATGTGGAGAAGACCCGCGAGCTGGTAAGGATCTGTAAGGAAAAAGGAATTTCCCTGGAGGCCGAGGTGGGCTCCATCGGCGGCGAAGAAGACGGCGTAGTTGGCATGGGCGAGTGCGCCGATCCCAATGAGTGCAAGATGATCGCGGATCTTGGCATCGATATTCTGGCAGCCGGCATCGGCAATATCCACGGACAGTATCCGGAGAACTGGCAGGGCCTGAATTTTGACGTTCTGGCTGCAGTGAATGAGAAGGTAGGGGAAATGCCCCTGGTGCTTCACGGCGGCACGGGTATTCCGGCAGATATGATTAAAAAGGCCATTTCTTTAGGCGTCAGCAAGATTAATGTAAATACGGAGTGCCAGCTGTCCTTCGCGGCCGCTACCAGAAAGTATGTGGAGGAAGGTAAGGATCAGAAGGGTAAGGGTTATGATCCCAGAAAACTGCTTGCGCCCGGCGCGGAGGCCATCAAGGAGACCGTGAAAGAGAAGCTGGAACTGTTCGATTCTGTGGGAAAAGCCTGAGTATTGCTGTCCGTTTCATGACTGGCAATACATTTTGCAATGCACAAAAATGATACGGAATGCATAGTTTCATTATAAACGGACGGAGACAATCATGGGGCATAAAATCAAATGGATCGTTTTACTTTTGTTGGCGGCGGTGTTCGTATTTTCGGGAATCCAGCTGTACCGCAGCGTAATGGAATATAAAGTGGGCGAGAACGAATATGACAGGCTGGCCCAGGATGTCTATGCGGATACGCTGCCGCCGGTGGTACCGGAGGGGTTTCAGCCGGATGCCGGCGGACAGGAGGATGAGACGGAAGGTACCGGGCAGAATGCCGCCCTTTCCTTTGACATCGGCCATGAAAAGCTGCGTGAGATCAATAAGGATTATATCGGCTGGCTTGCCATGAACGACAATATCAATTATCCGATTGTCCAGGGCGCTGATAACACCTATTATCTGACCCATACCTTTTATGGAACCCAGAATAAAGCCGGGACTATCTTTATGGCGGCGGAGAATGAGGAAGGCTGGGACGCGAAAAATATCATTATCTACGGTCATAATATCAAGAACAACACAATGTTTGCCACATTGATGCAGTATGAGGATCAGGCATTTTTTGAGCAGCACAGATATTTCAGTATTTATACGGAAGAAGGCGTTTCTGTCTATGCCATTTTTGCCGCGTTCCGGACGGGAGAAAGCAGCGAGGCTTACCAGTACGGCTTTGCCGATGACGAAGATTTTATGAATTATATTGCCCTGATGCAGTCCTGGTCCGTGATCAATACTGGGATAGGCGTGGACCCGGATGACCAGATTATTACATTGTCCACCTGTACGAATGTGAATAACGGCCGTTTTATCGTCCAGGGGGTAAAGATCGAATAAAGTGGCAAAGCCTGAAAAAATGGTAAAAGTTCAAAGGATTTACCTGCAGGCATAAAAGCCATAACCACAAATTATATGGATATGGGAAAAAAGTGCTTGCATTTATCGGAGAAATGATGTATTTTAATTGTTGTAAATAAATAAAGATG
>CAJTTU010000072.1 GCA_910579325.1 uncultured Lachnospiraceae bacterium | reverse complement strand
GTTCAATTATCAAGGTTCTGTCTTATTTCTCTCTGCCGTCTCAGGTGTTCCCCCCCGGCAGCTCATATAGAATACCACAGCTTTTTCTTCCTGTCAACACTTTTTTTCGACTTTTTTATCTTTTTTTATTTCTATTTCTCCATAAAAGAATATTTTGCGGCATAGGCCCTGTATTCCCGCTGAAAATCCTCGCTGTCGTTTCGGATACTGCGCAGGGATTCGTGGATATTCATATTGTTCTGTTGCATATCGATCACACATCCGGCAATATTGGAACAATGATCGGCGGCCCGTTCCAGGTCGGTCAGCAGATCCGACCACACGAAGCCTGCGCCGATGGAACAGACGCCCTGCTGCAGCCGGAGAATATGGCGTGTGCGCATCTGCTCTTTCAGATGATCGATTACCTGCTCCAGCGGTTCCACCATAAAAGCCGTTTTCGGATCGTCGGACAAAAAAGCGCCAAGGGATAATTCCATAATTTCATTGACCGCGGCCACAATCACCTTTAATTCGGACAGCGCCTCCTCCGTAAACTTAACCGCCCTGCCCCGCATCTCCTCTGCCGACTCCAAAATATTCACCGCATGGTCGGAAATCCGTTCAAAATCTCCGATCAGCTTTAAAAGCATCGCCGCCTTCGCGCTGTCAGGACCGCTGATCTGTCTTGCGCTTAATTTCACAAGATAGGTTCCAAGAATATCCTCATAATAATCGGTCTTTTCTTCTTTTAAGCGGACGGACTTCGCAAGTTCCAGGGAATAATCACGCAGGCAGACCATACTCTCCCTCAATGCGGACACGGCGGTCTTTGCCATATCCGCCGTCACCTCATTACAGCGCTCCAAAGCGATGGAGGGCGCGGCAAGCAGACGCTCGTCCAGCTCCGGCTGGGCTTCCGGACGGTCAGCGTCGGGAATCAGCCGGTTTACCAGCTTTACCAGCATTCCGGACAGCGGCAGCAGCAGAATCGTACATAATATATTGAAAACGGAGTGGGCCACGGCTATGCCGAACAGGGAAGCTGCCCCGTAAAGAAAGAAGGGATTCCAGATCATTTTGATCAGGCAGAAGACCGTGAGCCAGACTGCGGTGCCCGCGGCGTTAAAGGACAGATGCACCGCGGCGGCCCGCTTGGCGTTTTTATTGGCCCCGATCGAGGAAAGCATGGCTGTCACGCAGGTGCCGATATTCTGTCCCATGATAATCGGAATCGCCGCGCCGTAAGACACCTGCCCGGTAACGGCCAGCGCCTGCAGAATGCCCACCGAAGCGGAACTGGACTGGATGACAGCCGTCAAAACTGTCCCCGCCAGCACCCCCAGCACCGGATTACGGAACATCAGAAAAAGATTCTGGAACCCGGGGATATCCCCCAGGCCGGAAACGGCTTCCGACATGGATTCCATACCGTACATCAGCGTGGCAAAGCCCAGCAGAATCATTCCGGTATCCCTTTTTTTATCATTTTCCCGGAACATGTAAAATATAATGCCGATCAGAGCCAGCGCCGGCGTAAAAGAGGATGGCTTCAAAAGCTTTACAAACAGATTGCCACTGTCGATTCCCGCAAGGCTCAGCACCCATGCCGTCACCGTAGTGCCGATATTGGCCCCCATAATCACATTGACGGCCTGTGAAAGGGTCATCAGACCGGAATTTACAAACCCCACTACCATAACCGTGGTTGCCGAAGAACTCTGAATCACCGCCGTAATGCCAAGTCCCGTCAAAAGGCCGACGGCTTTATTTGTGGTAAGCCTGCCAAGAAGGGCGCGGAGGCTTCCCCCGGCCCGACGCTCCAGCGCCTGCCCCATCAGGCTCATGCCGAACAAAAACAGACTTAATCCCCCGATCAGCGCAAGTACGTTAAAAATATCCATTGGCTTCTTTCCCTTCCCGTATTATTCTCACATTTTTCTGTCACGCTGATAAAAATTATGCCCAGTTCCATTGGATTTTACACGGAAACCGCCAATGATTCCCGCCGGAGAAATTCCCGAAACAATCTGTCTTTACATCCCGCAAAAACGTGCTATACTGGAATCGAAAAAGAACAGAATTTAACAAATAGAAAGGATCAATCCCATGCGAGCGATTAATTTCAAACCGACCCAGTGCAGCCATTGCTACCGGTGTGTACGTGTCTGCCAGGTCCGGGCGATCACGGTCAAAGACCAGCAGGCCCAGATTATGGAGGACTCCTGCATTTTATGCGGTGACTGCCTGAACGAATGTCCCCAGGACGCCAAAACCTATGTCAGCGACCTGGAAAAAGTAAAAAAATGGATTTCCCTGGAAATCCCCGTGGTTGTTTCCCTGGCCCCTTCCTATCACAGTCTGTTTTCTTACAAAAAACCAGGGCAGGTATTCAGCGCCCTGAAACGGCTGGGCTTTACCGCCGTGCGGGAAACCGCGGAAGGCGCCGCGCTAGTGACCAACGAATACCGGAAGCTTTTAGAGCAGAAAACCATGGCCAATATTATCACCACCTGCTGTCCCAGCGTAAACCTGCTGATCGAAACCTATTACCCTGCTCTGATTCCCTATCTGGCTCCCGTTATCTCTCCCATGACCGCTCACGCCCGGCTGCTGAAACAGGAATACGGCCCGGATATCAAAGTGGTCTTCATCGGCCCCTGTATTTCCAAAAAAGCGGAGGCTTATGAAAATGACCCCCAAATGGATGTGGACGCCGTATTAAACTTCCACGAAGTAAAACAATGGCTCCGAAAGGAACAGATTTCCGTGAAAGCCTGCGATCCGCTGCCGCTGCCGGAACAGGGTCCCGGCGCCAACCGCCTCTATCCCATAACAGGCGGCATCCTCACTTCGATTAACAGCTCCGGCACTCCGGAACGGGAAACCTACCGGAAATTCTCCGTGGACGGCGTAGCCAACTGCATCGATTTATGCGAGGACCTGCTGACCGGCGATCTGTCCCGCTGTTTTATCGAGATGAGCGCCTGCGAAGGCGGATGCATCCAGGGACCCATGACAGGCAAAGCCAAGCTGGCCCGCTTCCGCTCCCGGGTGGAACTGGAAGAGGACGTGGAACCTGTTCCTGCCGAGGATGCCCTGCTTCATTTTGACGCGGCCCATTTCTCCATGTCCAGGGCCTTCCGGGACCTTTCCCCCAACAAGGCCATGCCCACGGAAGCTCAGATCCGGAAAATTCTGTCCAAAGTGGGAAAATCCACCAGGGAGGATGAGCTTGACTGCGGCGCCTGCGGCTACCCCACCTGCCGGGAAAAAGCCATCGCCGTTTTCCAGGACAAAGCGGAGGCTTCCATGTGCATTCCCTATATCACGGAAAAAGCACAATCGCTGGCCAATCTGATTCTGGAGACCTCGCCGAACATGACTATTGTCGTAGACAGGGAATTGAGAATTCTGGAGTTTTCCAAGGCTGCGCAAAAGCATTTTCACCTGAATCACAAAGAAGCGCTGGAAACCTATCTGTTCCAGTTAATCGATACCGATGATTTTGAGTGGGTATTTGAACAGAAACAATCGTTACATAATAAGAAGGTAAAATTTCCGGACTACGGCTTTACCGCTATCGTAAACCTGGTCTATATCAAAAAACATGACGCCGTGCTGGCGATTCTGATCGACATCACCAAAGAAGAAGAGCAGGCTATGGAAGATTATATGAAAAAGCTGGAAACCGTAGAGCTGGCGCAGAAGGTGATCGACAAACAGATGACCGTGGTCCAGCAGATTGCCGGTCTTCTGGGAGAAACCACGGCGGAAACCAAGGTAACGCTGACCAATATGTGCAAAACATTGCTGGACGAGGATGATGAGTAACTCTTGCGTATAAACCTGTGTCAGAAAGAAGAAAGCCATGAATATCAATGTAGATGTTGCATATAAAAGCCTGAATAAAATGCATGAAGAACTGTGCGGGGATAAAGTGGAAATCCTGCGCACCAAAAACTCCACAATCCTGATTTTGGCCGACGGCATGGGAAGCGGCGTAAAGGCGAATATCCTGGCCACCCTTACCTCAAAAATCCTGGGCACCATGTTTTTAAACGGCGCCGATCTGGATTCCTGTGTGGAAACCGTCGCGAAAACTTTGCCGATCTGCCAGGAACGGCTTGTGGCCTATGCCACGTTCAGCATTCTCCAGGTATTTGACAGCGGAGAAGCTTATCTGGTGGAGTATGACAATCCATCCTGTATCTTTATCAGAGACGGAGCGCTTGTGCCGATTCCTCAGAATACAAGGGAGATCGCCGGGAAACAGATTAACGAATATCGTTTCCAGGTCAAGCTGGGGGACGCTTTTGCCCTGCTCAGCGACGGAACCATTTATGCCGGCGCAGGCGACCTGATGAACCTTGACTGGACCTGGGACAATATGGCCGCCTACGCCCTGAAAACCGCCCGGATCACAAAATCCGCTTCAAGGCTGGCCACAATGCTCTGTCAGGCCTGCGACGATTTATATGAAGGCCATCCCGGCGACGACACCACCGTGGCCGTTATGCGGATTACGGAAGTGAAAAAAGTAAAGCTGATGACCGGGCCGCCCCGCAGTAAAGAGGACGATGAAGCGGCAGTCCGCCGGCTGATGGAGGGAGATTCCTTACGCATCGTCTGCGGCGGAACCAGCGCCAAAATCGTCTCCCGGGTTCTGGGCAAAAAAATCACGGACGTAACGGACCAGACGCCGGACCCGGATATTCCCCCCATCTCCCATATCGACGGCATCGACCTGACCACGGAGGGCGTGCTGACCTTAAGCCGGACGCTGGCCTTACTGCGCCAGTATACGGATAACAACGGAGAAATGGAAGAAGATTATTTTCTGGAGCTGGACAAAGACAACGGCGGCTCCATGGTGGCCAAAACGCTGCTGGAAGACTGCAGCGAGCTGGAAATCATCCTGGGCACCGCCGTTAACGAGGCTTACCAGAACTCCGATCTGGCGTTCAGCCTTCACTCAAGGAACCAGATTGCCAGGCAGTTAAAAAAGCTGATGGAACGGCTGGGGAAACGGGTGTCGGTAACGCGGTATTGATATTATTATGTTATTTATTACTTTAAATATACGGCCTGAGATTTACAGGCTGTTTCACTGAGCCTATAACGCATTTGCGTACCTTCGCTTCGCCGGGGCAGCCCCTGTGCATCCCGGCGGAGCAAAAGTTTTATCTTGCCATTAAAAATGCCTGAATTCCGGTCAATTGTCAATTCAAAGATACCGTCAATGCTGCTTGCGATATGCCGGTGTTATCATACCATACGGAATAACACCGGCATATCTGACATAAATGGAGCTAAAAGCCGCCTTTTGTTTACTCTCTTACACCCGCTTCGCCAGTTCTTTCAGCGCACCAATCGAAATATCCCCGATATGAGCCACATCCTCCGCTTCAAAGGCCTGAGGGAAGTTATCGGAAAACAGAATCTGGACGGAGGGCTGGAATTCCTCGTCTCCCTCCCAGAGAATAAAGATCACGCTTAACTGGTCCAAAATCTCGAACTGATAGGCATGGTCTCCCATCTTCACTTCTTTTGCGCCCATGGCTTCCATTCCTTTGCGGAAGGCATCCGGCTTAAACCCAAAACCGTAGGTCAGCCGGAGAATACATCTGCCGTGGAACTGGCGGAAATAGGTCTCCCCTGACGGCAGATCCCTGTACGACAGAAACTGGCCGCCGGCAGGGGTCAGACGACCGGATACCATGTGATGCAGCAGCAGAATTTTGGCTCCCATGGTTTCCAAAAGCGCCAGATACTCTCCCTCGGAAGCGTTTACCGGATGAATCTCATAGGCGGGAAAGCTGACTGTGTAAGGTTTCATCAGAAACCGTACGGTAAACTCCTGCTTCTCCTCGTCATAGGGAAAACCGCACCGTTCTTCCACCTCTTTCGGGTCTAATTTCTGGTACTCGGCCAGATAGTATTCAAAGGGAACTCGTTCCAGGTTGTCTTTTTCGTATTCTAAATTCATCGTTACCTCTTATTACTTATTTGCCAGCGACGGGAACAGGGACGCATCCGTATGAGGGATAAAGCAGGCTGCCACAAAAGCATCCATATATCCCGGATGAGTGCTCAGTTCCATATAGGTCATATTTCTGCCCAGCTCATGTACTTTTTCTTCCGCTTCTCTTGACAGAAGAATCGTATAAGCGCCGGACAGAGAAGAATTTCCGATATACTCGTACTTCTCCAGCGGAATATCCGGCAGCATACCAATGCTGATGGCATTCTTCATATTGATGCCGCTTCCGATTCCGCCGGCCACGTACACATGCTCCAGAACAGATACGTCAAAGCCAAGAGACTCTAACATCACGTTAATTCCGGAGAAAATCGCGCCCTTGGCCCGGACAAAGTTATCGATATCCACCTCGGTGATCTCCACATCCTTCACGGAACCAGCGTCTTCCTTAAAGGCCAGAACATAGCTGCCCATGCCGAACTCGTCATGACGCACCCGTTTTCCTTCTCTGACAAACAGACCCTTGGCATTGATAATGCCGCAGCGGAACAGTTCGCTGATCACGTCGATGATACCGGAACCGCACAGACCCACCGGCTTTTCGCCCTCGTCGCCGATCACACTGTAGGAAGGCTCCATCGTCTCGACGTCGATGGTACAGGCCTCGATGGCGCCGTCGGTGGCTCTCATGCCGCAGCTGATATCTCCGCCCTCAAAAGCAGGGCCCGCGGAACAGGCGCAGCTCATCATAAAGTCGGAATTGCCGAACACAATCTCACCGTTGGTTCCCAGGTCGATAAATACGGAGAATTCCGGCTTATCCCAGATCATGCTGGCCAGAGTCCCGGCGGTAATGTCGCCGCCCACATAGCTGCCGATATTGGGCGCGATAATAATTCTGGCGTTGGGGTTAATCTCCAATCCCAGATCAGCCCCTTTAAAGCCGTTCATCTCGAAGAATGCAGGAATATAAGGCTCACATCTTAAAGGATCAGCATTCACGCCGGCAAACAGATGGTTCATCGTGCTGTTGGAGGCCACACACATCCGGTAGATCTGTTCAGGACCAATCTTCGCGCTCTGGCACATGCTTAAAGTCAGCGGATTCAGCGTCTCCTCAATGATGGCCTTCTGCATTTTTTCCCGTCCGCCGGGCTTGCAGGACTCGATAATCCGGTTGATAACATCTGCGCCAAACCGGATCTGACCGTTGCCTGCGGATGCCTTGGCGATAATCTCGCCATTTTCCATATTCATCAGCACGGCTGAAACTGTGGTTGTTCCGATATCCACTGCCAAACCGTATACCTTCACATCCTCGGCGGCATCCCTTATATCATATACATAAAAACCATGTTTATTTTTCTTAACCACACATTTTACATGAAAATGACTGTCACGCAGCACATCAGGAAGCTTTTTGATCACAAAATAGGGAAGTCTCACATTCTCCACGCCTCCCGCTTCCTGAAGGGCTCTGGTCAGTCTTTCATTGTCCGGCATCGTATCGTCCAGAGTAGGCTCATCCATCCGGATCTCTACGACGGACAGATCATTCGCCATCTGAATGCCGGAACCCACAATCTGACTTTTCGTCTTCTCAAAAATCGCGATTTCTTCCGGAGAACTTAAATCGGCCACCTTCATACGGCTCTTATAAGCAGACGCGATATCCGGCACCTCCACCGACACGTCTCCCACAATCTTGCTGACACAGGCCAGCCTGTATCCGGATGCATATTCTTCATCCGTTATATGGCGTGTCTGCTGGGACTCCAGCTCGCCGGTAAGAAGCTTCACCCGACATTTACCGCAGGAAGCATTGCCAGAACAGGGGGCATCGATGGCCACATTTGCTTTTCTTGCCACTTCCAGAAGATTTTCTCCCTGCAGGGCATGAACAATCACATCATCTCCATTTTCAAATTTGAAAGTTATTTGAAACATAATCTACGTCCTAAACCTTTCTTTTCAAATTTTCGTATACTTTTCGCACACTGTGTAATGGAAATACCGGTCCTCATCATGTACAAAGCCAGGCAGATTTCAATTCTCAGTCAATGTCCGGCACAGCGGTTATTTATATTTTTATTCGTGATTTTTTTCACGATTCTTTTCATTATTCTTTTCGATTTCATTCGATCTTATGCGCCGAACCAGGAATCTTCTAAGTACTAAGGAATCAGGTAATATTACATGCGATTTGTATTACCTGGTCAGTATCTTCACAGGAAACCCTCCTTTGCAGTATTCTCTACTTCATCTTAAATGAGGGTATATTCTTCTTTTCTGTGTTTATATAGAGAGTGCCTGCCCTGTAAAGCAGGACAGGCACCATATGCGCTCTATCTGTTGAAACACAATATATCTTACAGATCCAGGTAGGAATCTGCATACATATAGTTGTCTTTCAGGATATCGCAGGATTTCATCGTCTCGATCAGTCTTCTGTCGCAAGGATTTACGATAGCGGAGGTCAGACCGTTTGCCATGGACATAGCCAGCATAGCGGCATCCATGATGTGTCTTAACTCCTTAGGCATACCATTGGATACGTTTGACAGACCGCCTGTGGAATTCAGGCCCATCTCAGTGAATCCTTTGATTGCATCCAAAATCTGCTGCTGTTTGTCCTGCATTCCCTTTGCAACCAGGAATAACGGGTCAAACCACATATCCGTAGGCTCCATGCCCAGCATCATACCATGTTCTAACAGCTCCTGGCAGAATCCCATGATCTCGTCTAAGCTTCCGGGAACAGCGCCCTTGGAGCACAGAGCGATAACGATTGCATCGTTGGCAGCAGCCAGGTCAACATAGCTGAGTCTGTCGCCGGCGTCAGCGGAGTTAACGATGGGTTTGCCCTTGTCACGATTGTAAACAGCGATACCAGCCTCGATTGCAGCCTTGTTAGCCGTATCCAGAGCCAGCGGAACATTGTCGAAGTTCTCCTGAAGAAGCTTAACAGCCCAGCTCATCAGCTCAGGTCCGTTGCTCTCAGCAGGTCCGATGTTTACGTCGATGTAGGTAGCGCCCGCATCCAGCTGCTCTTTCGCACGTGCCAGGATCGGCTCCGGATTCATGGTATTCATAGCCTCACGGATTACAGGTGAGATGCAGTGAATTCTCTCCCCAATGATAATAAATCTTCCCATACTTTCTCTCCTTTTACTAAGTAATTATGTAATTTCAGTACCGGGGGCCGTTACGCCCCCAATACCATAACCCCGAAAATACACATCCCGGGCAGATCATAAACAATCTGATATGTACAAATTATTTATAATCCTTCATGAACTTCACTAACTGAACAGCCTCGGTGGTACCAACAACGATGTTCCAGTCAGGAAGCTTCGCCTCCATCTCACCTTTCAGGACAGCAACCTTACCAGGGATGATCAGCGTTCTGTTCTTGATCTTGCTAGCGATTTCGTGCTCTTCGATGAATTTAGCGATCGTGCCTGCGCTCAGCTTACCGGCAGCCCAGGCGGTCAGTACGGACATACCGCCTGCATCGGAGATCAGCAGGTTACAAGGTACGCCGGAACGCTCCAGCTCGCCGGATACTACGAAGTAGGTCAGAGCGAAGTCAACGGTCGTTACACATACGGAGTTCTCATCAGCGCCATTGATCGGGTAGATGCCCGGCTCAACCTTCATAGGCTTCTGAGGATCGGTGTAGATGTTCTGTCTTAAGCCATACAGAGCCAAAGCCTGTGCATAGCTCATGTCTTCCATAACCAGGATGGAGCCGTATTTCAGCGTGAATACGGCAGCCAGAGCAGCCTGTAATTCGGGCTTGCCGGCAGCCAGAGCGCCGATGTTCACGATGGAAGGATAACCAAAGGTTCTGTCCTCATCCTTCAGGGCAGCTCTTCTGATCAGAACGGCCTTACCGAACGCATCCTTGATGGAAGCGGTTCCAACATCCAGTACCAGATTCTTGTTTCCAGCCTTCTCTAAAGCTGCAACTGTATCATACAGTGCATCCAGAGTATCGGCCGTAACGCCCAGAGCCACGCCGGCCTCCGTAGCGATTGCACTCATAGCTTCGAAATTGGAAGGATTTGCGCCGTTTAATACCGGGCCTTTGTCCTTGCAAACAGCCAGAGCAGCTTTGGCAGCATCAGCATCAGCACACTCCAGAACCAGAGTTCTGCCGGTAGCGGCAGCCTTCTGAACCAGGGCTGCATATGCGTCAGCGCCTTCGCCAGTGTATTTTACGTTTACTAATTCAACATACATTCTCTCGCCGATACGGTCGTAATCAACTTTAGTCATAGCAGCTAATTTCGCATCGGCATCATCTGCTGCCGTTAAGTTAACGGCATACAGGTTTTTGCTAACAAGGGTTTTCTCATGTCTGAACAGAACAGTCTCGCCGCCCAGCTTATGCTCTTCATCGCCTGCACCGATGGTGATGGTCTTCATCGGCGGAGCAGTAGCCTCAGATAACTGAGCCAGAGCTTCCTCGGACATATGAGGGCATTTATCGATCGTCACCGCACCCTGAGCAACCTTCATAGAAAAAGCCATACATGTAGGGCTACCACATTCTTTGCAGTTTTTCTTGGGTGTTAATTTGAAAATTTGGATACCTGTAAGCGCCATAATCTTTTAATCTCCTTCCGTATTCAATTACATCAATTCTTTAATCATCGTTGATACAGTTGCAACGGATGCAGGATGTCTGAGGATTACAGCATTTGATCCTGAGGCAAGACAAGCAGCTGCTGTTACAACTTCCATATCGATTGCTCTTGTTTCCTGGCTTCCCCATTCAGGCATATCGTCTTCAGAAGCAATGGCTTCTTTTACGCCGAAGGTCTCAGTAGAAATAGGAGTAATGATAGGCATCTGCAGCATATCGTCGTTCTGGCCCAGGGCAGCAGCTTTGGTTCTGTCCAGAGTAGAAGCAACATACTCATAGCCGTAACCTGCAGCGGCAGTACCACAGTTCATCACAACGGACTCAGCCTTAACGCCCAGCTGGGTCAGCAGTACGTTCAGCTGTTTTGCAAGGTTGATATCTACTGCAGACTCTGCGCCAACCTTCTGGCCGTAAGCCATGCCTGCGGATGCGCCGATGGTCTTGTAGTTTGCTTCCTTGGCGGACAGGATCATAGCGTTCTTGCCTTCCAGTACTTCGGAAACCTTTACAAGCAGTTCTCCATCCTTTTCGTCATTCTTGCAGCCCATGATTGCCAGAGGAGCATCGATTGCGTCGGCAACAGCTTTTGCCAGCTCTGCGCACTCGTCAACAGACTTGTTTACGCCGTTGGGATCTGCACCTTCTAATCTTAAAACGACAAAATCAGCACCTTCCATAGCTGCTGCTTTCTTTGCCATCTCGACAACATTGGTAACATCCCCGTAAAAGTCTTTGATACCAGCTACTTCATTTTCAAAACCCAAGTCAGAGATTTCCACGCCTACCTTAGGAGCGTTGGGCATCTCAGCATCAAATGCATAGAAAGGAAATGTTTTTTCTCCTCCCAGTTTAATGGCTTTTGCGCCGCATCCAACTTCAACTTCTTTGATTGCGGCTTTGAAAGGTTGTGGTGTTAATTTAAACGGCATTCCTCATTTGCCTCCTTTTCATATATTTATCTGCTCACGGAGGAGGTGACTCCTCCGCCAGCAGATGTTATTAATTTAACCTCTTTTTTCCCTTGGTGCCTATGTAAGATTATATTACATCAACGGCTCAAGGTTCAGTACAGGATGACCTTTTTCTGTTAAGAACGCGAACAATGCTTCAGGATCTTCCTCGCAAACGGTCTCGTCAGCGATCATATCAGCAAAGTTATCTACGCCGTACAGCTCTTTTGCGGAAGCGTTCAGCTTGTCAGCTACCTGCTCCTTCAGCGCCTTGGGCAGCCATACGATTCTCTCGATACCGCCTTCAGCAGCCATGAACTTCTTGGAACCGATGAAGCTCTTGCCATGACCCATGAAACCAGGAGTCTGCACACCGCCGCCGGTCATGGAAGCCAGATCCGCGAAGGTCATGCCCAGAGGAGTAACGCCTACATGCTCTCTGTTTACGATTACTACGCCGTTGGACATAGGCTCGATACCACAGATACACTCGAAGCAGCCGCAGCTGGTCATAGGATCTTCCATGATGGAGTACAGCGTTACTCTTTCCAGAGCGCCTCTGGAGTACTTATTCACCGCTTCATTTACGGTTTCGTAAGCGCCCAGTCTCTCATCGATCACACCCTTCTTCTCGATGATCTGGCAGGCTCCGGTAGGCTCCAGCTCGTTGGTAGCCTTTGCATCCAGCCATGAAACGGCGCCGCACAGACCAAGTCTTTCGGGAGTAACCACGCATACGTGGGAAGGAGAGAAAGCCTGACAGAGGGTGCAGGTGTAGTATACGTCTACGCTCTCGTCAGTCAGGGACAGAAGTCTCTCGTCACGCTTGTCATAAGCGGCCTGTGCCCAGTCTTTTCTGTGCTGCTCTACCATGTCATGATCAGTGATGATCTTAACCTGGCATTTATCTACTACCGAAGCGTACTCGCTCTTAACCTTGGCATATAATACTTCACCGATGTGTTTTGCACGGAAGCCTGCCTCATAAGCGGTCTTGCTGATACGGATACGGATCAGGTCACGCTGTCCGGTATGCATGATACCTTCCAGACAGTTGATGAAGTTATGGAATTTACGCTCGAACACGGGCTCAAAATCGCTCTGCATGTTCTTGCCGGCCACCTCTACTACGTAGCAAATGGACTGCTTGCTGCCAACTTCCATCTCGTCGAAGTCAGGTCCGATCAGCTCGATCTTGTGATCTTCTACGTCAGCCATAGGCAGGGTACGAACCAACTCGAAACCGTTCTGGTTCGGATCGGAACCGTCAAACTCGATCTGCATTTCTTTTCTACGGATGATCTCACCCTCGAATGCAGGAGCGAAGGATACGGGAATATCCATCTGAACGAATTTGATCTTGATGTCTCTTGCTTCCAGAGAGGTAGCGTCGAATTTCTTCGTATCCTTCTGGATGATCAGGGACTTCGGAATATTCCAGATATTGTCTTCCTGGTTGGTGATTACAGGGAAGCCTAACTGGATCGCGCCGGCACCGCAGGCTACGGTCTGATCGTCAACAGGCTCGAATGCGTTTACAAACGCATGTACACGTTTCATCGTGTACTGCCACATTCCATCCCAGTCGCCGGGCTCGATTGCGCCGAAGATCAGGGCTGCTCTCAGAGCAACGGATACTACATGGATTACGGAAGACAGATCGTATCCGCAAGGGATGATACGAATCTTGAAGTTCATGTTCACTTCCTGAGCAACACACTGATCGATGATGTCGCCAACCATGAATACCATGATACCTTTGCCCTGATAACCTTTTACCAGTTCTTTTGCTTCTTCTGCGGAAGGAGCGCCGCCGATGATAACAGCCACACCCGGGATATCATCAACTACCAGAGGAAGACCGATCTCACGGATCTCAGCATCGGACAGATGTCCGTGAATGGGCTCTTCGTAAGGCTTTCCTTCGATATATTTACATGTCTCGATTACTTCACAGCAAAGAGCTGAGCCGATACCTGATGTGAAAACATCCTTTACACGAAGATTTCTGGTCATCAGATCTTTGATCTGTCCTTCCAGAACTGCCTTTAACTCAGCCAGCGTACCAACTTTCAGACCCAGCATAGCATAAATACAAGGTAAGCTGTATGCCGTATCGGGAAGTGACACTGCCTGTTCTGCGCCATATTTTGCGATTGCGTCCTCTACGCTTTTCGTTGCCTGCTCATACCACTGATCAGCACCGCTGAATACTCTACTAATTAATGTCACGATTTTACCTCCAACTTATTCTTCGGATTTATTTCCGCCATCCGGCTTTACGCCGCCGGATGGTTCGTATTATTTTTCAAGACGTTCTTTGATGGCACGCACCTCATTAATCGCGGTCTCACTGAAATCATAGGGTGACTGACCCTTCCGGTCGGCGTCGATCACATCCTGATTGTAATGCATAAAGCCCAACAGATCCTCCTCAGGGATACGCTCCTTAATATACGCCTCATCCTCTGTGTTCCGCACCTTGTTCGCAACCACCCTGACACGCTTGATGCCAAGCTGGGTAGCGAGACGCTTCACGTTTTTGTAGGTCTGAATGCTCCTGGCTCCCGGCTCGATCACGACCACGAACTGCTCCATATCCTGAGCCGTCCCCCGTCCCAGATGTTCCAGGCCGGCTTCCATGTCCATAATCACCACATCGTCGCTGTGGAGTACCAGATGGGAAATCAGACGTTTGAGAATCACATGCTCAGGACATACGCAGCCTGCGCCGGCGGTATCCACCGTACCCAGCACCAGAAGTTTCACGCCGTTGCATGTCTTCGCGTATTTGTCCGGAATATCGTCCACCTTCGGGTTGATCTTAAAGAACCGCCCGTCGGGAGACGCATTCGTACGCTCCTGTACCAGATTCTTCATCTCGGAGATCGGAGTGATGCTTTCCACTTCTTCCTCGGTAAATCCAAGCGCCAATCCCAGATTCGCATCCGGATCTACGTCCGCCGCCAGCACACTCTTTCCTTCCTCGGCATAAAGCCTGGCTAAAATTGAGGAAAATGTTGTCTTACCTACGCCGCCTTTTCCAGTTACCGCAATTTTCATGATACATGACCTCTGTTTCTAATTTAATATATTAGATTCCCAGTGCAGTTCTCTTTTCTTCAATTCTGTCGATCATGGCATCGCCTAATTTCTCGATGTCAGTCTCGAAGGTGAAGGAAGCGCCTACCCAATCCTTAACGCCGTTTGTCAGCAGGTCGGTTACCACATCGGAACCCTCGGTGTAAGGAATAACGCCTAAGAAGGTATCGATACCGGTAGATACTACGTAGTTACCGATGGATACGGCTTTCTCGGACATCCACTCGGGAGCACAGCCAACTACGGGCAGCTGAGGAACATCAACACCCCACTGTTTTGCAACTTCATTTACCAGCAGCATCATACGGCTGATATCAACGCAGGAACCCATATGTAATACGGGAGGAATGTCTGCCAGCTCGCAAACTCTCTTCAGGCCGTCGCCGCAGAGCTCTTTTGCTTCTTTGCACATCAGACCGGCCTTTGCGGCAGCCTGTGCGGAGCATCCGGACAGAACCAGGATGATATCGTTCTTCAGCAGCTTCTTCATCAGCTCTACGTGAGCGTAGTCAGCACGAACCTTAGGGTTGTTGCAGCCTACCATAGCAACTGCGCCGCGAAGTACGCCGGAGGTGATACAGTCAACCAGCGGCTGCCATGTACCGATCTCGTCTACCTGAGAGTTGGTAACGGTATCCAGACGGCTGATAATACCTTCGCAGGAATAACCAACGGTTGCTTTCTTCTTCAGCTGAGGAATATAAACAGCTTCCTGATCTCTGTTCTTGAAGTTCTCAACAGCTTCTTTTACGATCGCCTTAGCGTTCTCGCCGGCGTTCTCCACGTTGAAATGGATGAAGTTGGACTCAGGCATCTGCGCAATCAGGGAAGTCGTGATGAACTTGGTATGGAAGCACTTGCTCAGCGGCCCTAATGCGGGGAAGATACATTGGATATCTACTACTACGGCTTCGATTGCGCCTGTCAGCACGCAGTTCTCCTGCTGTAAGAAGTTACCGGCCATAGGAATACCATGACGCATAGCTACTTCGTTGGAGGTACAGCAAACGCCTACGATGTTGATACCCTTTGCACCGGCAGCCTTTGCCAGTTCAACCATCTCTTTGTCCTGGGAATACTCAACGATCATCTCGGACAGGGACGGGTCATGGCCATGAACCACGATATTTACATAATCTTTGTCGATGCAGCCAAGGTTTGCTTCGGTATCCATCGGCATCGGAGTTCCGAATAAGATATCGGAGAACTCGGTACCCATCATGGAACCGCCCCATCCATCTGACAAACCGGAACGGAATGCCTGTCTGATCAGCGCTTCGGGAAGAGAGGAACATCCCATATGAGTCATGTGCATACCGGTAGCAACTTCACGGTCGATCGCGCGGGGTGAAATCTCAGCCTTCTCCCAGGTCTCCTGTCTTTCCTTCGTTGCTCTCTTTAAGAATCTCTGAGTACCGAAAGGCTTACCATATTCCATCAGGCCAACATAAGCTACATCATGGGCCACATCGTAGATATCTCTGCCTTCTGTCTCAACTTCCCACTCCTTAGCAAGCTTTAACAGCTTCTCGGGATCTTTTACCTTGTAGTTTCCGTCAGCGGAAGTTTCATGGAGCGTATGGCAGATTTCACGACCATGGTCAGAGTGAGCGGCAGTTCCGCCGAGGGTGAAACGCAGATAATTTCTTGCTACGATACCGTGAGCATCACATCCGCAGATACCTCTGGGAGCTTTCGCGGTGATACGGCAGGGACCCATGGAACAGATACGGCAGCAGATACCCTGCTCACCAAACTTACAGTGAGGCGTCTGCTGTTTTACTCTCATCTGCCATGTGCTGGCGCCTTTTTTCTCAGCCACTTCCTGCAGTTTCGCGTACTCGACTTCTAACTCTTCGTGTGTGTAAAGTAATGCATTCGTTTCCATTCAATACTCCTTTTTCTTCTTTACTTTGGGTTAATGGGTTACATACGGCATCTCGACTACTAGAAGCCCAGCTTCTTCATAATCTCCTGCACAGCCAGCTTGACCGGGTTATCATCCGGTACCTTTGATGTAGCTTTGCCAAAGCAGTCATAATCATAAATCGTTTCGTCCTGAGGAATCACTCCCACCAGGTCAAGGCCGTGTTTCTCTATCTCTTCCATCACGCCTTCATTCAGCTTTCCGTCAGGCGCCCGATTTACGATCAATTTTACTGTGGACGGCTTCAGATTCATCTCCTTCACCATCTCATCCACCCTTGCCACTGCCTGAATACCTCTCCTGGAACAATCACTGACTAAAAGCAGCGTATCCATTTTCGGCAAGGTACCTCTGCTGATATGCTCCAAGCCGGCTTCATTATCAACAACTACATATCTGTAGTTCTGAGCACACTGCATGATCTGCGCTCTCAGCAGATCATTCACAAAACAATAACAGCCCTGCCCCGGGGAACGCCCCATGACCAGCATATCGTAATCGTCCTCTTCCACAATTGCGGAATTAAACTTCCAGTCCGTATAATCCTTCTTTGACATCCCCAAGGGAATCGGGTTGTCAACCTTCAGCTCCGCCTGTGCAATCTCTTCCCGAAGGGCGCCTAACGTCAGCTGTACTTCCACGCCCAGCACCTCGTTCAGATTTGAGTTCGCATCCGCGTCCACGGCCAGAATCGGGCCTTTTTTCTGTTTGCACAGATAGTCGATTATTAATCCGCATGTGGTGGTCTTGCCGGTACCGCCTTTGCCTGCAACAGCAATCGTATGCGTCATAATAGGACCTCCTCCTTATATGATTGGCTATACGGCGTTTTCCGGTCTTTTCCGGAAAAACGCTCCTATTTGGGTAATGCTCCGCTCCCTTTGTTTTTAGTAAAGATTGCTTAAAATGAGGCTGTTTTCCATCTGAAAACCACTAATCCCCACAAAAGGTTCCGGAGCAGCAGACTTGTTAATTATTCATTATCTATAATTTATCATTATTTGGTAGTGAAGTCAAGAGACGCAGACAAACTAATACATAAATTAGTATAAAAAATATTGTCCAACC
>CAJTTU010000071.1 GCA_910579325.1 uncultured Lachnospiraceae bacterium | reverse complement strand
AAATTCATCTTCAAAACTTCCTAACGCTGTTAAACCCACTGACTCTCGATCCGTATCCTCAATATCTGAATACCATTGGCTCTTTTCGTATTCTTCATGTTCCTGCATTTCCTTTTCAAAATCGTCTTTCAAATTAGCATTCTGAACTTCTTGAGCCAATTCTCTGCCTATTAGCTCACTAAATGAAAGAATATATTTCGTTTTTTCATCTAGCCTTATTTTTACTAAATCATCTAAAATATCCTTATGAAATTCCCTTTTATTTTCAGAAGATGAAAAATCAGATGTATTCCCTGTAACAAAAGTAATGTTGTCATCTTCTTCTAATGTAACAAACTCCTGAAGATGCAATAATGTTTCGACAATCATTCCATCTGCATAAGACTCTTTCTTTTCAATGTGGAATGGCGCCTTTTCATGCATAAGGAACGTAATTGTTCCGTATCGTCAATAATAATACAATTTTTATGTTCAAAGACTTTTTTTATTATGGATTTTATCTCTTGCAAGTAATCTTCTTTTTTGCTCTCATATTTTGAAAGAAGCTCATTTAATTGCTTCTTAGAATTATTTTTATATTCCTTAATTTCCAGACCTTCTATTTTATAACCGTTGATACCATAAATATCATTTAATGCCTTCAGACAGTTGTTCGTCAATATGCTTATTTGTTTCATGTACAACTATTGCCGGAATAACTAGCTTAATTTCATCATAATCCAGCAATTTTATAAATGATTCTACTAACTTATCTGAAACATTATGTTTACGATCAATTATCATATCAATAAAAATATTTGTATCTATCATTACGTAACGCATAGTATTACCTCCTTAAGAACATATGGCAATTATATCACTTTTATATTCAGAATCCTATAGTAAATCAAGCTATTTTCTAGATTAGAGCAAAATAAAACTGACTTCTGATTCTCTACTCCAAAGCCAGTTACCACAATATATACAATTTTTCGTTATTTGTGTATACAGTTTCTATTTTCTGCTATTTTCATACACTATACACACAATACACTCTCAAAACCTTACTCCATATTAGGGAAACCCACAAAAATAATGTCATAATCGTCCAGGATCTCAATATGGCTGGTAAGCTCCGGCCTGGCCTCATCATCCTGCTCATCCGCCGCGTAGTCGATCAGCGCCCCGATCTCCCCCGGATAATCCACTGAGGTCTGAATGGAAAAAATGTCGCCGCCCGTTTCCGCCCGGATCATGTCGGCCAGCGCCCGCATACGTCCCTTTGTTTCCCCGTTCACCACCGTAACGCTGGGAGAAGAAATCGCGTCCACCTCGCTGTTTTCCGCCTCGGCAAAGTAAGCGATCAGGATATTGCTGCCGGAAGCGGCGCTGCTCTCTCCATGCGATTCCTCTTGTCCACCGGCCTGCTGCCCTGCCGACGTTTCACTGCTGTCTGCCATGGTATCCGCCTGACTTTCTTCTTGTTCCGGCGCTGCGGAAACCGTACCGGACGGCCCTCTGCCGGACTGCCCCGAACCCGACCGGCCGCATCCGGCCAATCCGATCAGCAGCGCTGCTGCCAATATGCAGCTGATGATGTTTACGGTTTTTTTCATTTTCATCCGATTTCCTCCTCGTTGATCCAATAACCCCGCAGCCTCCCTCCCGGGTTCCCTGAACCGGAAGGCGAACTGCTGTTTTGCATATCGCTCTGCAGACAGTATAAACAAAACGAGGCCTCCGCAGAAGTCTCGTTTTGTTTATCAGTTTATACTTTTAGGTTATATCATGTCAGTTTCACATTGATCATTAAAGGTAGCAGAAAGCCAGGCCGGCTACGGCAAGATAAATACAGTAGGGAAGACTGTACAGCATCGCTTTCTGCGCATTTACCTTTTTATGAAGAACCCCTTCCACGATACCTGCTATCGCAAACGCGTTCGTGTCCGCCGGAGGCATTCCCTGTCCCGCCATCGCAAGATGGCTGATTGCCGCACACGTATTTACCTCAGAAATGCCTGCCCCCATAAACGCAGGCGCGAAGATCGGGATCAGCAATGCCATGGAATTTGCCTGACTGCCCAGCAGCATTCCAAAAAACAGGAACAAAATCGCCCCGCCCCAGATCAGCATATGCCCGGATAAGCCGGATGCCCAGGTCATGATCAGTTCAACCTGGCCGCCTGCCGTATAAGAAGCGATGAAGAATGCCATGACAACCGTTAACAGCAACGTTCCTTTTACCGTACGACAGGATGAGGCCACTGTTTCAATCCGTTCTTTCCACGGTCCGCCTGACATAAAAAAACTAATCACCGAACAAAGCACAAGAGCCAGTACAACCGTATTTGTCAGCTTTCCCAGAATCGGAATCAGCGCAAAACGCCTCCACACAGTCGTTCCGACAAGCTTTTCCAGTATGAGTTTCAGGACATCCAGACTAAAAACCGGAATACTGGCCAGCGCCGTAAGCAGAAACAATATTCCTATCGGAATCAGTTTTTTCCATCCGCTCTTTAACAGGTCGGATATTTTTTCTTTGGGAATCAGTTCCTCCGGAAGCCTGTATTTTTTTCCGACATAAATTTTACTGAATATAAAACACACGACCACCAGCCCCAAACCCACCGATAGATAGGTTTTCCGGATTGCCGCCAAAGCGTCTATTCCCATCATGCCCGCCGCGAACACAACGGAATTAGATACGGGAGGCATAATCGAACCCATGGACGCGCCTGACAAACACATCGCGCATATCATCTCCGGCTTCAGCTTCATATCATTTAAAAGAGGAACAACAATGATGCCAATCGTAGCGGCAGCAGCCAGAGTAGTTCCCATAACCGCCCCCGAAAAGAACAGCGTGATCATGACGGCAGCCACCAGCCCCTGGGCTGACTGCCCAAATAAAACCCTCAAAATATCCAATACCAGATCAATTGAGCCCTTTTTTTTCTGAAAACCCGCGAATATGGATCCCAGCAAAATAATCCAGGCGGCGTATGAAATGGAATCAAAGGTTTCAAACCAGGCTCCAGCCCATATACGCGGATCAGATATCCCGCCCGTTATCAGCGCCGTGATTCCGCCAACCAGAAAAGCGGCTAGAGCATTTCCACCGATACGGGGGATCTGTCGAATCAAAAGAATTCCCACAAGCAAAACGAGCGGCAGAAAAAGTTTTATCATACTTTGGCCCTCATTTTTTATAAAAACAGGAAAATTGTTCCCACCACACCCAGATAAACTGAAAACGGAAGCCCGTAAGCCATGACTTTCTGCGAATCCACCAGATCATTATCTCCAAGTATCGGCCCGAATATGCCGCAGATTGAATAAACATTTACATCATTCGGAGGCAGCAGCTGACCAGAATAAGCCAGATGCGCAAAAGCAACAATAATGTACGCTTCACTGACTCCCAGCTGAAGGAAAACCGGCGTCAGGGCGGGAACCAGCAGAGCTACGCTGTTCGCCTGGGAACTTGTAGTGGCACCAAGAAGAAGAAGCAATGCTGCCCCAAGCAATTTAGCCGTTGTTCCTGAAACAGCCGTACAGTACCCGGCAATTGTGCTTACCTGTCCCCCTTCCGTATATCCCATAACAAAATAAACCATACAGGATGTGAGAAGCAGCACATTAAATGAAGATTTCGAAGAGCTTTTTATGATGTTTTTTATTTCCATGCGAACCTTTTTACTGGTTGCCACACAACAGATACACGCAACTGCCAGATCCAATACAATATAGTTTGTCGCAGCGCCTAAGATTGGGATGCTCTGCCATGCGGTATACAGATTTCCGTCTCCCAGAGGAATGAGACTGATCATCAATTTCATGATATCAATTTTAATTCCTGGAAGGGAAGCAAGCAGAATCATGACAATCAGAACAACAAACGGAATCAGATTTGACCACTCCCGCCTGAAAATCGCTCCGGCCTTTTCTTCCGGAATCAGACTTGCGTCAAGATGATACTGATTGCCGACATAAATCTTACAGATAACAAGCGATGTCAGACAAAAGCCAACTGCCACGGTAGCATAAGTAATCATAGTGGCACTGTCAGCAGAAAGTCCGCTGTAGCTCATGGCCTGAACCAGCGCGTTTGACACCGGCGGCATAATCGAGCCCATAGACGCGCCGCACACAATAATCGCGACAATCAGGCTGGAGGGCATTTTTAAATCCTTCATGGCCGGAATCATGATAACCCCGACCACCGCGGCAATCGCGACAACCGTTCCCACCATAGAGCCGACGGCAAATGATGCCAGAAGCGCTACAAGAACAATCCCCTGAGAGGAGCGTCCGAAAATTGACCGGAGAATATTCACAATTGTCTCAACACCCCCGGAGGCTGTAACCATAGAGGCAAACAGTGATCCTATGATAATGACAAAATTAGCGAAAGCTACCCCGTTGAACTGCCAGAACCATGCCACGGCCCATCTGGCCGGGTTCATGCAGCCGCCAAGAATCAATGCACACAAGCCTCCAAGCAGGAACCCAAGCTTTGTCTTTCCGCCAATATAGGGAATCTTTTTTCCCATTATAATCGCGACAAGAATAACTACCGGCAAAAGTATACTAATCAGTTTCATACTTATTCTCCTCCCTCATTATCTTTTTCCATCACAGAATCGTGGCGATCATGCTGATAAAGTACAAAAATTCTTTTTCCGCCGTTTCCTGATCCAGATTTAAAGCCTCCTGAAATTCTTTTACGGCTTTCTCATACCCTTCCGGATATGTAAATTCACAGTTTCCCATCTCTCTGCCTCCTATAATTTATAATTTTTAGCAAACTCAAGCATCGCAAGAAGATTTTCCCGTTTTCCATCATGTTCAAAAGCCATTGTCTTATTTGCTGCCAGAATAATTCCGTTTCCGCCCAGCTCCGTCACCACTTTTTTCACATAATCAACAGCTTCTTCTTTTGTTGCCGACCCCAAATATTCAATCGGCATTCCTCCCATCAGACACTGATCCGGCAGCAGCTTTCTGATTTCAAAAATATCCTCCTCTATTTCAATTTTTAAAGAATGCTTCGGAAGTTCCTCAAAAAAGTCAATACGTGAGGACAATACGGCCTGCCACTGCAGCCCCAGCTGATATCCATACTCATGCATGGTTTCTACAATCGCTTTAAATGTCGGCCAGTAAAATTTCTCAAACTGTTTTTCATTCAAAACGCTGTGTCCTAACGCTCCAAGAAAAGCCTGCGTAATATACCGCTCGTCCGGATTCTCGCATAATTGTCTTACATGACTGATCACATCCGGTATCTGCGCGTCAATAATCTCCTGCAGCAGCTCCGGCCGGCGGCGCATATCCATACTGAAATTTTTGATTCCCCGCAGTTCAAAAATCATTTCAAGAGGATGCTGCAGATTTGTTCTTCTCTGAAGCGGCGCATGATATTTTTCAACAATATTTTTCGCAACCCTCTGCTGACCTTCCCGCTGAATTCTGTCTGCCTGATATGCTTTTACCAGTTTTTCCATATTGATATCCGAATATCTTCTGGAAACTACTTTTGTCCAATATAATTCGGTTCGCCGATCCCGGTACATCGGCAATTCATCTGCCGTCATCATTTCCGTCTCAATCCAGTTTACCGTTTTTCTCTCATCATCGAACACGACCTCTTTGACTTCCAGCGCATCCAGCATTTTTTTGTTGTACCGTCCCGGCATCTGGCTGTAAGAATCAAAATCATAACGTTCAATAAATTCATAGTAAATTTTTTCATTCAGCTCCCAGTCCGACAACGCTTCTGAAAGCTTTGCATGCGTATCCGAATCCAAAATCGGCCATGAAGTCGCATTCGCAACTATCGGAACCCGATCCGGCTTCCTGAAATTCAAAGCATCATCAAACAGTTTCTTTCGTTCCTGAAATTTGTCCATTTTTCCTCCAATCTCGTTTTCTTTGTTATCCGGTTAAACCTTTATTAATATTGCTATAAATATTTTAAATGATGTTTTACTTTTTGTAAAAAAAGTATTATATTATAGTCAGCATAAATATTTTTTATGGTAATTTTATACAGAGAATACTGTATTATTTTTATCAGGAGGACATCATGGAGCTTACACAACTAGAACAATTTAAAGCCATTGCCGAACATGAAAACATCTCGCGCGCAGCCGAAAAACTTTATATGACTCAGCCTGCGCTCAGTTTCAGTCTTCGCAAACTGGAAGAAGAATTGGGGGTAAAACTGTTTGACCGTACGCCCAACCGGTTAAAGCTGAACGCCATGGGAAAAAAAATTCTGGCAAGTGTCAATATCATTATGCAGGAAGTCGATACCATCATAGAAAACACAACAATGCCCTGGCAAAAAATATCCGCGCTGCGTTTCTGCTCTCCTGCTACAAGCAGTCTGCGTTTTTTTATTCCGCCCTTCACCGAACAATTTCCTGAGATCCGGATTTCTTCCGAATACATTCTGCCGGCAGAATTGGAACAGGCTATTCTATCCCGGAAATTTGATATCGGCATCTCCCTTTCCCAGCCAAAACAACCAGATCTGTCCCATATTATTTTTTATGAAGAACACCATTATGTCACTGTTCCCGCATCCCATCCCCTGGCGCAAAAAAAGTTTCTATCTTTTGCGGATCTTGTCAATCAGCATTTTGTTCTAATGGGAACTCCCGGTTACTGGAATGATCTTAACCGCAGCCTGATCGCCAATGGTACATTAAAAATCGACGCGCACTTTTATTATGATTATGTACTTTATCTTGAAATACTGAAATCTACAAACCGGCTGGCCTTTTGCACCAATATCACCAGAAAACATACAAAGTGTCCGGAAGGCTATAAAGATATTCCGCTGAAAGAAAAAAGCATGTACGCAACTTATTATATCGTCTTTCGAACAGATAACGCTCCTGTGGTAGAACCCTTTATCGAATATATCAAAAAAACTGGAAGATCTGATCAATAAAAAATGACGAAACCGGAGTTGCTTGATAGCAGCCCCGGTTTCGTTACTGAGTCTCAATGATCCGGTTATTTCAATCCTCCGATCAGTTTCTTTCTATACGCAGCATTATATTTCCTGCAATGCCTGTCTCTTCCCAGCAATACCTCGGTCGCGTAAATGTTCCCCGTCACGTCCCGGTTTAAAGGATCGGCGATTACGGAATCCAGACCGGAGGCAATGGCCAGCGTCAGAAAGTTCCGGTTTACAAGGGAACGTACCGGCATACCGTAGGAAATATTCGAAAGCGCCGCCGTAACTTTCACGGCAGGATATCTCTCCTTAATTTCGTGAATCGCGTGACAAAACTGAACAGCCGAGTCATTCACCGCCGACAACGCCAGCACCAGCGGATCTAAATGAATCCGCTCAGGCGCCATATGATAATTCAATGCCTTTTCAATCAATTCAAATGCTATGGCGCTTTTTTCGCCACATGCGGCGGCAACTCCGTGATTGTCGCTGCACAGGGCAATCACCTGCCAATCCGGATTATCCCGCAGAATCGGAAGCAGCACTTCACATTTGTTTCCTTCCGCGGAGATTGAATTTATAATACCCGGCTGTTTCAGCCTTGGAAAAATCCGCTCCAAAATTGTTGGGTCCGGACTGTCAATACAGAGAGGCTTAACCGCCACATCCTGAATCACATCAATCATCCAGCACAGTGTTTCATACTCGATTTCCGGCGCTGTTCCCGCGCATACGTCCAGGTAATCGGCTCCGCAGGCCTCCTGCCGCTTCACCAGCTCCACAAGATAACCTTCATCCCGCTGTTCAATCGCTTCGGCCGTCCGGGGAATCGCCCCGTTTATTTTCTCTCCAATAATAATCATGCTTCTGCCCATCCCCTGCAAATTTCCGCTGTTTTCTGCGGACTGGATGCCCATGCGTCCGCTCCGATCTGTTCCGCCGCTTTTTCATTTACCGGCGCGCCGCCGACAATCACCTTCACATCATCCAAATTTCCCCTTTTCAAAGCGTCAACCGTATCCTTCATCGCGTTCAGCGCCAGCGTCAGTACGCCTGACAAGGCCACAATCTTTATGTTTTCTGCCTTTACCGTATCCACGATTTTCTCAGCCGGCGTGTCAATCCCCAGATCCAGTACTTCAAAGCCTGTAGCTTCCAGAATTGATTTAACAATGTTTTTGCCGATATCATGCAGATCTCCATAAACCGTACAGAGAACCATTCTCCCAATCTTTTCATCGCTTCCGCCGCCTATGGCCGGTTTCAGCCTTTCCACTCCCGCAGTCAGGATTTCTCCTGCAAAGATCAGATCGCCGACAAAATATTCCGATTCTTCAAAACGTTTCCCTACAATCTTCATTCCTTCCTGGCAGGCATCCAGCGCTTCCTGCGCATGCTCCCCTCCGTCTGCCATAATCTGATCCAATGCGTCGTTTAACACATCTTCGTCCAAATCCGCCATCGCGTTTTTCACCATCTCATAATTAAACATTTTCATCCTCCTGCTCCTTTTCCTGTCGAAATCCTTCGCCTCTGGTGATCAGCCCGTATAAAGCTGTTTTCTATATTTATTTTAATAGCAGTACTCTTTTTTGTAAAAAAAGTATTGTATTATAGTTGGTATAAACAAGATTTATGGTGGAATCCGATCAACTCCTCTCACCTTTTCCATCATAAACAATCAGTAAAAGCTTCTCCAAACAGTCTTCAAACAAAATAAAAATAGCATCTGGTCCTTCCAGACTCAGATGCTATAAAATATATTTTTCGTTTTCTCTTATCAGTTTTCCTGACCTTTAAGTCCCAGGCTTCCGGCCCAGCCGGTCACCTCGTCCCGGCTTCCGGCCACGTCTCCTCTCGAAAGGGAAAGCGTGTTATCGCTTACAACCGCTCCCGGCTGCAGCCTTGATATGGTTTCCCGCGTACCGGAAAAACCGCTTCCGCCATGGGTGACAAAAGGAATGATGGTCTTTCCGCTAAAATCATATTCCTCCAGAAACGTATACAGCGGCTGCGGAAGGTCTCCCCACCAGTTGGGGTAACCCAGAATAATAGTGTCATACTGCTCCGGATTCTCAATATGCGTCGAAAGCGCAGGGCGGGCATCCTCGTCCTGCTCCTCTGCAGCCTGATCCACCAGAGGATCGTGATCCAAAGGATACGCCTGTACGGTCTCAATCCGGAACAGGTCGCCGCCCACGGTTTCCTGAATAAATCCTGCCACATATTCCGTATTGCCCGTCACTTCGCCGTCCTTTACCACGATGCTTGCCCCGGCTATGGCATCCACACCGTCAGTATCCACATCCTCGGGAACCGAAAAATACGCGATCAGCACGTGGGAATTTTCTCCGGTCTCCTGAGACGAGCCGAACGCAGCGGACGTACCACTATTCTCATTTCCCTGATCCGTTCCGGCAGAATCCGGTGAACTTTCAAACATCTCGGTCTTTGCAGTGGTTCCGGACTCTGCCGCAGTTTCCTCCGCTGCTGTCCCAGCCTGTGTGTTACTGTTATTTCCATCGTTCCCGCCGTTTCCGTTCCCGCCGTTCCGGCAGGCCACCAGCAGGCAGACAAGAGACAGCGCTGCCGCAAAAGCCGTCAGCCGTTTTACCGGCCCTCTTTTCTTTTTAATATGTTTTTCCATATCGTCAATCCTCCTACTTCCAAAGTATGTGTATTTAGTATCTTCTTACCTCCAACAGAAAATGATCCATCCCGTTGTTTAAACAGCCAAAATATAAATATCCGGCATACCGTCCGCATGAAATCCAGACAGACGGCATGCCGGAACATGTCTCAGGGTCTCATTTCGAAAACAGCCATCCCATAATCTCCCGGTCACGGGCAAACAAACCGCCTCCGCCGTGTTCATTGGACGCATTCCGCTCCGTAAAATAGCTGTGGCCTTTGATATCCAGCACCAGAATCTCATCGATCTGCGCCTTTGTCAGTCCCTGCCGCTCATACAGCCCATAAAGGGTATCATAAGCCTCCCGGGTCGGCCCGGAACCATAGTACTCATCGTTCCTGCCAATGGCAAAATAGACCGGCAGACGCTGCCCGGCCACCGGCTCATAAGCGCCGTCCCACTGGGAGCTGACATGGAGATAGGCCGTGAACAGATCCGGGCGTCTGCCCATAACAAGGGACATGGTTTCCCCGCCGCCGGAATAGCCGTTTCCATATACTTTATCTTTGTCAATGTTATAAGTATCCATAAGATACTCTGTCAGCGCGATGGTCTGGCTGGCCGAGGTCTCGCCCCAGTCATTTAACTGGGGCGCCACAATGATCATCTCTTCATTATACTTCTGCGCCTCAAAGGCGAATTCCTCATATTTAAGATTGGCGGCAACGCCCTGAAAGTATAAACCTTCATAGCCCGGCAATGTCAGATACAGGGCATAGGGACGGCTGCCGTCATAGCTTTCCGGGATATAAACATGGTAATGGATATCCCCTTCCCTCTCGGAATGGAGAACCTGGTCCACCAGGAAGCCCTGGTACCGTTCCCCCTCGTCTCTTCACAAACCCAGTCCGTCCACCCAGTTCTTTACTTCCTCCTCGGAAACTCCGGAAGAGAACCTCTGGCCCTCCTGCCAGTCTCCCGTCCCTGCCGCCTGCTCAAGCAGTTCTCCGCTTTCGCCCAGTCCTGAGCTGGAAGAAGTACAGAAAGGGATCACCGTTTTTCCGGTAAAATCATTCTCCGCGATAAAGCCGTCCACCGGCCAGGCGGCAATGCCCCACCAGATTGGGTAGCCGATAAAAATCGTGTCGTAGGACTCCCAGTCGGGAACCGTTGACTCTACCAGTTCCACAGTTCTCTCATCAGGATTATCATGCTCCCTCACCACACGGCTGCCCTCATCCCTCCAGTTCAGGTCGTCGGAACTGTAGGGTTCTGCCGGCTCCAGCTTAAACGTATCGCCGCCTGTGGCCGATGCGATGGCCTGCGCCACCCGCTCCGTATTGCCGGAGGCGGAGTAATAAACCACCAGTGTTTTTCCCTGCGCCGTTCCCGCTGCCTCGTCTGTTTCCCCGGCGATCTCCAAAGTTTCAGCCTCTGTCTCTCTCTGGGATTCCGCCTGTGTCCCGGTTTCTGCTTCTGTCCCGGCCAAAGAAACACTCTCTGTCTCCTTGGCAACCGCGGTCGTGTTTTCTGCCGTAGTCGGCGCTGCAGTGGTCCGGCTGTTATCATTTTTGCTGCCGCATGCGGCAAGTCCGCATACAAGCAGCACACACATAAAAATAGCTGTCAGTTTTTTCATGTCAAATATTCCTCCTGCTGTTTTATTTATATGGAATGCCGGATAAATCTGCCGTTCCGTATGCATGATGCACACAGCCGCGTAAGGAAATATGCCGCTTCGCGGCTGCGGCTGTCGCGATACGCATATTATAAATCAAAGAAAACTTCCTAAGAAGTCTCTTTCTGTTCATCAGTTTATACGCAGAGGTTATATCTCATAAAATGAAAGTACGGGCTATCCCACGCTTTCCCCCAGCAGAACCCGCACACAGTTGGCTATCTCGAAATCCTTGCTGCCCATCCCATATCCTGCTCTTTTTACCCGCATCAGAGGAATCGGACCAAAGCCTGTGGCAAAATGGGACAAAAGGGCGGCGCCGGTAGGCGTACACAGCTCTCCTTTTACAGAGCTGCTGTATATGGGAACCTGTTTCAAAAGGCGCAGCGTGGCCGGCGCCGGTACCGGCAGGATTCCGTGGGCACAGTGAACATGTCCGCTGCCCACATTAACCGGAGAGACAACCACCTGTTCCGGCGCAAGCTGGCTCATCAGCAGGCAGACTGCCGTCACATCCGCCACCGCGTCCATTGCTCCCACCTCATGAAAGTGAATCTGCTCCACAGGCACGCCGTGGACACTGCTTTCCGCCGCGGCGATCAGGCCATATACGGCCTCCACATCCTTTTTGACCTGGCCAGGCAGATCTAATGATCCTATAAGCTTCCTTATATGTTGCATATCGGTATGAACATGCTCATGGGTATGCTTATGTACTGATTCATTTGCATATCCATGTCTGTGTTCGCGCGCATGTCTGTGCTCATGTTCGCACACACGCTCATCCCCATGCTCATGTTCACTCGCTTGCCCGTGTTCATGCCCACAATTATATTCCGGCAGATGCTCATACGGATGCTCCTGTCGGCTGTCATGCCCATGCAAATGCTCCTGTCCGCCGTTTTCCCGGACAGCATCCTCGCTGTGTTCTTCCTCTCCATGAACCAGCACCGACACATGGCTGCCCATGATACCGCACTTGCTGACCTTTTCCCATGTCAGCTCCACACCGGAAAGCCCCAGCTGCCGGAACCGGGAAAGAAATTTTTCCGGCTCCGGCACAAGCTCCAGCAGGGCGGCCGTCAGCATATCCCCGGCCGCCCCCATACCGCAGTCTATATACAATGTTTTCATATCCTGTCGCTCCTTAGTGTTCTGTCTCACTCATATTCGGGCAAACCACCTCGTCTAATTCTTCATCAGACTGCGTTGGCTTCAATCGACGATGCCACCGCATCGTTCATTCTTCTTCCGTCCTGCTTTTCCGGCATTCCTGATGATTGATCATGCTGGCCAGATAGCCTGCGCAAAACCCGTTGTCGATATTGACGACGGAGATGCCGCTGGCACAGGAATTCAGCATGGACAAAAGCGCCGTATCCCACGCTGGTAGGCACCGCGATTACCGGGCAGTCGGCAAGGCCTCCCACCACGCTGGGCAGCGCCCCTTCCATGCCGGCGATACAGATAATCACATTGGCATTCATAATGGTTTCCATATGGGACAGCAGGCGGTGCAGACCGGCCACGCCCACGTCATAAAGCCGCTCCACACGGTTTCCTAACGCCTCTGCCGTCAGCGCCGCTTCCTCCGCCACCGGGATATCGCTGGTGCCGCCCGTGGCTACCACGATATTGCCGTTTCCGTCAGGCTTTGGCAGGGAACCGACGATCCCCACCCCGGCGTCCTGATGATAGGCCAGCTCATGGACACGGCTCACGGCTTCGGCGGTCTCCGGTTTCAGGCGGGTAATCAGAACCAGCGGCTGCTCTTTTGCTTTCATGGCGCTGACAATGCCTGTGATCTGCTCCGCCGTCTTTCCCTCTCCGTAAATCACCTCCGCCACGCCCTGACGCAGCCTGCGGTGAAAATCCACCTTTGCGAATCCCAGATCCTCGAAAGGCTCCAGCTTCAGTTTAAGATCGCTTCTTCGACGGAAAGCGTGCCTGTCCGCACGCTTTCCAAAATATGTTTGATTTCCTGGTTCATAATCCTGTTATTTGTGTTCTTTCAGATGTATTATTATTGGAGGTCTTTTTTTATTGTTTAAAGTTTATCACTTCATTTTGAGGCATATATCCTCATCATGGATGCATCAGTCTTTCTTCTTCCAGTAATCCGTGCTCAGGCCGCTGTCATTTCCCTCGCCCTTATCGGCATTGGTCAGGTTCTTCAAAGCGTTGAACGCCTCTAAGTCTCTGGCAACCGTCTCTAAATGCTCTCTGATCGGCAGTCTCTGCGGACATACCTTCTCACATTTGCCGCATTTCACACAGTCTGACGCCGCTCCCCGTCCTCTGTTGACAATATTCTGGCAGAAGATGGACTGGGTGGATACCACCGTCACCTTCGTGTTCTTGTTGGTTCTGCAATAGTCATTGTACAGGTTAAAGTAATCCGGGATGGCGATCTTCTTCGGGCACTTCGGCTCGCAGTAACGGCATGTGGTGCAGGGGATGGCAATATTTGCATTGATAATATCCACCACTTTTTTCAGAATTTCCTGCTCCTCGTCATTTAAGGGCACAAAGTTCTCCATCGTCTTGATATTGTCATCCAGGAATTCCATCTTCGGCATGCCTGACAATACCACACGGCAGTTGGGCAGGCTGGCGCAGAACCGGTAAGCCCAGGATGCAGGGGAAGCGTCAGGATTGTAGGCCTTCATCAGCTGCACGGCCTCCTCCGGAATCTCTGACAGCGTGCCGCCCTTGCAGGCCTCCATGGAGATACAGGGCTTGCCGTGCTTTAATGCTGTCTCATACAGCTCACTGGAGCGGATGGCCGGGCTGTACCAGTCAAGGTAATTGATCTGCAGGGTAACAAAGTTGATCTCCAGATGCTCCGTCAGGATCTGATCCAGGAATTCAGGGGTATCATGCAGGGATACGCCGAACTCTCTGAACTTTCCTTCTTCCCGCATCTTTTTCAGGAAATCAAACACGCCCCACTCCTTACATTTCTCATAGGACTCATGGTTGATGCTGTGGATCAGGTAGAAGTCAAAGTGGTCGACGCCCAGCTTCTCAAGCTGCTCATTGAATACCCGCTCCACGTCCTCTTTCTTGTTCATGAACTTAACGGGAACCTTGGTGGACAGCAGGTAAGCGTCTCTCGGATACCGTTTTACCAGACATTCACGCAAAGCGATCTCCGACTTAAAGTCATGGTAAATATAAGAGGTGTCATAGTATGTAAATCCGTGAGCCTGGAACTTATCGATCATCTTGCACAGCTCATCATAATCTATGGAACCCTGATCCGCCGGATCCGTGATCGGAAGACGGAGTGTTCCAAATCCAAAACGTTTGCCAAAATCGATTGCCATTGTTATATCCTCCTGTTATTTTCTATTATTTATAGGCCTCTTTGTTCTGATTATAGATAAAGGAGCCGATCTTCCACTGGCCGCCCACCTTCATCTCCGTACAGTATACGGTATAGTAGTTGCCGTGGAAGTTGTTTTCCAGAACCTGTACCAGCGCAATGGTATCCTCAAGCGCTACCACATCCACCCGGTAATTAAATTCAGGACCTACGTTTGATTCGTCGATCTGCTTTAACAGATTTTCATAAAGCCCCACATTTGGCTGGCCGTTGGTCTGGCCGAAAATCACCGCCCCGTCCAGAAAACTGTCCTTGCAGATACTGCGGTCCTGTTTAATTACCGCTTCAAACACATTGGCCGCAGCCTGTGCTGCCGCATCATAATCTTCTCTTGGCGCTCTCATAAAATCATATTCCTCCTATGCTTCTATGTATTTTTGTTTCATATTTTTACAGTTACTCTGTCCACCGTTCTCTCATCCCTTTTGCGTCCGTCAGGGATTTCAGCCCCAGCAGCAGCGCAACCACGAACAGTGCGAAAGACACCCACATACCGCCGGCATAGCCCATATTTTCCACGATCAGCCCCCATACGACGGAAGCGATCGTTACGGAGACAGCCTGCAGCCGGGTAGCCTGAGACCAGATTGCCCCGAAATCTTTGTTCCCGAATACGTTTTTTACCAGGATCGGACCCAGGGTATTGCAGGAGCCGAAGGAAATGCCAAACAGGAAAGCGGCAACCCATGCGGCCCACATGATTTTGGGCGCGACAAGGATAAACAGCGGCATGGCGATGATCCCGCTTCCGGCCACCACCGTGGCTGTTTTCAGGCTGCGGTCCGCGATGGCTCCAACCACCAGCTTGCCGGACATATTTCCAATCATAACTGCCGATGCGGCTGTTCCCGCCATCACCGTGGTCATGCCGATGCTGAGATAATAGCTGTTTAAGTAGAGGTTCATATTGCAGGCAAAGGCAATGCATAAGGGACAGAAGGCCACCACATAAAAGGCGGAGGTCTTTAACGCCTTTTTCACCTCCAGGCCGGAGGTATCGGCTGCCTTTACGGCCTGCCCGTTTTCCTGTCCCGCACCGATTGGGAGCAGCCCTTTATCCTGGGGCTGATAGCGGATCATAAACAAGGAAACCGGAACGCCGATGACGACAGTTGTTAATCAAAACCGGTATGATCAGGTAGATCAAAAGGGACAGGCAGCATCCCAGAATAAAACCGTTTACGTAAAATACCCATACGCTGTGTGCCATGTAAATCCTGAAATACAGTACCGCAAGGTCAAACACCTCCGGCGGCACGCCCATCATATGGAGCGCCGGAACCGCGATCAGTTCCCCGACCACCGCTACCGCCAGACCGCTCACCACAGACACGATGATCGAGGTGTGAACCGTTTTCCGGATGGTATCGACATCCCTTCTGCCGATGGAATTCGCGATCACCACATTGGTTCCCAGCGAGATCCCCACAAATAAATTGAGCAGAAGATTCATTAACGGCGTATTGCTGCCCACCGCCGCCATGGCATTCGCCCCCACAAACCGACCCACCATGGCGATGTCCGCGGCATTAAACAGCTGCTGCAAAATTCCCGTCAGCGCAAGAGGTATCGCATACCATAATATTTTGTCCCACAGGGAACCTTCCCGCATGTTCATGTTAATTGACCGCCTTTCTTTACATATAAAACTCAGACATTTCGAAAGCCCTTGCTAACATCAATACCGTAAGAAGCACCTTCTGGCAACCCCAGCAAAAAGGCCCCTCCCTCAATCACCTGAATGGAAAGACCTTTTTCTGCTTACAAATATCGGAGCATGAAACCGCGCATCGGATATTCATCTATGAAAATTAGTAAAAATGGCAGGTTCCTTTTCGGGCAGGCCCATCTTTTCTTTTCCCATCTGGATACTCTTCATCAGAAACGCCATATTGCGTCCTAACGTGCGCATCGTCTGCAGGCCTTCTTTATCCTCCAGTACTTCCTCCGGAGTTCCTCCGCGAACCATATTCCAATACTGGCTGCTGGCAACAGGCATTCCGGTCATGGTAAAATATTTGTTCAGCATATCGAAGGTAGCCGTATTGCCCCCGCGGCGGCAGGAAACGACCGCAGCGCCCACCTTCATGGTTTTATCCGTATTCAGGGTACTGAAAAACAGCCGGTCCATAAAAGCTACCGCGCCGCCGGCCGGCGAAGCGAAATACACCGGGGAGCCGATCACAAAGGCGTCCGCTTCCGCCAGCTTAGGGGCCACCTCGTTCACCACATCGTCAAATACGCATTTGCCGCTTCCCGTGCTGTGACACTTTCGACAGGCAATGCAGCCACGAATATTTTTATTCCCTACATGGACGATTTCCGCCTCGATCCCCTCGGCCTCCAATGTCCTTGCCAGTTCCGTCAAAGCAGTATAGGTAAGCCTTTCGCTCTCGGGCTACCGTTCACAAGTAATGCTTTCATCAATCATCCCTCCTGTGATCCAAGGGTAGTGTCAAATACTACTCTATTTTTTGTTGCAAAAACCTTGATTTATGGAAGTTTACAAATAAAAAGAGCATTGACCTCCCTTTTTTGGTATAATATCCTCGACCAAAATTCCATCAACCAAAGGAGACAATGCTCATGGACATTATACAATACTTACTCTCTCTTATTCAATACCTTTATCAGCAAAACTGCTGGTTAATCAACTTCATTTGCAGATACATCCCTCTCAAACAGTGGGCCTTCGATGATTCCCATTCCCCGAAGTATCAGAAACTCAAAATTGATGCCCTCCCTCTTGTCACCGACTTCCGGCAGGACTGGACCTACAAAGAACTGATCCCTTACTACGAAAAACGCTATGGGAAGAAAATACGCCCTGTCAGCCGGCGTTCCGTATCTGATATCCCTGATGACTGCTCCTGCCCACGATGCGATGCCCCGCAGCCTTTTCTCTACAAAAACAACGGGGCCAAAGGCCAGCTCCTTTGCAAAGTCTGCGGCGCGAGATTCTCTCCTCGGGACAGCAGATTCTCCTCCGTGAAACTCCGATGCCCCCATTGCGGCAACACCCTTGTTCCAAAGAAAGAACGCAAACACTTTATTTTACACAAATGCGTCAACCCCAGATGCCCCTATTACCTTTCCAACCTCCGCAAAGTTGACAAGAATGACCTCAAAGCTGACTATGGGAAAAATAAATACAAACTGCATTATATCTACCGTGAGTTGTAAGCGTCAAATAAGAACGTGTAGTGAAATATATGGCGTTCTCCTGTAAAATCAGGGTTAGAGTTTTTAGGGTTCA
>CAJTTU010000070.1:1033-18459 GCA_910579325.1 uncultured Lachnospiraceae bacterium | reverse complement strand
GGTGTCGGAGCCGGATTTGGAGGAAATATTTATGCATTATTATGAAAGGGCGGAAAATAGCGGCGAGCCGGAAGCTGCAGAATAATGATAGGGGGATAGTAAAGTATGACAATTATAAAACATGAACTTCGGCAGGGAAAGCTTTCATTTTTGATCTGGACAGGAGCCATCGGCTTTTTGCTGGCAATCTGCGTGTTCCTTTTCCCTGAAATGAAAGGAGAGATGGAGGGGGTCAGCGATTTATTTTCCGCGATGGGTTTCTTTACGGCAGCCTTTGGCATGGACAGGCTGAATTTCGGTACGCTGATCGGTTTTTACGCAATCGAGTGCGGCAATGTGCTGGGGCTTGGCGGCGCCTTTTACGCCGCTTTGTGTGCCGTGAACATGCTCAGCAAAGAGGAGCGGGATAAAACGGCGGAGTTTTTGCTGGCCCATCCTGTCAGCCGGGTGCGGATTGTCACGGAAAAATTAATTGCTGTTCTGATTCAGATCACGGCGATGAATCTGGTGATCTATGCGCTTTCCGTGGCTTCCATGACGGCAATCGGCGAGGAGATTCCGTGGAAGGAGCTGAATCTGTTTCATCTGGCCTACTATATTCTGCAGGTAGAGCTTGCAGGCATTTGCTTTGGCATTTCTGCATTTATAAGAAAAGGAAGCGCCGGAGCCGGGATCGGGATTGCCACTGTTATGTATTTTCTGAATCTGATTGCGAATATAGCGAAAGCGGCTGAGTTTTTCAAATACGTGACGCCGTTTGGGTATTGCGAGGGCGCTGATATTGTGGCGAATGGGAGCCTGGATGGAAAGCTGGTGGCCATTGGCCTTATGTTTGGAATAATTGGGGTTCTTGCCGCTTATCTGAGGTATGTGCGGAAGGATATTCATTGATGAAGAAAGGCTGTTTTTTATTGAGACCGATAAATATGAGATCCCCTGCGTTATAAATGAATGCGCCTGCTAAGACATAATGGCATAAAATCAGGAAAGAGAAGAGGAAAACCTTGCAAACTGAAGGTGATAAAGAAGCGTGATAAAGAAGAATGAGAATGGGGATTGACAAAATCTTGCGCCGATGATAGTATACAATATAAACTTTTCGCAATATCAACCTTTTTAACAGGGGACAAAATCTTTCCTTCTGCTGTTTTGCGGAATGGAAGGGTTTCCGGAAAGGAACGCTGTGATGAATGAGAAGCTGTTAGAGGCCTGGCTTAAGCTGACGACTGCGATTGTAAATGAACGGGTGGTATCGGACCTGCCTTACAATGAATCGGTGATCTGCAACATTCTGTATAAGAACCATTGCAGGACTCCTGACAGCCCGATTACAGCTACGGATCTGTGTCAGAAGATGAAGATGCAGAAGTCCCAGATGAACCGGACGCTGTCCAGTATGGAGGAAAAGGGGCTCATATGCAGAGAGCGTTCTCTGACAGACAGACGGCAGGTTCTGGTCAGGCTGAATATGGATCAGCTCGAGGTTTATCAGGGACAGCATGAAAGGATCCTTGCGCTGATCGACAGGCTGTTAGAGCAAATAGGCCCGGAAAAGGCAGAGGATATTGTGGATATGTTTACACAGATTGCGAACACGGCGGAGGAGATTATAAAATGATAAGAATCGTGGTAGACTCGTCTTCTGATTATCAGACGGAGGAAATCAGGGAAAAGAACCTGGATCTGGTGCCGATTGCCATCACCATCGGCGAAAAACAGTATGTGGACGGCGTTGATCTGGAGCGAAATCAGTTCTATGAGATTCTGGAGGAAACCGGGGAGTTTCCAAAAACGGCCCAGCCCTCCCCCCAGCAGTTTCTGGACATTTTCCTGGACGCGAAGGAAAAGGGGGACGAGGTGGTCTGTATCACGCTGTCATCGGCGCTGAGCGGGACATATCAGAGCGCTTCGCTGGCAAAGAATATGGCAGAATATGATCCGGTTTATATTGTGGATTCCAGAACAGCCACCTGCAATATCAAAGTTCTGGCCGATTATGCCCGTAAGCTGGCGGACGACGGTCATAGCGCCGGTGAGATCGCAGCGCGGATAGAGGTTTTGAAATCTCATGTAAAGGTGGTAGCTGCCCTGGATACGCTGGAATATCTGTCCAGGGGCGGACGGCTCAGCCGTACGGCAGCCGCGCTGGGAGATATGGCAGGGCTGAAACCGCTGATTACCATAACGGAGAAAGGCGAGGTTGCCATGCTGGGAAAGGCGCTGGGCAAAAACAAGGCTATCAGCCATATTTTGCGGCATTTGGAGAGTCTGAAAATAGATGAGGCATTTCCCGTGTATTCCATCTATTCTTATGGGACGGAAAATTGCGGAAGGTTTGAAGAAAAGTTGGAGAGTAAAGGGATTTCCACAACGGGCCGGCTGCAGATCGGCGCTACGATCGGCGCTCATATCGGGCCGGAAGCCTTTGGGATCATTTTTGTAGAACAATAATCGGTGTGAGATAAGGGACTGTCAGGGATGGTCCCTTTTTCGTATTATATTGCTTTCGCAGGAAAATAAAAATAGAAAAATATGTAAAAACATTTGACATATATGTAAATATATGGTATATTTAAACGGACAAAAATCTATGATCTTTTTCAGTTTCAGTTCTTTTGTCAATTTTTCTTACATTTTTGACATTATATTCGGGTTAAAAATTCCTGATTTAATTTGAGAACAAAGATATTCGACAGAACTTTTTCACATATGCATTTTTACCATTCTATCAGCAGATTCTGATCACATTTCACAGTAAGGATTATCCGGGAACAGTTTATGAAAACAGGGATGATACAGGGATTTATACGGGCCGGCCCCTGGAGGGAGCGGGTTCTCGCAGGAAGCGGAACAGCGCGTCGTTAAAAGTCGCGTGTTTCCTGTAAAGTAAGATTAGTCTTCCGGTAAGACTGCGCGCCTGCCGCGCAGGATTCTTATTCCGGAATATCCGGTCAAAAGCGTCTGCGACGTGTCTGGCCGGATTCATAAATGAAAGGAAAATTTAGATGGGTAATATAGTAAAAAGAAGCGTGGCACTGCTGCTGGCCGCCGCCGCCGTTTTAATGACGGTCAGCCCGGCGCTGGCGGACGCTGCCGTTTTGACAGAGACAGTGCATTTGCGGGATGTGGAGACAGGGACGGATGCAGAGATTCAAGAGGATAAAAAAGATCAGGATTATGCTGCCGTATCTGAAAATGAGATTACAGGTGACACAGATCAGGAAACAACCGAGGAGAACAGGGAAGAAGCGGAAGAGAAAAGTGAAGAACAGATGGATTGTGAAAAAGAAAATACGGATGAAACCCGGGCGGGCCATACAATAGAAGAACAGGATAACGGTGGAATCAACGATGCTCCGCCGGATACGGTAAGCGGCAATGCGGCAGAGGAGGAGTCAGTGGTTGTTCTTTCCGCCGTATATCGCGGCATGAAGGTGACAGTTACCGGACCAAAAGATATGCTCCCGGAGGGCTGTTCAGTCAGAGTTTCCGAACTGGATTCGGAAACTCTGGCAGTATATGCCGCGGGTATTTATGAGCAGGAGGTGGAGGAGCAGGGTCATAAAGCTTTTGACTGTCTGTCAGGTTACGATATCGCTATTCTGGATGGAACAGGAAAGGCGGTAAAGCCCGGACAGATGGTTCAGGTTAAGCTGGAAAACAGCATGAATCCGGAGGATAATCTGTCGGGCCTTGCCGGAAACGACGTTTATGAGGTTTACCATGTGACGGACGAGGAAAAAGCTGCTTTTGAGAAGCTGGATTCCGATATGAGCGGGGATGAGCTGATATTTGCGACGGATTCTTTTTCTCCTTATATCATTGGCCGTACCACCTATGGCACAAATGATAATTACCGGGCGGACAAACCTTA
This sequence comes from uncultured Lachnospiraceae bacterium, assembly GCA_910579325.1. Taxonomy (GTDB): domain Bacteria; phylum Bacillota; class Clostridia; order Lachnospirales; family Lachnospiraceae; genus Paralachnospira_A. Next base: position 14,585 of record CAJTTU010000070.1, on the reverse strand, counting down.
TTTAAAATCCAACGGAGCTCCCGGCAGCCAGTATTTTCCCTATACGGGAAAAACGGTGGAGTGGGTTGCCCCTCAGGACGGTCTGTATTCTCTGGAAGGAATTGGAGGCGGATTTGCCGGGCCCGACGGTTCTTCTTACGACCGCAGCGACGCAATGATCTGTTCCATGGGCTATGGCGGGTATTCTCTGGCTTATGTGAATCTGCATAAAGGAGATACGCTTTATATCGCGGTGGGAGGCGCCGGAGCAAAATCAACGGCTTACGGTCTGGCGCCCGGCGGATGGAATGGAGGCGGCGCAGGGTTTTATCATGCCGGTTCCGGAGGAGGCGCCACTTCGTTTGCGTCGAAATTAATCGGGGACGGTACGCTGACCAATTATGAGAACGATATGGACAGTCTGATTGCCGTGGCCGGCGGAGCGGGAGGACAGCCGGCGATGAAGGATCAGAATCTGTCCCAGAATCAGAAGGCGGCCATGTCCGGCCTTGGCGGCGGAGAAACGCTGTCTGATCTCCGGGCGAGAATTGTGGAAGATCCTGCGGTGGCCGTATATGGCGCGTCAAAAGAACGGCATTATGGATTCGGGAAAGGCCAGGCTTCTCTGAAAGCGACTGTGATCAAAGGTTCCGTATATGCCGGCGGCGCCGGAGGAGGAGGCGTATACGGCGGTTTCAGCTCGAATTTTTACGGAATCGTTGAGAAAGATACAAAATCTTCTTTTGGAGGAACAGGGGGAACCGGTTATATCAATTTTTCTCCCGGAAGTAAAATTTACGCGCTGAATGACAAAAGGCACAGCTCCTATACCAGAGCGGAGTGGCTTGCCAGCGGAGATCAGACCGAGCTGATTCTTGGAAACGGAGAAGCGGCGATTAATTATCTGGGGAAGATTCAGAGCACCGTGACGCTGAATTTGGGAAATGATGCGGTATATCGTTCCGGGGGAGGCGTCGTGGAGATTACGGGAGAGACCGGAAGTACGATCGATCTTTCTGATGTTAAGGCGGCGGAGGAAGGAAATAAGGTAATCGGATTTAATGTGATATCGGGCGACGGGAAGATTGAGGCGAAGAGCATGCGCTATACCTTTGGCGAGGAGGATACGGTTCTGATCCCGCTGATCTACAGCGATATCGATCTGATTTCGACGAAAAAGACCGGGGCGCCCGAATTCATGGATTATACTTATAATAATCATGCGCTGCTGAACTGGGATGAAGCGGGAAATAATAATAAAAAGACCTATTATGTACACCAGAGTGTGGACGGCGGGGACTGGAATCAGCTGACGCTTTCTGATTACATACAGCTGACAGTTCCTGCGACGGAGTTTTATTATACAGGGTCTTCGCAGCGCTACACTGCCCCGGCGGATGGACTCTATTATGTAAAACTGCATGGCGCCCAGGGCGGCAGCGACGGCTCCTCAATCGGCGGTTATGGCGGTTATGTTTACGGGTACCTGAAACTGAAAAAGGGCGATGAAGTAACGGTGAATGTGGGCGGCGGCGGTCGGAACTCCACAGAGACAAATGCAGGTACGCTGGTGGTAAACGGAGGCTGGAACGGAGGAGGGTCATGTGTCTGGTCCGGCTCCGGGGGAGGCCGAACCGATATCTGCGTGAATGGCAGGCTTGTAGCGGCTGCAGCCGGAGGAGGAGGCGCCACCAATGGCCACAGAGGACATGGCGCGAGGGCAAGCACAGTTGCGTTTTCCCATGTGACCTCCTCGTGGCAGGGAGAGGGAAGGACAAGTTATGAAAGTACGCTGGGAGATGACCGGAATGACGCCGGAGGAGGCGGAGCGGGTTATGCGCGTGGAGGCGCTTTTGGTATAAATGAAAAGCCCAAATGGGGAGGCGGCGATGGCGGCCGGGGCGGTTACAACGGCTATGACGCCGCATATTTTTCAATGGTGGAAGAACGGGGCAGCAGAACTGACAACGGAAAGAATAACAGCACATATAACGGAGGTTTTCACGGATATGCGATGATCCGGCCGGAGGTCAGCTATTCCGTGTATCAGCAGAAGAACTATTTAACGCCGACCCCTGACAGAGCGGCGCCGAATCAGCCTTATAATGGCAAAGTGGTCTATACGGATCATGAGACGAATACAGCAGAGATTACCTGGTCGGCGCCTCGGGATAACGGTACGGTTTACCGTCATAAAGTGACTGCCTGTGAGATTACGGACGGCAATACGGAAGGAAACGTTTTAGGCGATTCCGATATCACGACGGATTATATTGTAAGCGATGTGGCAGGATACTATTATTATGCGGATGAAAATCCGGCGGGGGAAGCGACGAAGAAGCATGTTTATACGGTGTCTCCGACGGCGTCCGGAATTCCTGTGTCAGACCGGACGGTTTATCTGCATGTGGCTGCGGTGGACCGTGCGGGAAATCTGGGCGCTACCTATGATATTCCGGTAAATGCCTTTTACTCCAAAAGCGGTTCCGTGACCTGGGTGGACAATGACGACGCATACGGACTGCGCCCGAAAACAGATGTGATCGAACTGTATCGGGACGGCGTACCGGCGGATACGCTGATTCTGACGACAGAGGAAGATCACGTCGTTTTCTCATTCGATCATCTGGAATATGGCCATGAGTATAAAGTGGTGCAGCAGGGCGTGTCTCCCTACGATGTGGAACAGAGCGAATGGGATTTTGTAAATACGCTGTTGCTGCATATTCACAAGGATGTTCTTGACAGTGAAGGAAAGGATATCGACGGCGGTTTTGTGGATACCGGCGATATTTTGGAGTATGTGATAGAGCTGGGACAGCAGTCTGACCGGGATCGCAGGCTTACCGTATTCGATCAGGTGCCTGCGGAGGTGGAGTATATTTCCGGTGACGACGAAATAACTGTGATTAAAACCCAGGCGGAACGGGATGTTTATAATGAAAAAGCGAAAGAGAATGGTTATGCCCGGGTGCCGGATAAGTTCAATCTGGATACGCCGATCGTAGCCTATCAGTATGCGGGCGCTCTGGCATCGTCCGATACATTTTCCTTCCATGTAAAGGTGAAGAAGACCGCGGAGACAAAGCATATCATTAATCAGGCCGTGGAATTTGTGGATGCTGCAGAGCTGGGAGCGCCGGAAAAGCTGTGGGAGATTCCATCCAATCAGGTAGAGAACATTGTACGGTTTAATCCGTTAAAAGAGGTATTTGATATGGAGGGAAAGGACATCAATAAGACATCCGTATCTCTGGGTGAGGTGATTGTTTATACCATCACATTTCAAAATGCCGGCGATGAGGATGAAACTGCCACTGTTACCGACATACTGCCCCAGGGCCTTACATTTGTGGAAGCTGACAACGGCGGAACATACGATGTGTTAAACCGTACCGTTACCTGGACTTTGGAGGCAAAAGCGCATGCGCTTCAAACAGTGTCATTTCAGGCGAGGGTTCTGGAAGATGGAAAGGATATCTATGTGCGAAATACCGCGAAGGTGGACCTGAACAAAAAACCGAAGCCTACGCCGGAGACGGAAAATCTGCCGATGGGAGACCCCGAAAAGAGCGTATATGACAGTGACGGACGCAATGTGGATGGCGATGTGGTATATGCAGGTGAGGTTCTTACCTATACGGTTACTTATGTGAATGACTCGGATGAGAGCCGGAAGTATACCGTGACTGACAGATTGCCGGAGCAGGTTGAGGTTGTGGAGCTTCTGGACGGCGGCGTGCTTAAGGAAGACGGAAGAACGGTGATCTGGACTGCGGATGCGGCGTCAAAAGCGCAGCTGTCCGTGTCAGTCAGAGTGAGGGTGAAAGAGACTGCGAAAGGAGAAATTTGCCGCAACAGGGCGACGGTCAGAACAGAAAAACCTGATGATCCCGATGCTGCGTATGAAAAAGAGACGAATGAAGTAGAAAACCCGGTAATGCCGTCTCCGGTGAAAGACGTTTTGTCCCCAACGGGCGTGAGCATCGATCGGTCCGTGGCGTATGAGGGCAATCGACTGATTTATACCGTCACTTACACAAATCCTGCAGACGGAGAAAAAACCTTTGAAATTACGGATATGGTTCCGGATAAAACAGCCTTTGTATCTGTGGGCGAAGACGGCGCTTATGATGAGGGGACAGGACTGGTAACGTTTGTGAGGACCATTGGCGGACATGAGACGGATACGGTGACTTTTACCGTGAAGGTACGGGGAGAAGCGAAAGATACGGTGATCAGGAATACCGCGTTTGTGACCGTAAAGGACCGGTCTGAAGATCAGCCGGATGTGCCTGTAGAACCGGAAAATCCCGGAAAAATTGAGACGAACGAGGTAATCAATCCGGTGATTCCGAATCCGGAGAAAAAAGTATCTGCGAAAACCTGTTATGATATCGACGGCCATCCGGTGTATGCGGGGGAGGAACTGGTCTTTGAGATCAGCTACAAAAATCCTGCCGGTGAAACGAAACGTTTTACGGTTACGGATCGGGTGCCGGAGTGGACAAGATTTGTGTCGGCTGAAGATGACGGCGTTTATGATGAAGAAACCGGTCTGGTGACATTTGAGCGTACCGTGGAGGCCGGAAAGACGGATACGGTTAAATTTACGGTGCTGGTGCTGGAGGAAGGCAAAAATAATATAATCACCAACAAGGCTGTTGTAAAGGTCATGGACCGCCCGGTGGTGAAACCTGACGGAAATCCTGCGGATCCTCCTGATCCCGATGAGCCCCAGGATACGAAAACCAATGAAACTGAAAATCCTGTAATGCCAGATCCTGTGAAAACCGTGACGGACCAAAAGGGCGAAGATATAAATGATTTCGTTGTAGAAGCCGGCTCTGAACTGATATATTCGATCAGCTTTGAAAATCCGGCAAAGGAGACAAAAAGCTTTACCGTCAAAGACCCGCTTCCCGAGGGCGTGGAATTTGTCAGTGCGGATCATAACGGCGTATACGATGAAAAAACGCATACGGTTATTTACACAATGGAATTGTTCGGGGAGACTTCTGCCGTCGTGACCTGTACTGTGCAGGTAAAAGCAGCGATGGTCTATACGGAGCTGGTCAACAGGGCGGAGGTGATCACGGACACAGGGAAAATCGATACAAATATGGTAGAAAATAAAACAATCGTACCCCCTGAAAAAGACGTATGCGGTGCAGATGGCAGGAGTGTGGACGGGCTTACCGTATATGGAGATCAGGCGGTTATTTATGAGATCACATATACCAATTATACTGACGAATCAAGAGACATCACTATTGTGGACGCGGTGGACGGACGCCTGAAGGATGTAGGGAACCCGGAGGATGGGGGGATCAGCGACGGCGGCGTGTGGAAGGACGGCGTGATTACCTGGGAGCTTGAAAATGTTCCTGCCCGCCATACCGGAAAAGTTACGTTTTCGGCCCGGACGCCGGTTTTGGACAGCAATGTAAAGATCCCTAATCAGGCGGTTGTAACTCTGCATGGAACAGAGATCAGGTTTGCAATGTCAGATGGCAAAAAGGATACGGGCGATATGGAACTTACTACAAATGAAGTGCTGATTAATGTGTCTGTTATGCCCGGGGAGGATATATTGGAAGCCCTTGAGGTAGAAGTAATCGACGAGAATATGCGAGAATTACTTCCCGGAAATGAGGTAACCGTGTATTATCCGGACGGTCATGTCGTCGATCAGTGGATTTCTTCTGAAAATTCCCATTTTATTGAACGTTTAGAAGCGGGAAGCTATCTGGTACGCCAGACCACAGTGGTGGAGGGGTATGAAATTGTGGTTGGTGAAAAAACTGCCAGAGTGAATCCGCAGTCCGGCACCGTTAAAGTCACGCTGATAGACAGAATGAAGGAGGAACAGTCTGTTGTGGAGCAAAAGCAGCCGACGGAACAAAAACAGCCGGCGGAACAGGAACCGTTAAAAAGCGCGCCGCCTGAAACAGGGGATACGGACACGATATATCTTTATCTGTTTCTCTGTGCCGGGGCTTTGATGGCCTTGATTGTGATCCTGCGTATTTATTCTCGTGAGAAACGGGCTGAATAATTGCGATCATATGAGCGTCTGACGGTTGTCGCGAGGATGGAATACCCTGATGCCTGCTGCAGGGTATTTCACTCTTATAATCAAAAAATTGTGTTTGATATTTTCCTCTATTCTGTTTATAATGGATGACAGAATATGCGTAAAGGAGTATCTATGCAAAAATTATACCAGTGGGAAAAACGGATGATATTAAGGCTGAGCGGCAGTAATCATCCGGCGGCGGATAAACTAATGCTCTGGACAACCAGGATGGGAAACGGAGGGCTGGTGTGGATTGTGATCAGTTTGATTATGATAGGGATGGGATGGCGCTTGGAAGGACTGATGACGCTGGCTGCCCTTTCTCTGACGGCATTTCTGATTAATCTGGTGGTGAAGCCGATGTTCACCAGAAAACGGCCCTATGAGATACTGGAAACTGTCAGGACGAGGATCGCTCCGCCTTTTGGCTCCTCCTTCCCTTCCGGGCATGCGGCTTCTTCCTTTGCAGCGGCTTCTATGCTCTGGTTTTTAAATATGCCATTTAAGCATTGGGCACTGGTACTGGCCTTTCTGATCGCAGTTTCCAGAGTGCATCTGATGGTCCATTTTCCTTCGGACGTGCTTGTGGGAGCGGTTTCGGGCATTGTAATTTCTTATCTTACATATCTGCTGGCGCTGCGTGTGGGAATCCAGGTGGCGCGGGCCAGACTGGAACAGCTGCCCTGGCTGGCTGGGCAGGCAAAGCTGACCGGGGGCTGTGTGCTCTGCGCCGTAAAGGATTCTTTGAGGGTTTTGACCTGAATATCCTGCAGGGTTTGCCTGATATGAATCAGACAGTACATGAATCATATAGATTGAGGAGATTAAGATGGAGTGGCTTAGAAAAGAACAGGATAAAGCGGTAGCGGTTATTCAGTTTTTTATATGTCTGCTGGCTTTGGTGCTGGCGGTGCTTCACGAAATAAAAGCGGTGGAGAAGCTCCACCGCAAAATTCGGAAAAAGGCAGGCAGGCAAAGAAACTGAACTGCGCAGTTCAGTTATGTACTTTTCTTTCCCATCCGGCTGTGAGGATCAAAAGCAGCAGATAGATGCCGGATACGGCGCCTGCAGATACCAGCAGCTTCACCATGGGATGGAAGGAAAATTGCCGGTAAAGGGAACCGGTAAAGGTCTGTGCGATCCAATAGGAGAGGAAAAAAGCGCACAGCGGCCTTGCCAGCTGGTGGAAGGGCTGAAAGGAGAGGGCCGCGCTTTTTTTTACCGCCTCCAGATGAAGGAAGCATAAAGTCAGCTCACTGACCAGCATTCCCATCAGATAAGCGCCGATACCGAATCTGGGAATGCCGAATATGATAAAGGCCAGCTGGACGATCAGAGAGATCAGGCTGTTGGTAAAGGTTAGGGAGGTTTTTCCCATGCCGTTTAGAATGCTGCCCATGGTGGTGGCGATGTATAAAAAAGGGCAGAGCCAGGCAAGATTGCGGATAAACTGTCCGGCTATTTCGTTTTTAAAGAACAGAACGCCCATATCCATGCCATAGTAGAGAAAGATACCGGTGCACAGGATGCCGATGGACAGGCAGAAGCTTAAGGAGACGCTGGCGTTCCTGCTGATTTTATTGGTATGGTTTAAAGACTGGGCTTCCGCCACCTCAGGCAGCAGCATGACGGCGATGGAATTGGTCAGCGCCGACGGAAACATGATAAAATGCATGGCCATGCCTGTTAAAGTGCCGTAAACGGCCAGCGCCTGGGAGGAAGAAAGCCCGTACATCTGCAGCCGTCCGGGAATCATGACGGCCTCCACACTCTGGAGAATGCTGATCACCAGCCGGTTGGCCTCCAGAGGAACCGCCATTTTCAGAATGTTTGCGCCTGCCTGGGTATAGGAGATGTTTCTGGCTGTCGTGGCAGACCGGATCTGACGGAGCGTACGGGTCACAGTGTAGGCGGCAATGGTGTAAAGCATGGCGCCGGCTTCTCCGGTAAACAGCCCGATGACCGCGATCATTGTGGTGATTTCCTTTCCCCGGGACAGCATAACCTGGACGATCAGATATACGGAGAAGACCCGGACCAGCTGTTCGGCCAGCTGAGAAAAGGCGGGGACCGCGGCTTTCTTTTTTCCATAGTAATAGCCGCAGATACAGCAATGGACGGAATTTACCGGTATGGACAGCGCCATGATCTTTAAAAGCGGAGCGCAGCGCTGCTCCAGCAGAATGTAACGGGCGATTTGCGGCGCGAACAGGTACAGGGCCATGCTGCTGAGCAGCGATAAAAACAGAGATAAAAGGAAGCCGGCGTGAAAAAAACGGCGGCAGTTGGTTTCGTCTGCCACGGAAGATGCCACATATCGGGAAATAGAGGTCTGAATCGGCCCGCAGCACAGAGAAAAACAGACGCCGAACACAGGAAACAGGAGCTGGTACAGCCCCATTCCTTCCGCGCCGATCAGATCAGACAGATAAATGCGGTAAAAAAAGCCAAGGATACGTGTGATAAAGCCGGCGGCGGTGAGAATCAGCGTGCCGGTGAGAACAGGATTTTTTCGATTCAAGGGATCACCTGAATAAATAGGGTTGTTCTCATTTTATGTGACGGCGGCTTAAAATAGTCTACCTTTCTTACGCGGTATATCTCTGGCAGCTTTTCTTTTTGAAAGTTGCTTATCTTTTTAATTCCTACCTTGACACTAGTAGAATTATATGTTATAGTACCTGTGAAAGGAAATCGTGTACTGATATCAGGCAGTATACGATAGGACATGTCGGGAGAGTCAGAGCTTTCACAGATGTCCGCAGACATAAATATGATTCAGTGTAAAAGTCAGGAGTGATAAGTCTATGAAACGTATATATCTGGACCATGCGGCGACGACAAAAACCCGGAAGGAAGCCGTGGAGGCCATGCTGCCATATTTTACGGAATACTATGCGAATCCGTCCGCCATATACAGTTTTGCCGGAGAGGCGAAAAAAGGAGTGGACGAGAACAGAGCGGCGATCGCCGGGATTCTGGGAGCGAAGCCGGAAGAAATTTATTTTACCGGCGGCGGTACGGAATCCGATAACTGGGCGTTGATTGCCGCGGCGGATGCTTATGGAAATAAGGGAAAGCACATTATTACGACGAAGATCGAGCATCATGCGATTCTCCACACCTGCGCTTATCTGGAGAAGAAGGGCTTTGAGGTGACATATCTGGATGTGGACGAGCTGGGACTGGTGGACCCGGCGGAGCTGGAAAAAGCCGTCAGGCCGGATACGATTCTGATCTCCGTGATGTTCGCGAATAATGAGATCGGCACCATAGAACCAATCAAAGAGATCGGCGCTGTCGCGAAAAAGCATGGCGTACTGTTCCACACCGATGCCGTACAGGCATTCGCTCATGTCCCCATCGATGTGGACGAGATGAACATAGATATGCTGAGCGCCAGCGGACATAAATTTTATGGACCGAACGGCGTGGGGTTTCTGTATATCCGAAAAGGCGTGAAAATCCGCTCCTATATACATGGCGGCGCTCAGGAACGGAAAAGAAGGGCCGGAACGCTGAATACCCCCGGCATCGTGGGCATGGGAACGGCGGCGAAGCTGGCGGCTTCGGAGATGGAGCAGGAAGGTAAACGCCAGTGTGAGCTGCGGGATTATCTGATCGACAGGGTGTTAAAGGAGATTCCCTATGCCAGATTAAACGGCGATCCTAAACGCCGGCTGCCTAATAACGCCAGCTTTTGCTTCCGGTTTATCGAAGGAGAATCCATGCTGATTAACCTGGACCTGGCAGGCATCTGCGCTTCCAGCGGTTCCGCCTGTACGTCAGGCTCCCTGGATCCTTCCCATGTACTGCTGGCCATCGGTCTGCCCCACGAGATTGCCCATGGTTCTCTCCGGGTTACGATCGGGGATGAGACGACGAAAGAGGATTTGGATTATGTGGTGGACAAGCTGGTAAAGATCGTGGAAAATTTAAGGGCTATGTCTCCTCTGTATGAGGACTTTATGAAGAAGAACGGTAAAAAGTAGAGTTGCGGAACTGGATAAAACAGCAACGGACCGTACAAGCCCCGGGAGGATTTACAGACACTTTAGTGGCTGGAAATTCTCCCAGGTTCGGGGGCTTGAAAGGGTAGTTGCGGAACTGGAATAAGAAAGGAAAAGGATATGTACAGTGAAAAAGTAATGGATCATTTTCAGAATCCCAGAAATGTGGGCGAGATAGAGGGAGCCAGCGGCACGGGTACCGTGGGAAACGCGAAGTGCGGCGATATTATGAGAATTTACCTGGATATCGACGAGAATCATGTCATTCAGGATGTGAAGTTTAAAACCTTCGGCTGCGGCGCAGCGGTGGCTACCAGCAGCATGGCTACGGAGATGGTAAAAGGAAAGACCATCGAGGAGGCCATGCAGGTGACCAATAAGGCGGTCTGTGAGGCGCTGGACGGCCTGCCTCCGGCAAAGATTCACTGCTCCCTGCTGGCAGAGGAAGCGATTCATGCGGCGCTGTGGGATTATGCCGAGAAAAACCATATCGTAATCGAAGGGCTGGAGAAGCCGAAGACGGATATCGGCGAGGAAGAAATTGAGGAAGAGTATTAATGGTAGTCTGATGAAAGGCAGTCGGTGGAAGCTGACTGCTTTTATCATGAACAGTGTTAAATGGTATAGCCCGAGTTTGTCGTTTATAAAGTGAGAATGGAGCTTCAACTGCTTTGCAAATTGAGAGAATGTATATTATGAGCAACCCACCAGGTTCGTTGGAATGAGAAGAACGGGAGGATGATCTCATGGCGAATATCCTGATTATGGGGGATGAAAAAGATATGCGGGAGATTCCGCCGAGTATGTTTCATGCGGCCAAGCTGTTACAGCCCGGCTGCCTAAACATACCGGCAGATTAATATTTCCCGTATGTCTTTACCGTATCGAACATGGCCTCCACATTTTCCGGCTTTGCGTCCGAATCGATGGTCATATTGACATCGAACATATAGCCGCCGCCGGGGACGCAGATATTCAGCACCCGTTTTACCTCGTCTTTTACCTGTTCGGGCGTTGCGCTGATCAGCAGCTTATCATTAAATCCGCCGCAGATACAGCAGTGGTCGCCTACCAGCCGTTTCATTGTAGGCCAGTAAAATTTCAGATACTGCTCATTGCCCATAAAACCGTCCAGACCTTTGTGCAGCGGGATAAATACCAGCTTGCCGGGAGACATTTTCGCCTGGGCGAGAGCGCCGTACAGTGTGCCGGGATAAAAGTTTTCGACTGCCTGCAGAACGTATTCCGGCTGCTCGTACAGGTCGGCCATCGTATCGATCGTGCCCCGCAGGCAGTCGCTGAGCATATCGAAGGCAACGGTGATTGTAGCGTTAAACAAAAGGGGATACCCGGCTTCAATCATCTCCTGATCAAAAGCGCTGATCTGCCCATAGGCGTCGGCAGCGATTTTTCCGGCTTCTGCCAGCGTCTCAAACATTTTTATAATCTCGGGATTGGGCAAACTGCATCAGCGACGGGAAAGCGCCGTATTCCAGCATGGCGTCAAAGGACAGATTTGCCAGCGGTTTCATTACTTCCAGATTTCTGGGAAGATATTTTTTCATAGTCCATCCGGAAAGGTCTTTTAGTATTTCCGGATATTTGTCGTCCTCCAGATATGGTTTTTCCACAAATTGATGAATGGAATTTTCCGTGCAGATACTGTCTTTCTGGCCTGCCCAGTGCAGCATTTTCAACCCGGCCTTGTCAAAGGCCGGCCCCATTCCGCAGAAAAAAGCGCCGTAGCCATAATTGACATCGGGTTCATATTCCGCAAGATATTTCCGGACGCCGTCTTTCGCGGCTTCGGCGTTGTACATGGCCTCGGCCATGGTATGCCCGTAATGGGTAAATGCAGTAGGTCTGCACAAAGGGGATGACAGGCACCCGGTCAGGCTCTCTGACAGCCAGTGCGTCGTCAATTCGTTTCATCCGTTCCTGGTATTGTTCTTTTGTGTTCATACGTTCCTCCTGTAAATAAATTTTTGCGTCGTTTTTTGCATGTCCGGATTGCGCGGCGGTTGTTTCTCTGCTTTTATTTTACAGGAGGGTGTGGTAAAATAAAATATCCGAATCGGACAATTATTTGAAATTTAATGCGGCATATATCAGCTGTTTCGGATAATGGGCGTGAGGGGGATACGGCAGTGTATCTGAGCATGTGGATGGTGCGGGAACACTTAAAAGATTATAAAATGGAGACTTATATTTTCGACGGGGGCATCATGCTGTTTCTGCAAAAATCCGAATTGACCATGGTACAGAAACAGTTGTTCGAGCTGCTGAATGAACAGGTGGTTCTCTGGTTCAGCCGTTACGGGACGGCGGAACAGGTCGTCGACGCGAAACAGTTTTTGGAATGTATCCTGAATCCTTCGGAGCAGGCTGATTATGGGAAATCACTGCGTTTTTTTCAGCGCATGGGATGGAAGCTGAGGGACGCAAAGTATATTTATCTGATTCAGAGTGAAGAGGACGGCAGTTTTGTTTATACAAGGTTAAAATATCATTTCAGGCAGATGTATCCGGATGTGCAGTTTATGCGGTATCAGATGTATTATCTGGCGCTGGTTCACGACAGTCAGGATATATTGGAGAGGATACGGGATATCCTGGAGGAGCTCGGGCGCTGGATCAGCTTTACGGCAGGCATCAGTTTTCCCTTTTATGATTTGTTAGAGGCGTCGGCAGCTTTTTCCCAGGCCGGTCTGGCGCTGCGGTCTGGGAAGGAAAAGGGTATTTTCATCAGCGACTGTAAAATGCATGCGCTGGATTACGCCGGCAGTTTTCTGCGGGAGCATCTGTCTGTCAGCCTTGCGCATCCGCTGGTGGGAGAATTGCTCCGTCATGACCGGGAACATCACACACAGTATTGCCGGACGATGGCAGTTTATCTGTATAAGGAGCGAAGTCTGGTAAAGACGGCGGCGGCGCTTTCCATTCATATCAATACGCTGAAATATCGGTTAAAGCAGATTCAGGAACAGTTTGCGGTGGATTTGCGTGACGACGGGGAGCGCATGCATTTATTGTTTTCGTTTCTTTTGCTGTCTGCGGAAGGGGAAATGCCTGTGCGGACTGATTATGGAGAGAATAGGAGATAGGATTTAGGATTCTGCTGCCGATCGAACTGCGGAATATGTGATTTTTCTGTGGTTTTCCTGTGATTCGGTTGCGTTTTGGCGGATATAGTGCGAAAATAGGGTTAGAAAAATAATGGGGGAGACAGCAGGAGAAAAAGGGATGTTTCATATTGATAAACAAAAATTTGGCGCATTGACCGACATGCGCGGCAAAGAAAAGGGTTTTACCCAAAAGGAACTGGCGGAACAGACACGGGCATATCATAACAAAAGTAAGTGGGGGCTTATCTGTATCATTTCTATATTGACTGCCTGTCTTGAAATAAAGCTTGCTTATATGGGTGGGTGCGTCACGATTGGATTAATTGTTACGATGGGGCTGGGTGCGGTTTTTGGGATA
>CAJTTU010000070.1:0-1023 GCA_910579325.1 uncultured Lachnospiraceae bacterium | reverse complement strand
GCTGCCGGCCTATTATGATGAAAACCGTATTTGCGTATATACGGACGGATTGTTCGAAATGAATTTCCCCGGGCTTTCTTTTAACAATCGCAATTGGGGGAAAATATTGAAAGCCGGACGGATCTGGGCTGTGGCAGTGATGCTGGGGTATCCGGTGGTCAGTTATGTGGAAACGTTGATTTTTGCGGGGGTATTGCGGGATATTGTTGATTTGTTTTGCGCTTTGCTGTTTACCTTGGGAGGGTTTTTTATTCCGATTTATGTTGTTGGGAGGAAGTATGGGTGAAACCTCCTTTTATCTTTGCAAAGAAGCAAGCGGAATACACACCGTGACAAGCGCCCCTTTTTCCGGGGCATTTTCCAGGCGGAGGGTGCCGTTCAGCTCTGCGGCAATCTGTTTTGTGATGGCAAGTCCCAGACCGAAATGGGTTCTGCTGCTGCGGCTTGGGTCGGCGCGGTAGAATTCGTTAGCGGCGAGGGAGAGGGCTTCTTTGGAGAAACCTTCTCCTTCGTCCCGTATGCTGAGCCGCAGCATATGTTCTGCTGCGGACGCATGGAGAAAGACAGTGCCGTTTTCGGGAGAGTACTCTACCGCATTGTCAATCAGGTTATCCAAAATTCGCTGCAATGCGTCCTTTGGAACCGGCAGACTGTCGGGCAGCCGTACTGTGGTGAGGGTGCAGGAAAGATGCTTCTTTTTTCCCAGGTTCTCCACATTTTGGACTGCTGCCGAAAGGAGTTCTGAGAGCCGACAGATGTCGCTGCTGTCATCGGAAAGGCGGCTGGAACGGAAAAGTTCGATCATCCTTGTTACATGGCGGTGAATCTGTCCGGCGTGCTCCAGAATAAATATCGTATACTCCCGCTGTTCTTCTGTCTGGCTGCTTTCCAATAGAAGCTCCGCATTGCCGGTCACGATGGACAGCGGGGTTTTGATGTCATGAGCCAGGGCGGCCAGCTGCCGTTTTTTCTGCTGTTCCATCGCCCATTGCTCTCTGAGAGAACGGTTTAAGTCTGTTTTTA
>CAJTTU010000069.1 GCA_910579325.1 uncultured Lachnospiraceae bacterium | reverse complement strand
CCATTCCGGATAAATACCGGCCTTACAGCGCCGTCATCCCGGACAGCACCTCCCCTATACGACTTTTGGAAGAGATTTTTAATCTGATCATCAAACTTCACCGATGGGACGGCCAGCTGAAAAACGCGATCGCCAACCAAGCGCCCATAAAGGAAATATTCCGCATCTGCCAGCAGCTGCTGCCTTTTCCCATGATTATTATCAATAAGGACTTCCGGGTGATTTCATATTCCGAAGATTATTTCCACCATGTCTTGCCGGAACACTCGGAAAAGAATAAACAGCATGTCCCTTTCGACACGGTAAATGACCTTTTATCCGATCCCAGCTTTCTGGAAGCCCAAAACGCAAAAACGGTTTTCATTTACTCCCAGGCCAGGCAGGAGCCTCTGCGCATCTGCTACAATATTTTCCACAACGGAAATTATACGGCCAGGCTGATCCTCCATTCCAGAACCAACTATGTATCTTTGGGGGAACTGGATCTGTTCCGCCATATGGCCGCTTATATCCAGAGAATTTATATTCAATTTACCGGCGCCGAAGAGCTGTACCATCAAAATGACACACTCCACCGGCTCTGCCGCAGTCTGATCCTGAGATCTGATTCCGTCGCGGTATCGGATATGGAACGGATTCTGGCTGATTATGAATGGAGCATGAAAGACACCTATCAGATTTACTGCATTCAGTTTACCGGCCTTGTAGAATTCCATTCCATCGCCAATTTCCTGCAGCAGGAGCTGGAGGATAAGTGGAAAAACTCCTGTATGATTCCCGCCGAAAACCGGCTGATCTGGGTGGTGAATCTGACCCGGGGGAATCTGACCCGGGACACCACCCGTTTCCACAAGGAACTCACCTACACCATCCGGGAGCTGATCTGCAAAGCCGGCGTCAGCAACTGCTTCAATAACTTTTATTATCTTTTGAATTACTACCGACAGGCTGATATCACCCTCACTCTGGGTTCTAATAAGGATCCTCATTTCTGGCTGTACCAGTTTCAGGACTATGTTCTTGACTATGTGCGGAACCAGCTGGAGCTTTCTTTTACGCCGGAACAACTGGCCCACCCGGGAATTATCCGGCTGATCCAGTATGACCAGAACCATGAAACGCAGTATATCGAAACCATCAGGCGGTACATTGAAGCAAAATTCAATGCCTCCCAGGCTGCCAACGACCTGTATATCCACCGCACGACTTTTTTAAAACGGCTGGAACGCATCGAAGCCATCGCAGGCATTCATTTTGAAAACAGCAGCGAACTGATCTATATCCTGGTTTCTTTCCTGATATTGAATCTTTTATAAGATCCGGCAAAAAGGCTGCCGCAAACCAACATGCCGGACAGGCACATCCTTTTGCGTCAGCCTTTTTGTTTTTAACCGCCGGAAGCTTTGACAGAAGCTCCTGCATTTTTACTTATCACAAAACTTCATGGGACTGTTTCAAGGTCTGCTGAACCATGAACTGCATTTTTTTCCCAATTTCCGCATCTCCCTGCTCGCCCAGCAAAAATCCCATAAACGCATACCCTTTTCCATACTTTCCGTAGGTCTTCATGCAGCGTGACACTTCCCGTTCAATTTCCTCCGTTGTCACATCCGGACGCCCCGGCGCTCCCTGGGTATCATATCCGCCGACTACGGATATTCTGTCCCCATATTCCCGAATAATCATTTCCAGATCGTTAGACGGCTGGGCGGACTGCCAGGCCACGGAACCCTCATCAATAAAATCCTCAATGATATCCTGGCAGTACCCGCAGCAATGCTGGACAGGCATCATCCCAT
This sequence comes from uncultured Lachnospiraceae bacterium, assembly GCA_910579325.1. Classification (GTDB taxonomy): domain Bacteria; phylum Bacillota; class Clostridia; order Lachnospirales; family Lachnospiraceae; genus Paralachnospira_A. Next base: position 17,142 of record CAJTTU010000069.1, on the reverse strand, counting down.
AAGCTCTGGCCGCGTCGTTCATCCGTTTGTGATGGGGTTTGATCAGCTCCTGGTAAGTTTTCCTGGAAATAAAGAGCCCGCGTTCCGTAGCCACATCGTCAAAATTCACAAAAGTTTCCGCATGGAAATAATCATGCACCCGCTCGATCAGCCTGATTTTATAATCGGTGATCGCACCCATCAGATCATAGCAGGCTTCCGGTTCCTCATACAAAGCGCACAGCGCATCCTCAAATCCCATCAGAGTGGTCAGCCGCAGAAACTGAGAATTCCAGGAATGATATTCCAGTACCTGGTTAACCGGGTCAAAATTCGCTTTCTGCCTTTCGGCCTCTCCTTTCCAGTCATATAAATCCAGATTGGGGAACCTCACCTTATCCTCCCATGCCGTCACGTCATCCAGGACGCAAAAACCAGGTTCCGGCACCGGCTGCCCATTGGCCGATGAAGTGGCATGCCACCGGCATCCAAACCCATCTTCGCCGCCGCCTTCAGGCCCGTTTTCAAAAGTTTCCAGCGCGCCGCCGCACCGATAAAGGTCAGTAAAAAAATTGGGTATCCATTCTACTTTTTCATGATTCATCATTGCCAAAAAATTTTCACGTGCATTCATTCCATATCCCTCCGTATTTTCCGCGTAAAATATTTACCTCCAAAATAGCACAGAATCTTCCGGCAGGAAATCCGACAGATGATGATTCTTATCCGCAAAAAAACGACAGTTTGCACACCTGCTTTTGGGCATCCAAAGGACACAATCGAGTAAGAGACAGGCGATTATTTCACCTACCGACCGCTCACTGGCATACCTTTTTGCGTAGGATATTCCGTGTGCTGACCATTTGTTTAATCCCAGCTTTATTGATAAAACGTCCTGCCATATTTTCCGGCCTCGTCAAAAATCGGCATCACGGCTTTCATAATTTCTTCCGGTTCCATGCTGTCCACCAGCTTAAACCCAAAAAAGATATAGCTTCCATAAGGAGCGTAAGTGTCAATAGCCCTGTGTACTTCCGCTGTAATCTCCTCTAATGTCGCACTGGGCTGGGCAGGCTTCCCGTTTGTGTCATAACCTCCTACCACAGTGATTTTATCCCCATACTTTTTCAGTATTTCCACAATATCATTCACTGGCTGGGCAGAACTCCATGCCACATTTCCTTCCTCAATGAAGTCCGGAATGATCTCCTGGCAATTTCCGCAGCAATGCACGGCCGGAATAATCCCCATTTCCCTAATTGCCTGATTCACTTTCGTATGGCTGGGCTTAATCAGCTCACGGTAAGCGTCGGGAGACATAAACAGCCCTCTTTCAGTCGCCACATCATCAAATGAAGTAATCATATCAGGCTTAAAATAATGCGCCACCCTTTCTGCCAGACGAATCTTATAATCCGCAACTGCGTCGAAAAATGCCAGACAAGCCTCCGGATCCTCGTATAACGCGCAAAGGGCATTCTCAAATCCCATCAAATGGGTCAAACGCAGGAAAGTCCAGTTCCAGCACTGATATTCCACCAACTGCTTTTCGGGATCGCCTGCCGCCAGCTGGACCTTAGCCGCGGCTTCCCAATCATAGGCATCCAGGTCAGGAAATACCACTTTATCCTCCCACTCCGTAATATCGTCAAACTGGCACTGGTTCGGTGCAGGCGTGCCCTGCCCGCCGGAAGATCTTGTAGCGACCCATTCCACGCCAAACCCATCCTTTCCGCCGCCGACCGGGCCATTTTCGAAACTTTCCGCCGCTCCGCCGCACATTATCATCTCCGCCTGTGAAGGCACCCACTCCGGTTTTTATGGTCCAGCGCCAGCAATAAATTTTCTTTACTTGTAATCATTTTACAACCTCCTCATCGCATAAAAATTTGCTTTGTAATTTTCTTATTACAAGAAATATAGCATACCCGCGCTCATTTGGGAATCCGACAGATGTTGACAAATAATATACAAGTTGATACAATTTGTATTATATTTATTAATTTAAAAAATATCTGATTATATCAGGGTAAACATACATTATGGAGGTTCCTTTATGAAACATGTCATGACATTTGATATATTTTGTTTCAAGCTGGCCCAAAAGTATCCCCTGCTCTCTTGCAGTGAATATACCGCCGAAAGACGCCTGAAAAATATACGGTTATTCGGAGACATCCACCCGGACAGGCATTGCCTGCATTTATTGTCCTGGCATGAATATACAAGTAACCTGAAAACATACGCTGACTGCCCTGTTCTGCTCTACCATATGCCCGAGAATGAGCCCCTCCCCAAAAGAAATATGGTCGTGCTTTCCGGAAGCTGTGAACTAAAAGAATTGGTTAATGATACCTCCGCTATTTTCGCGGAATTTGAAGAATGGCATGAAAAGCTTCATGAAGCGGAAGAAAAAAAGCTTTCTCCGGAGACGGCGATTGATCGCCTTGCCGGATATATGCAGATGGAAATTGCCCTGGCAGCAGGACAAAAAAAAGGCTTTGACTATGCCACCATCAAAAAAAATGACTGTGATCCCATGGGGATTTACGCCGCTTCTCCCGATGAAATGACGGTCTTTTTAAACACGCAGCAGGAATTCCCGGAAAGCTTTCATTCCCACAGTGTAAAGGCATACCCGAATCTTTACAATGGCTTGGTATATTATTATAATTTTTTTATGGAGGACGAATACCTGGCCCGTCTCCTGGGGATTTTTCCGGACAGCGGCTTTGCCTCCGGGCAGCTGCGCCTGTTCCGGTATATCTCCACATATGTAGAGAAACTATATATCCGCCATTATAAAGACAAATACAGACAGCAAAAGAACAAGCAGTTCGTCTCGGCGGTCCGGACACTTCTCCAAGCCGGTGAAATTCAGTCCCAGGTATTGCACAACCTGCTGGAGCCTTATGGCTGGCAGGAGGAACATACTTTTCAGGTAATCAAATTTAATCAGGACAATCTCGCAAAAAATCGATACGCTATGGAATTTCTCTGCTCCTCCATCGAAGAACGGTTTCCTTCCTGCTGCGCATTACAAATAGACATGAACATTTTTTGTGTCAGGAATGTTTCTTTAGAAAATAAGCCTCAGGAATTCGGTCAAAATCTGTCCGTGTTTCTCAGAGACAATCTATGCAATGCCGGCTTGAGCAATGAGCAAAAAAATATCCTCCGCCTGCCCATTCTGGCGAAGGAGGCAGAGGACGCGCTGCATTACGGCCCCGGAAAACATCCCATGCTTTGGTCCTTTCATTTTTCCGATTATATCCTGGACTATTTAAAAGACGCCATGACGGAAAAATACGCGCCGGAAGAACTTGAACATCATGCTGTCCGTATTTTACAGGAACACGACAAAATACATCACAGCTGCCTGACGGAGACTCTTCGTGTTTTTACGGAACAAAAATTCAGCGCCTCTGCTGCCGCAAATGCCATGTATATCCACAGATCCACCTTCTTACACAGATTAAAGCGGATTCAGGAACTGACCCATATTAATTTCGACAACACCATGGACAGGGTATGGCTGACGCTGTCTTTTTTCATCAGCCCGGCGGAACAATAAACAGAAACCATTACGCAATCTGGGTATTGACATAATAGACTGAATAGTCTATTATGTAAGAAGATGGAGAAAAGCTTCAACGTAAACTTTCAATCTGTTCGGATGGTGCGGCAGACCGCTCCAAGGAAAAGGGGAAAATGACTAAAGGAGAATTGTCAAAAAACAAAATCATAGAAGCGGCCGGCGATCTGTTCTGGCGGAACGGCTACACGAAAACCGGGATCAACGAGATATTGAAAGCCACAGGGCTTCCGAAGGGCTCGTTCTACTTTTATTTCCAAAAAAAGTCAGAGGTGGCAGAAGCCGTACTGCAGTATTATGGCAGCAGGATCACCGGGCTGCTCCGGGCTGTTGCGGAAGCTTCCGATTGCTGGGAGTCCTTTTGCGATTCTTTTATGGCTGTGTTTCAGGAGAAATTAGCGGATAAAAAGTATTACGGATGTCCGCTGGCCGTTGTGGGGATGGAGGTCGCGTTTCAGGAAGATAGGCTGTCCGCATGCTACCATCAGGCGCTGGATGAAATCCGGGAAATATTTACGCAGGTATTGCGCAGGGATGGCATAGCGGAGGAGCAGCTGGAGGAAACGGCCGCCCTCTGCCTTGCCGTATATGAGGGGAACCTGGTATTATACCGTATCTCCAAGGACCAGGACATGATGCGGCGGATGAATAGGCAGCTGAAAAAAATTGTGGAAAACAGGACATGAGGGCGGAAACATTGCGGAAAATACTTTTTTCGGATTACGGAAAACGAAAGGGATTTGAGAAAATATGCTGACAAAAGATAATACCGTTATTCTGGCATGCAGTTCCATGCTGCTCCATGTGGATGCGGCGCAGAAAAAGATGGGAACGGCTTTTGACGTGATCGAGCTTGATCGGGACAATCACGTATATCCGGAAAAGATGAAAGCCTGTATCCAAAAGGCGTTAGGGGAACTGCCGTTTTCGACTGAAAACGTGCTGGCCGCCATGGGCTATTGCGGAGGCTCCTGGGATGGGATAGAGACAGTAAGGCGGGTTGTCATTCCCCATATGGACGATTGCATTACAATACTGCTGCATACGGACGATACGCCGCATCTGAACTTAAAAGAAAAAGGGCATATGTATCTTCGAGACAGTGATGTGGGGCAGTATGGCATCAAAAGCATGAAGGATTCTATGTGCAAACAGTATGGCATGGAATTCGGCACAAGTATTTTCGGGTCTTTCTTTCAGAATTATTCAAATGCCGATATCATTGATACGGGGGCGTATGACTGTTACAGTGAAGCATTTGCCGCCGAGGCACAGGAGAACGCGGATCTGATCCGCTGCGCGTTGGATTATGTACAGGGAAGTAATCTGATTCTGGAGAAACTGGTTTCCGGCAGATGGGACGAACAATTTAAGGTGTTTGAAAAAGGAACTGTTATCAATGGCAGGGAATTTTGTGAAATACTGTGAGATTCCGAGAGTACATCACAGCACCAGGGAGACCAGCTATGAAAAGTCAAGCATAAATTAGCAAAAAATTCATTTTCTTTATCAATGGTAAAGAAAGGTTAAACTCTACTTCGTCAGTGAGCATCTTAAAGATGACCCTGACAAGCTTGCCGGCGCAGTGTCCAAGGGCATTATAATGCGTCCGCCCTTCATCCCTCTTGGCATCATAATAAGCCCTGAAGGTAGCGTTATCTTTACAACATTATGTGCCGCGTTTATAAGGGCGTAACGCAGCACACGCGAGCCGCGCTTGGACATACGGGTCTTTTTAGCCTGAAAGTTGCCAGACTGATATACGGAAGGGTCTAACCCGGCAAAAGCAAGCAGCTTGCCTGGTGAAGGAAACCGGTGGATATCACCGATTTCACCAAGTATCATCCCGCCATTGGTAGAGCCAATTCCCGGGATGGTCATAATTACGGAGTGCAGGCAGGTGACTAAATTCGCCATTTCAAGCTCCGTATGGAGCAACTGGCTATCCAGTAACTCGATCTGTTCGATGGTCTGGGTTATCTGAATAGATAAAGCACTGTCATTGATACCGACAGACTTCTGTGCGAGAACTCTTAAATCTCTGGCCGTATCTTTACCAAAATGGCCGTGGGAAGCCTCTTGGGGAAGATGGGCAAGATGGGTCATATGCAAGAGGAAACTACCAGAAGCACTCGGATGTAGATATTATGGTTTTGGTTAATTTACCGGAGAAAGAAATCAAAAAAATTGAGAATGATATTTATGATATTGCATTTGAAATCGAAATGGGTACCGATGTAGATATTTCTCCAATTATCAAAAATATTGTCCAATATGAATACTGGGCAGATGTGCTGATGGATGTGGATACGCCGGAAGAGCTGCAAGCGCTAAACGATATGACGGATGTTTTATAATCAAACGTAATTTTCCCATCTATTAATTTCCAATACAAGAGCCTTTTCTGTCTGAAGCATATCCTGTTTCCAGAACTAGGAGCAGGTACAACACGCCGGTGTTTTGTTCTTTGAACATCATGCGTAGAATAAAAAAACACAGTAAACAGTTGATTCAGGATTTCTCGCTCAATAAAACAACAGAAATTCTAACCACTTTTCTAATCGCTCATTGACAAGCATGATTAGAATGGGTAGAATCTTTTCAGGAGGCAATCAGATAGTTTATCAGGAAAGCGAGACCGTGGAATTGAAGTCTGTTGTATTTGAAGAAATGCGGTCTCTGGAACAGGACTTAACCTTCGAGGCGGCAAAAAAGGAATTTTCCGAAACAAATATCCTGTTTGGTGAGGCGCAGATGAAAACCTTAGGCATTTTGACCCATGACGGCGTTTATACGAATTTAGGGTTATTGCTGTCCGACCAGTGCGTCCATACGGTTAAAGCAGCGGTCTTTCAGGGAACTACCCAAAATGAATTTAAGGATCGGAAAGAATTTTCCGGTTCTCTGTTCCGGCAGATGGATGAAATATATGATTACATTGACTTTCGGAACCAGACTCATTCTTCATTTCAAAAATTACGCCGGATCGACCAAAGGGACTATCCGGAAACCGCTGTCAGAGAGGCGCTTTTGAATCTGCTTGTGCACCGTGAATATGCTTTCCGTGCCAGCACATTCATCAGCCTTTATGCAGATCGGATTAAATTTACTTCGATTGGAGGGCTTGTAAGCGGAGTCACCTTAAAGGACGTCATGATGGGTATTTCCGTATGCCGGAATGTAAAGCTGGCGAATGTATTCTACCGTCTGGAACTGATTGAAGCCTATGGAACGGGTATGTCAAAGATTATGGATGCTTATGCAAAAAACCGGAGGCCGCCCCGCCGGAAAACAGCACGGAGGAAGATGCGGTAATTGCTTTGGCCAAAAGACAAGAAACCTTCACAAGAAAAGATGTGGAAAAGGCGCTGGGGATCAGCCAGACAACCTGTGGGCGGTTATTGAAACAGATGGTTGGAAAAGGGCAGATTGTCCAGGAAGGAAGAAGCAGAAATATACATTATCGCCTTGTGAAATAAATAAGTGGATTTTAGGAAAACGAGGACTTAACGGCTCTCGTTTTTTCTATGGCGCAGCCGGCGGGCGCACATTCTAAAGGATGACAGTAACACCCTGTCATCATCAAATTGCTTTCTGGTGTATGACTGCGGAAAATAAATAAAAAAGCCAAAAAATCTTATGACAAAATAGCATTTTTTATTAAGACATGTATATTTAAACTTGCTATAATAGATAAAAGCGCAAGGAGGATATACAATGAAAGGCCAAGAGGAAGTTGTAAAAGAAGTCCTGGATTATATCGAAAAAAATTTAGAGAAAGAAATCAACTTAGACAATATATCAAAAAATATCGGTTATTCCAAATTCTATCTGAATCGTATTTTTACAACGCATACAGGAATTACCATGTATAAATATTTACAAAACCGCAGGCTTACTGTCGCCGCCGAAAAGCTGGTGAAAACTGATAAGCCGATCACGCAGATTGCGTATGAAGCCGGATATGATACGCAGCAATCATTTTCATTTGCTTTTAAACAAATGTATTTATATCCTCCTAAAATTTACAGGGATATCGGAGTCTTTATGCCAAAACAAAACAGAATTTCTATGTGTTGTCTTTATATCTCCAACTATAAATTTCTTGCACGAATTAAGGAGATTGCCGCATGAGTACGATTCCTTATGTTATTGAACAGACAAGCCATGGAGAAAGAAGCTATGATATTTTTTCACGGCTGCTATCCGACAGAATTGTTTTTTTAGGGGAAGAGGTAAGTGACACGTCAGCCAGTCTGATTATTGCTCAAATGTTGTTTTTAGAAGCGCAAGACCCCGAAAAGGATATACAGCTGTATATAAACAGTCCCGGCGGCTCCGTATCAGCCGGTTTTGCTGTTTATGATACGATGCAATATATAAAATGTGATGTTTCAACTATTTGTATTGGTCTTGCCGCCAGCTTCGGCGCTTTTTTATTAGCCGGTGGGACGAAGGGAAAACGTATTGCCTTGCCAAACGCGGAAATCATGATACATCAGCCGGCCATCCACGGAAACGGCATCAGGGGGCAGGCCGCAGATATAAAAATAGCATCCGACCATATACAAAAAAACAGGGAACGCCTGAACTCTATTTTAGCAGGAAATACCGGAAAAAGCATTGAAGAAATTGCCCTTGCGACAGAGCGCGATCGTTATATGTCCGCAACGGAGGCAGTGGGCTTTGGGTTAATTGATAAAGTGATAGATAAGCGCTGAAAGCAGGAATATACTATTATGATACGCCAGCCGGATTTCATTACGGCGGAAATGGTATGCGGCGCATTGGAGAAAGTAAAAATCAAAAAACCAAACCCGCTGTATGAAACCATTATGCTTAATACGATACAGGACGGAAAATGTGTTGAAATTCTGCATGTCGGCTCATATGACGATGAACCGTCTTCTTTTGAAAAAATGGACAGGAACATCCAGCTGCGTTCCGAAGGATGGGGCTACAGGTCAGCCTCACTGGCTCTAGCGGCCTGGACACTTTTTAATTGCTGGCAGACTTTTATGAACGGAGCGGCCTATAATCCTCTGCCCGGGTTTGTTTTGTGTTTTGCCGTGTGTGTCCAGGGCTTTTCTCAGTTGGCCATGAAGCAGAAAATGATTGTGGGAGATGAAGAATATAAAGAACCTAATAAACTTTTGTGGACGATCATTGTCGCTGTTATGGCTGCTGCCATAATCGTGTCTATAGGCACTTATTTTGTGATGAGAGTGTAAACCGCATGAGAAATATTATTAAACAGCAAAGAAGCGGGATTTCGGCAGGAAGATATGGCGAAAAAATAGGGGTAAGCAGGCAGACAATCATAGCGATTGAAAATGATAAAGATAATCCAACACTTGAACTCGCAATGAAAATCGCCAGATTGTTGGATCGTCATGTGGAGGATATTTTCTTTTTAAATGATTAAGTCGGTTATTTGTCGCAAAATTAGAAAAAATTCCATTAAGCAGCAACTGAGGGGAGAAGTATCACTCCTCCTCTCAGTAAATCACTTCCAGCAACACATCAATCACCCCGCTGCAGACCATACCCTCATCCTCCGCAGTTGTCCCGCTCATATCCACATGGAATAACTGAGGGGTTATCTCATTATTTTGGAGCATCCGCAGTCCTTTTTTCAAAACCTCCGCCTCCACGCTGCCGCCGCCTATGGTGCCGACGCAGCTTCCGCCCGGGAGAATCAGCATTTTCGTCCCTTCCTTCCGGGGAGCGGAGCCGGTTCTGATTACGATTGTGGCCAGTACCTTTGATTCACTTTTCCCCAGAATCGCCTGCAACAATGCCCTGGAATAGCCGTCGTTCTCTCTGTTTTTCCGTCTGACGCTGATCATCTCCGCCAAGATAGCCACTGCGATTTCCTCCGGCGTCTCCGCGCCGATCTCCAGCCCAATCGGACTGTAAATGCCGCCGACCACATCCGGATCAGCGCCGTCCGCTATCAGCTTCTCTTTTACAACGGCCACCCGTTTCCGGCTCCCTACCATTCCGATGTAGGCATGGGGTTTCCTGACAATGGCAGCCATGCAAATCTGATCGTAGCGATGCCCTCTGGTGGCAATGACAAAAAAAGTATCCTGATCACCGGATATCTGTGCCAGTCCGCTGTCAAAGGATTCGCAGATTACCCTGTCTGCTCCCGCTTCCCTTGACTGGTCTGCAAATTCTGGCCGGTCTTCCAGCACAGTGATTTCATACCCGGTCATCACGCCCATCCGAATCAGAGCAACGGACACATGGCCGCCGCCGCAGATTACCAGCTTCTTTTCCCGTCCCAGCAGTTCACAGAAAATCCTTTGCCCGCCGACGGTATACAGCCCGCCGACGTCAAGCTGTTCCAACTCCTGTTGGAAATTGTGGAAGAAACTGCTGCCTTCCGTCCGCCATACCATTTTATGATCGGACAACAGTGCTTTTTCGGTAAAAGCCTCCCCTTCTATAACGGTCAGCGCCATGTTCCGGTTATTCGGGTCTAATTGATTTACCGCTTCATAAAAATCTGACATATTTCATCCGCCCCCATTTTCATTAATGATGTTACCTCTACCCACTGCCCGGGGCAACGCTCCGTAATTCTTTTTCGGATTTCCTCTCCCCGTCTCCGGATTTCCTCATCATCCGCCTTGTTTAAGACAATCCAAAACGGCCGCTTTCCCACGTCTTTTTTCAATCCCTCTTCGTCTGTACAAATCCTTGCAATATCCTCTTCCGTAATCCGATGCTCCAAAGCCTGCCCAAGCAAAGCTGCCGTCTGCTCCGGGCGGTGGCAGCCGTCTTTTATGGTCTGACCCAACGCGTCCAGTCCCACCACGCCGATCACCAGTCTGGCTGAACCGGGCAAGTAATTTTTTCTGCCATCTCTTCCGGCACGCCGACCACCGAATACCCCTAGTCCAAAAGATTACAACAAAGCTGCTCCTTATCCCCCCAAAGGGCAAACGGATGATGGCTGTCCTTCGCCATATGGGTGCTGGTGGCCACAATAACCTTCTTGCCCTTCCCAACCAGCAGCCCTGCCAAACGAAAAATCAAACTGGTTATTCCGCTGTTCCTTTCGTGGGTCGATATCCGCAATTTTCAAACCTTTTCTCACCGGGAACCACTCCCGGATAATCCCTCTTAAAATACCGGTCAGCGTGGCTTCTACCGGCGTATCTCCCACCAGAACAGGAATTTCCCCGGCCTGCCACACATTCCGGCATTCTTCCAGGGCTTCAACTTTTCTGCTCACGACGCCCTCCACCTCGGCGATTCCGTCGTACACAGCCTCACAGAAAGCCGCTTTTCTCCGAATCGCCGCAGGCATCCGGCATTCCAGAATCAAAACCCGATAACCGCATCGGCGGAGCCGATGGGCAATCCCGGTAGCCAGATCACCGCCGCCCCGTAAAATCACTGTGCTTCTTAACATTGTCTATGTCCCCATTTATTATCCGTTTCCTCATTTATTTTCATTATTTGAAACCCTTCCATTAAAATACATCCGGATACGCTAACGGCTCATCTTCTCGGATGCTCTGTGAGTAAAAATCAGAGCGAGAGCTGTTCGAACTTAATATAATAATGTATACAATAGTATGATTCTACTCCGAGGGCATTTTGTATCATAAAGGAGTTTGCAAAATCTTCCTTTCAATAGTATAAAAAAAGAGAAACACCAACCTGCCAAGATGGTGTTCCTCCCATTATCTCTCTTATTTTTCCACTGCGGCGATGCACTCCACCTCGCAGAGGACACCTTTGGGAAGATCCTTTACCGCCACGCAGGAACGGGCCGGTTTTCCGGTAAAATATTTGGCATATACTTCATTGAATGCCGCAAAGTCGGCGATATCCGCCAGGAAGCAGGTAGTTTTTACCACGTCGGTGAACGCTGCGCCCTGGCTTTCCAGCAGCGCTTTGATATTTGCCATCACCTGCTCCGTCTGCTCCTCAATCGTAGCGCCCACCACTTCTCCCGTCGCCGGAGAGAGGGGGATCTGTCCGGAAAAGAAAGCGATTCCGTTTACGATAATCCCCTGAGAATAAGGGCCGATGGCCGCAGGAGCGTTTTTTGTCTCCACATACTTTAACATCATGTTTCCTCCTTCATTTAAAGTTCCACAACGGTTTTCCTGTATCCTCCAAATCCAAAAGGATTCCTCTGCATCAGCATCCGCAAATCCTTTCCGAATCTGTCTGTAAACACCTAAGGACTGTTTTTCCGTTCCTCATGTGCACCGTACAAAAAAGCAAACATCTTTTCATCCTTACTGCTCTGCACTTTAACTTCCGGCTATCTCCTTTAACTTCCAGCTATTAACTTCCGGCTGGCTTCTTTAACTTCCACCACAACCTCTACTTATTAATATCCACATAGCTGTAAAGCGTATATTTCGATATCCCGAAATATTTTGACACCTTGTCTCCGGATTTTGTAATCAGGAAGGCGCCAGCGTCGTTCAGATAGTTAATTGCCCGGATTTTTTCTTCTTTATTCATCAGCGGAGCCGGAACACCAACCAGCTCCACTGACTGTTCAATCAATTGATCCAAAAGCTGACTCACGTCCGTGGTAATGCGGCGAGGCATGGATGATGAGTCCGAAAGGCCGCTGCCGGAACAGCTTGTCAGGGCATGCAGGCTGGTTTCCAGAGTCAGTAATGCGGTAATATCGTAGTTGATGCCAAGAATATAATTCAGCGCTCCCTCTTCGTTCCTGATATAAACAGTGCTGGACTTAAATATCTTTCCCGTATCCGTTTTGGTCAGATAAGCCAGCTGGTCGGACTGGATGCGGTCGCTGTTGCGGATGGCGTCCAGCACCACCTGGGACGGTGCATCCCCGACCTTACGCCCGGTCAGCTGCCCATTTTCTACGTAGACAATGGAATGATGGGAATCCTGCTTTAAATCATGGATCACAACCTCGCAGGATTCCCCAAAGTGAACAGCCAATGCATGCGCCACCTGCTTTAATATTTCTAATCTTGAATTTGCCATATGAAACTCTCCCGGTGATAGATGCGATTACTTCCGCAAAAGAGTATACCACGCCCACTAACCTCGAAAATACCTCGCCAAGTGTTCATATTATACCACAGATTTTCCAAAATAGCAAAATTTTTTAGTATATAAAAATATTTTATTGCGCACACAATCTGGATAAAGCCCAAAATATGCTTTGGAAAAATTTGTTAAGCACGGAATACTGTTCCTGTCTTCCCCTGTACGGCTTCTCTGGATTTTTCCAGCAGGGTAATGATGGCTGTGCGCCCCTTCCCTGAGGAAGCGAAATCTATGGCGGCCTGTACTTTTGACAGCATGGAGCCGGTGGCAAAATGTCCTTCCTTTACATATGCTTCCGCTTTCGCCACAGACAGCCGATCCAGCCATTTCTCATTTTCTTTGCCGAAGTTGACAGCCACCTTTTCACGGCGGTCAGGATAATCAGGCTGTCCGCTTCCAGTTCCTTTGCCAGCAGGCAGCTGGCGAAATCCTTGTCGATTACGGCGCTGGCTCCCTTCAGATGATTGCCCTGGCGAATCACAGGGATACCGCCGCCGCCGCAGGCAATGACCAGATTTCCTGCGTCCACCATGGTGCGGATTGTACCGATTTCCACGATTTCCGCTGGCTTCGGCGACGCCACCACTCTGCGGTAGCCCCGGCCTGCGTCTTCCTTCATAATATAATTATACTTTTTAGACACTTCCTCAGCCTGCTCGGCAGTCATAAACTTGCCGATGGGCTTGGAAGGTGCCTGAAAAGCAGGATCGTTTTCATCCACCCGCACCTGGGTAATCATGGTCGCCACGGGCATATCCGAAATACCCCTGTTCAGCAGTTCCTCCCGCAGCGCGTTCTGCAGATCATAGCCGATATAAGCCTGGCTCATGGCCACGCAGACGTACAATGGGGTATTGGGCTGGGCGGTATCCTCATGGGTGAGGGCAATCATGGCATTGTTGATCATGCCCACCTGGGGGCCGTTGCCGTGGGCCACCACAACCTCACAGCCTTCCTCAATCAGATCCACAATCGCCTTTGCCGTCGTTTTCACCGCTTCCATCTGCTCCGGCAGGGTATTTCCAAGGGCATTGCCGCCGAGGGCAATGACAATTCTCTTTTTTCTGTTCATCATTATTTCCTCTCTGCCTCAAACACCCTTGCCGTTCCCTTTTCTTCCAGCTTTTCCAAAAGCTTCGCCGGGTCGGCGAACTTCGCCAGCAGAATCATGGCTGTGATAATATAGGGCTTGTAGCTGGCCTCTTTATAAAGCGGCGTGCGGTAACGGTCAAACACCGTGGCGTCCACCTCGCCCTCCTTGCAGCTGACGCCGGTGATATCGGCGGGCAGGCAGTGGAGGTACAGCGCTTTTCCGTCCTTTGTGGTGGACATCACTTCCTCGGTACATGCCCAGTCTTTATGCTCTGCGTTCTGCGCCAGCAATTCTTTTTCCAGCGCCTTGATGCCGTCCTTGTGTCCCTGGGTCACTGCATCCACCACCTCATGCATATAGGCGTTTCCTTTTCCGATATACATATCATCCCGGATACCGATGACATCGGCCATAAAGGAAATCATATTGGCAGTTTCCCAGACAGTCTCGCCGTGCGCCACCTGGGATTTGCCCTCGTCCAGATCCTGTACCTCAAGGCCAAGCAGGTTGCAGGCGGAGGCAAAGGAGAAACGGGTACGGGTGGAATTGTCCCGGAACATTATGTAGTCATGTGTTCCCATATAGGAATCGGTCTGGTCATAACAGGTTCCGTTTTATATAGATATTTTTCTCGTTTATGCTCCGCTAACAAAGCTTCATGCTTACTTGCTGTAAGACAGGGGCAGCGCCGCATAAACCGCTGCGCAAGTTACCAGATCCTGCTTCCAGGTCATCTCATTGGGGGCGTGGGCCTGTGCCTCGGCATCGGGGCCAAAACCGATGCAGGGGATGCCGTTTCTTCCCATAATAGAGACGCCGTTGGTGGAGAATGTCCATTTGTCGGTCAGCGGCCGGGCCTGGCGCATTGCAAACGTGTCGGCGGCGCCGATCCGTTTGTCGCCGTACAGTCCCTGATAAGCGGCCTCCAATGCCTTCGTCACCTTATGGTCTTTCGGAATAGCCCAGGTGGGGAAGTAGCACTCGATCTCGTACACGCAACCGGTGTAGGAAGGACGGTCATAGTTGTACATAGATACCTGCACATCGTCGCCGTATTTTTTCACGCTGGGCAGGGTACGGATCTCATCCAGGCAGCTCTCCCAGGTCTCGCCGAAGGTCATACGCCGGTCAAGGGAGATGGTGCAGGAATCGGCCACGGCGCACCGGCTGGGAGACGTATAAAAATCTGGGAAACAGTGACGGTTCCCCTGCCCAGGAAACGGGCTTCCTCATAGTCCTTGTTATATTTGGGATTCAGCATCTTTACAAGACCCTTGATTTCCGCGCCGTCGGCATCGTCGTTCTCATTCAGGAAACGGATATCTTGGAGAATGTCCGCCATTTTGTAAATGGCATTGTCTCCCCGCTCCGGTGCGGAGCCGTGGCAGGAGATTCCCTTTACGTCCACCCGGATTTCCATACGTCCCCGCTGGCCTCTGTAAATGCCGCCGTCGATGGGCTCGGTAGAAACCACAAATTCCGGGCGGATCTTGTCTTCATTGATAATATACTGCCAGCACAGGCCGTCGCAGTCTTCCTCCTGTACGGTTCCCACCACCATAATCTTGTAGCCGTCGGGAATCAGC
The DNA here is from genome assembly GCA_910579325.1 of uncultured Lachnospiraceae bacterium. Lineage (GTDB taxonomy): Bacteria > Bacillota > Clostridia > Lachnospirales > Lachnospiraceae > Paralachnospira_A. Next base: position 1,826 of record CAJTTU010000069.1, on the reverse strand, counting down.
CCCTGCTCCTTCATAATTTTTGCGCCGTACACTGCGGACACGATGCCGCCGCACTGGTCGGACACGCCCCGGCCGCCGATCTCCGTTTCATTCTCATAGCCCTCGTAAGGGTCGAATTTCCAGTTGGCCATATTGCCGATGCCCACCGTGTCGATATGGGCGTCAAAGGCGATAATCTTATCCCCGGTTCCCATAAAGCCCATCACATTTCCCTGGGGGTCGATGTTTACCTCATCAAAGCCCACCTTCTTCATCTCTGCGGCAATGGTATCCACATGAGCTTTCTCGTCGCAGCTCTCGCCGGGATTTTTTACGATGGCTCTTAAAAATCTAGTCATATCGGCTTCGTAGGAGCCTGCTGTCTGTTTAATCTGTTCAAAATTTAACATGATACATAGTCCTTTCTGATTTGAAATGATTTTTCCATAAGGGTGTTTCGGTTAATTCTTATAGTTATCCTATAGGAAAACTATGATTCTATGTCGGCAAACTGCCGTATTCATTGTCGCTTTGTACTCAGTTCAATTGGAGGTCTTTCATACCGCTTAATTGGTAACAGGTTAATCTTGATGCACTTTTATCGCTATACTTTCATTCACATACTTTCATGCCCGGATTTAAATATCCGCAAATGGCTCCCGGTCAGTTCCGCATAAGCCTTCCCAGACGCTTTCCCTGTAACGGTCCGGGTCGGTATCGCCTTCTGAGGAAATCAGCAGCACCTGAGAATGTCCATCCAGCTTTAAGGCTTCTTTTAAATCCCTGTATTCCGGATTGGTCATCACCGCATGGAGCAGGCCCATAGGCACGGAACCGGATTCGCCGGAAATGACTCTCTCGTCTCCCGGAAGGGGCGCTCCGTAAATGCGGGTTCCGTTTGCGCTGACCCAGTCAGGACAGGATACAAAGGCGCTGGCATGGTTGCGCAGGATATCCCAGGACACGGTATTGGCTTCGCCGCAGGCCAGTCCGGCCATAATCGTCAGCATATCCCCGGTCACATCCACCCGGCTGCCGGCCGCTTTTTCGGCGGAGCGGTACAGACAGTCGGCAGCGCCGGCCTCCACCACAACCATAACCGGCGGATTTTCTTTGAAGCGGTTGGCAAAATATCCGATCACCGCCCCTGACAGGGACCCCACGCCGGCCTGAACGATAATACCGTGCTCCGTCTCAGCCGCTTCCTTCGCCGCCAGCCGTACGCACTCGTCATAATTCATATCTTCGATGGTGACAACCGCGTTCTCCTTCGCGATATTGTCTTTTCTGGTCTGGGTGCTGCCCTTGGGCATATGTACCACACATTTCTGGCCTAATTTATTGGCCGCCCAGGGAAAGTGGACCAGTTTATGGCGGAGATCCGCGCAGCGCACGTGCATTGCGTGGAAGAACTGAACCGCAGGTGGAAGATATTTTTAGAGCAGGAATACCAGAAAGAGGCACATGCAGGGATAAAGGAGTATTATGAATCCTATGGCGCGTCAGTCCCTGCCTGCGGGATCACGCCGGAGCAGGAATGGATGAGGGATACCCGGGGGCTGGTTTTTATGGATGTATCCGTGGTGGCGGAAGCGTTCCTGCACCATGAAACACGCCGGATAGACGAGGCCGGGTGTTTTTCTCTCAGGGGAAGCCGTTATGAAGCGAGCGCTGCGCTGGCAAATATGGAGGCGGAGATCGCTTATGACCCGATGGATATGAAAACGGTGACGGTAAGATGCCGCGGTACGGAGCCGCTTCAGGCACACCGGATGGAGATAGGGGCGTTTTCATCCAAAGTGCCGCCAGTACCCATGGGGATGACGGGAAACGTTCCGGAAACATCA
>CAJTTU010000068.1 GCA_910579325.1 uncultured Lachnospiraceae bacterium | reverse complement strand
TCATTAAATATTAAGGTTTTTGTATCTTATGTATCTGTCTGTGACCGGTCACAGTTTATCTGGCCGCTTTCTTTTTGGTTGCAAAGTAAAGACCTGCCGCGATAATCATGATCGCGAATCCGCCAACGGTGAAGATTGTGGTACCGATACCGCCGGTGGAAGGAAGGGAGGTAAGTTTGGTGTTGGTAATTGTTGAACCTGTTATAATATTACCAGCCAAATCCTTAAGTTCTGTTACAGTACCTTTACCTGAAGCTTCGATCGTTTCCACACTCGTTGTATTGCTTGTAGATGCGCTCTTAATGTATGCCGGCTGTGCTCCAGCTTCCGTTGCCGATTCAGCTGTATATTGAGCCATTGCGTAGAAAATACTATCCTTAATCCAGCCTACCTGCTTCGGCGCATCGCCGTCCAGTTTCTGTGCCTCGTCAACTTCAGTTGTATACTCTCTGTTTGTTACGCTGCCGGTAACGGTTGTCGTTGCCGTTGTCCAGCTTGCTTCCATCTGATAGATATTATCATTTAAGGAGTATCCGGCCGGAGCCCAAAGCTCTTTAATAAAGTAAGTTCCTTTTCCGACTCTGGTAGATACGGCATAACCGTTTTCGTCTGTTGTTACGGTATCGATCAGAGAAGATTCTTTACAGTCCTTGTCTGCATAAATTCCGAAAATTGCGCCTGAGAGCTTGGCAGCATCATCTCCTTCACCGGTTTTCTTGAATGCTAACTGGTAGGTGTAGACGGTTTCGGTATCCTTTACTGACTCATAATCATTTGATCCATCAGGATTGGGACCCGGTTTGTTAGGCAGGTCCTTCCATGTTTCACCCTTATCCGGATTCTTTGCATAGAACAGTGTCGCTGTATTGGGGTTGCTCGCATCTGCTACTACTGCTGTGGAGTTAATAACCGCATTATATGTTACGATCGGAGTCATGATCGCTCCAGTTGTCTGATTCGTAACCAGTTTATCATATTCAAAGCTAAGGTTAAATCCAGTACCTGCTAACGCCTCTCCCGTATTCGGATCAACTGCCGGATCATTCGTTGTTGTTGTAGGAACTGCCTTTGCAATAACCGTCTCACCTATCTTGAACACTACCGTGTTTTCAGGATCAGTCGGATCTGTACTGGGTACGCGCTGAACATATTTTTCCTCGTTCTCATGACCCTCAATCAAAACCTTCAAAGAAGAATAATCAAAAGTCAGTCCTGTAACCATCGTATCGGAAATAAAGAAGGTTTTATTTGTCGCATTGTCTGGATAACTGGGAACCTGAATATCGTCCAGGGTAAAAGTTAATACTTTACCTACGGAAGCTGTCGCTTTCTTTCCATCGTCATCCATCACAATCTCTCCCGATACCTTCTTATCGATGCTCGGGTTTGATTTCTTTACTACGGCACTTGTTCCGATATACGCACTAGTTGCATCAATTGTTCCACCAAATAAAGTACCTGCTTCCTGGCCTTCCTTTCCATAAGATGCGGTCAAGAGAATTGGATTATAAATGGATTTATCATCTGCGCCTGCTGTAATAATCGCAATATAAGCACCCGCGGACGCATTATAGGTATATGTTGTGGACTCTCCCACTAATGTTTTGGTATCAATAGGAGTTAATGTAACCGTATTACCAGCTTTATCCTTAAGCGTACCTGCATTAATGTCTTTAACGATGCCATTAATCTCTTCTGCCGTTGGAGCATCTACATTCTTAAATGGTGCAGCTCCCTTTGTATACCACTCATACTCAATAAATCCTACACCGCCTGAATTTCCCTCAGTTCCATAGACACCTCTGGCAATCTGATATAAATTTACCGTAGCGCCTTTACCCAAACCAGTTATCGTTACACTCGTCTTATCCCCAGCATGCGGGGTCGCCGCAAACGTCGTCACCGACATTCCCAGTACCATTGCCAACGCTAATGCCATGGCCAGAATCTTTTTCATTCTCTTCATAATCCTTTCCTTTCTTTTTTGAAACATGTTTTAATTTACCGTTTATTCCTTCCTGTACATTGTCTGCACTTACATGCGGTCAGAAGAACCGCTGTTTTTTTATCTTTTACTTTTTCAGCTCCTCCCTGCGTATTTTCTTTTATATTGAATCAGCGCCCCTGCCATCATCAGCAGGACTCCGCCGATACAGTACCAGTAGATTCCGATACCTCCTGTGGAGGGAAGGGTATACAGCTCAAAGTTACGTACTTTTACGTCGTTAGTGACTGTGCCATTATTCTGGGTCGATCCCGTCACCTTCGCTATATTGGTACCAGTTGCACTATCTTCTCTCACAGTAATTGTGCCGTCATTCTTTACTGTAATCTTTACCGGATGATCCGGGAGCGAACAGCCAGGCGGTGTTTCCAGCTCTGTGAGAGTATACTCGCCGGGAAGCAGATCCTTGATGGTCAGCTGGCCGTTGGCATCAACCTTCAGGTTAGAATTCTCGTTTTCCGGTATCAGCTGCCAGTCCTGAGCAGCAGTACCGTTACCGGTATATCCCCAAATCAACGTCCCGGGCGTTGTAGCAGCCCCATTCGCATCCATAAATCCCGTATTCTCACCTGCATTTCTTTTCACAGCTGACTGAATCAGATACTGACCCTGACCCTTCCCATTCGGTATCACATACCATTTCTGGTTGCTATTAGTAGTAGGAACATTACCATCTTCCCATAAATGAATTTTCCCTGCAGCTGTATCACTATACTCATACAGTCCACTAAAATCAATCCATCTCTTGGTGGCGCAGTGCCGGAAACTGAAAGTTCCATCTTGCTGAGCAAAGAGTTCAAATAACTGAGTATCATTTTTCTCTTCTTTTGCATAGAGATAAAACTCAGCTCCATTGTAATCACCAGACGTCCTCCCTATTACAAGACTCGGCTCCTGTACATATTGAATGTAATACCGCGCCCCGGATACAACGTCCTCTCCCAGACTGATGGGGAAAATATAGTTCCCATCCTCGTCTCTGTTGAAGGTGATTGTCTGTCCCTTAGAGTCCGCCAGCGTAAAGACCGCTCCGCTCAGCTTTGTCTCCCAGTTCTCTCCCACTTTGTGAAGATTCAGCTGCGGATTATAATAAAATCCGCTGTCATGATACGGAGAAGTCTGGGTGTAATTCGGGTATTTATTGTAAAAAATCGTCTCCGCGTCTTCCATCTCGATCTGAGAGATATAGGTCTGTTCCAGCTTGCCGTTCTTTTCATCGTTATCCGTATAAACAGGCACGCCGTCAGAGTCGTTCTCATCCGTAGTTCCGCCCAATGTGCCGTCATAAATCGTCGCCCGCATCTTGGAAATATCTGCTTTATCATCTCCCGGTGTAAAGCTTACCGCAAAAATTCCGGCTGGCAGATCCATGAATTTATAACGACTGTTTTCATAGACAGACGGTTCGCCGTCCGACTGCCGCAGACTGATCTGCTGTCCGGTAAGAATCGTTACCGGCTGTCCCGCTTTCTTTGTACCATCAGGCCATCTGACAATCTCATAATGACTGATGTCTTTTGCCCATTCTTCTTCCTCGGTACCCTCCGGCGCATCCGTCAGCTTCATAAGCGTTACCTTAACGCCAGGCAGACGTTCTTCATCCACATTCTGATGCTGATCCTGCTTGCCGTTCCGGTTATAATCCATCCAAGTCAGACCTTCCAGCGTTCGCTTTACGGTGGGCGTGTCGATCTCGGTGGTGGTATCTCTGGTAGAAAACAGGTTCACATAGTGATAAGTCTCACTCGTTACACTGTCTGCTTTTACCGGCTTCTCCGGAATCAGCTGAATACTCATGGAAATGTCGATACAGTTTCCTCCGTTCAGACTGCCGACAACTGCCCAGGCAAGAAAGCCTTCCTTTCCGTCCTTTTTCCTGCCAAACTCCATCGTATCCATCTCCGGGAATGACAATGTACCGTCATCCGCCATAGTTGCCTGATACCAGCCGTTCTCTTTATTTATGTCTTTTACAATATAATTTTTCTCACCGTCCTGGTCTGAAAGCGTTACCCCTTTATAACTGGAATCCATTGTATACCAGACCGTAAGATTACTCTCTTTACATAAACTTTTATCCAGCTTCCAGCCCGTCAGTTTATAAGTTCCGGTAAATTTATTTCCATTTACTTCGTTAAAGGGCATATTATCCATAAGGGCCATGGACGATATGGGATTGTTTGTGTTATTGTCGTAATAAACTACATAATCAATAACGCCGTCTTCTTCCACTGCGTTCTGGAGCGAATATTTTCCATAAGCGCCGGCATTTCCTCTGGTCACCGATATACCGACCTCCGCATAGTTCCCGTTCTCCACGCTTGGATGCCGTCTGTCCAGTTTCGCCGTAATCCTGACCTTATTCACAAGATTGGTCGTGCCTTCCGGAACATCATTAAAGGGATCGCCTCTTTTTCCGATATCCGCAGAGTAATAGATTACCGGAAGCTTATCGCCCACTTCTCTGTTATAGAATCTCCAGATCAGCGTCTGGGTTCCGTCCTCCGCCTCGATGATCACCGGTTCGTTGTCCACGCTGGAAGGTTTTGAAATATTCCAGGCAAGCGCATCTACCTTTTCACCGTTATCGGCGATAAAGCTTTCCGTTTCCGGCGCGTCAAGCGCCGTACCTCCTATGATCTCTCCCTGCCTGCCGCCGTTGGCCGCCGTCTGTTTGTAGACGCCTCCCAGGTAAGCGGAGCCTTCCCGGTACCGCAGATATTCGGGCAGGGTATCTATGATCGTAATGACCGGTATCGTAATGTTGGGGTTACTGCTTTCACCCTGAGAAATTGCCAGATTATACCCCGTACTAGGCGTCAGCTTGAAGTCCACCACCCGCTGGTTTCCGTCCAGGTCAAAGATCTGTTTATCGTCCCCTCCGGTTTTCTGCATCAGATTCTTGTTAATATAAGTTTTATATCCAATAAGAAGAAGAGTATCGCCCCAGTGAGACCAGTCGGAATTATGTTCTTTCAGAATTCCTCTGCCGTCGTCATAATAAACCGCTTTCTCATACCATGTGGAATTCTCAATATTTCCGCTTTTTATGTGACTGGCAGGAAAATAGGTGAGCTTTGTTCCGCTTTTATTCCACGCAGAAAGATCAAGATTACTTAACGTAACGCTTTCTCCCCATCTGTCGTCTTTCTCAAACATATCCTTTGTCCAGACGCGGGAGGTTGACACTATGGGATACGTCACCGGCTTTGAACCGTCGCCCAGCAGTTTATCATCCGGCTTCACAACCGCTCTGTGGAAGCACTCATATGCCGGATCGTTGGTTTCATTCCTCACATCGTTTCCCGAACCTTTATAACAGTACAGAATGCCGACGCAGATATCCCCCTTCGGAATATCACTCATATGTTTATAGAAAACCAGGTCATTCTCATAGGTTTTCTTCATCTGCTCATCATTGTCCCAGTCTTCTCCATCTGGCTTTGTCGCATAGTAGACAGATATCTCCGCCGCCTTTGCGCCGCCGCTGAAATATGTCTGCAGATGGGAATGCCCCGGCACATAGCTTCCGCCTTCTCCTTCTGCCGTCGCAGCCCATTGTCCATCTATCGGTTCATCCTCCAGAGGCTCAATGGCGCTGCCGTAGAATTTTACAAGGCTGGTTCCGTAATAGAACTGATTTTCTTCCTTCCGGTCCGCATAATAGGTAAATCCTCCCATCAGCCAGATTTCCGAACCGAGAGAAGCATAGTCGCGGCCATTACGGATACTCTTAACGCCTACGCCCTTGGAGATGTCTCTGTCGGAGTACCGCACCCGGTTGATCATGGTTCCCGGCAGAAGCAGTTCCAGATGGTGAGGAGACTCGTCATCTGTTCCGCACATCTGCGCGCCATTCTCCACTGTGATTGTCCCGGTTGCGTCCGATGTCACAATACGCATATTGTTATCATTGATTGTGGTATGGAATACTCCTTCTCCATAATCGGTCACCACATCAAAATAAGGTTCCCGGTTCCCGCCTTTCCCATCTTCTAAATCATCAGAATCCTGCTCAATATCAGTTTCGGCTTCCCTATTAAACGGCTGCAAAATCCACAGCACTCCTGATGAGAAGCAGCCGATATTGGCTCCGTAAGTGGCGTTATCCACCTCCGCATCCTGCCCCTGATTATAGGAAGGCATGTTGGTAACGTCTATCTTGTATCCGCTGACGGTTACATGAATTACGTTGTTCTCCTGAGCCGCTTCCCAGGTTCCGCTTTCCTGACAGCCATATTCCCCGCCGCCGTCGCTGTAGGGAGCAAGACTGCTGCCCCAATAACCGTCATAAATTACGCGGCCGTCAATATTTGTCTTCCCATAACCGGCCTCCCTGTCGTTCGGCCCGCAGCTCCACAAGAGCGGTGTGTATTCATTCGTTACGTCAATCTTTTTCTCGATCTCTCCATCATGAGTCTTATGGGACTGATATATACTCCCCAAAACCAGATCGAAGGTAATATCTTCATCCTCATCCGGAAGCTGGATTCCCTTTACTCCCTTGGAGGCATTATCATTGTAAAGCTGAAGCGTAACGCCGAGCCGTACCATACGTCCGGTCTGATATCCCTTATCTTTATTCGCCGCATCTGTCTGAGCGCCTTCCTGAATATCGTTAAAATTGTACTGTCTCTTCTCACTGTCCGCGCCTGCAATCCGGATATTGTACTTAGGCGCTGCGGATACACGAATTTCAGGAGCGTCCGCACGGAACATTTCCACCTGTTTATGCGTCTCTACCTGACATTTGTGCTCATCCGTATATTCATATTCATTTTTCTCAGGATTTTTCGCATCTTCGCCACTGCCTCTGGTAAGCTGAGGAACTTTACTTCCATCCGTAATATCATATCTGTATCCATCTTCCAGCACAGCATAGAAAACAGGCGCAAAAATTTCGCCGTTTTTCATGGACTTTACATCCACAGACACATTGTTCTCAAAAAATCCGGGAATGACAGCCCGCCCGCTCTCCAGATGTTTCCAGCAGGTCAGAAGCTGACCGTTTATATTCGGATCGTCATCTATTTCTGCAACCCTAAAACCACCGTTTTGATCACGTATAATATTTTCAATCTTCGGTTCATATCCCGGCGTTGTATCAACCCAGGTCATAGCCTCCAGGTTAAAAGCCGCCTGATCTATTGTCGTGGGAAGAATTACCTGCAGCATCACGCGGGCTTCGGTGATGGCGTTGCTGCTGCCCGCATATCTGTCCATCGTAACCCTGAATTTATAATTCGCTGAGTCAAAGGTCCGAACCACCAGGTTATCAGCGCTCCTGTCATCTCCAGGCACGCTTTCTTCCTTATCGCTGGTATAAATGTGCTGCTTGCATGTCAGATAATTCTCATCATTATTATGACCTACCTCATAACATTTCTCCGTATGTTTCGTATGATTGTCAAAAGGCGCCGTTCCGTCTGTGGTACTGGTAATTGTAAAGCCCGTGATGCGTGCGCTGTGATCTGCATTTTCCTCCAGCGTACTCGTTCCGAACATTTCCCACAGCATCAGCAGATACTTTGTCATCTCCGGATCCACATATTTCTGCAGTTCTTCTCCAAGAGCCATATACGCGTCATAGGCCGCTTTCACCTGCGCCGCCAGCCGGATGAGATATTCATTGTAAGCGTCCCCGTCCATCTCACCGTTTTCATAGGCTTCCTGCACTGCCTGAATTTCCTCTGCGGATGGCAGGGCGGCAATCAGGGCGGCCGTCTCATCCACCTGACGCTGTTCTTCTTCGGTAAGCGCGGGATTCAGCAGTTCCTGCAGAGACATCAGCAGTTCCACAGCCTCTGCCTCCACGTGCATCCGCAGCTTTTCCTCCAGCGCCATATACGCGTCATAAGCCGCCTGAACCTGTTCTCTGGCCTGAGAGAGGTATGCGGCGAACTCTTCCTTATTTTCCTCGCTCTCGTCTTCATATCTGTTCAGCGCGGATTCGATTTCATCCGGAGAGGGCAGTGCCTCGATCAGCGCGATTACCCCATCCACCTGCGCCTGTTCTTCCTCGCCAAGCTCCGTCGCCGTGCTTTCGCTTTCGTCCTCGCTTCCGGGTTCTTCGCTGCTGCTTTCGTCCTCGCTGCCAGGCTCTTCGCTGCTGCTTTCGTCCTCGCCGCCAGGCTCTTTGTTGCTGCTTTCGTCCCTGCTTCCGGACTCTCCGCCGTTATCCCCGCCGCTGGTCTCGGACGACGACGTGCCGCTGCTTCCGGATTCGCCGGTATCTGTGGGAGACTTCGGCGGATCCTCCGGATCATCGTTTAACGAATTGTCGGAATAACACTCGCCGGAATGAATGTGCTCATCCAGTCCGCAGATAAGCGTTTTTTTCTCCGTATAACAGGCATCCGTATGACTGTGGCCTTCCGCTTCCCCATTATCGCAGATCAGCGTTTTTTCGTATGTATAGCATGTATCATCATGCTCATGCCCCTCTTTTCCGCATGTAGGACTGCTCTCCTCCGTCAGCGCGGAACCATACTGGGTCAGACCGCCCGCCACGGTGCTGATCACCAGCACGGCCAGCAAAAGCCAGGCCACCGCCGCTTTCCTGTTTTTTCTGTGGCGCTTATTCAGCTCATCCAAATACTCTCTCGCAAGTCTCTGCATTTTTCCACCTTCCTAACGCATCATTTCAAAATTTCTTCCCGGAAACTTATTTCCAAAACTCTATATCGTTAACAGGCCACACCCTGCTCACTGCCCTGCCGACAATCTGGTCCTTCCTCACGTACCCCACGGATACGGACCGGCTGTCAACGGATACGGCCCTGTTGTCTCCCAGCACGAACAGCATCCCCTCCGGCACCCTGCAAGGAAATTCCAGTTCACATTCTCCCGCACTTTTCTTTGCCAGATATGGCTCTTCGAGCATGCTGCCATTGATATATACATTACCTTTCCCGTCGATCTCTATTTCGTCCTGCGGACTTCCTATAACCCGTTTCAACAGTATCCTTCCATTGTGATAAAATCCTACGATATCTCCCGCACTGATTTCCTCTGTCCGACGCAGCAACACGGTCTGTCCGTCCGACAATGTGGGTTCCATACTGCTGCCGTCCACCCTGATCAATGCAAACAGTCTGGTGAAAACCAGCACGGTCACGACCACGGCTACGATAAGCGCCACCGCCATATTCCAGAGGGTCCTGCGAAACGCGCATCTGGCTTCCTCCCTGGCCAGCTCCGCCCGCAGGCTTTCAATGGAGGGAATCACCAGTTCTTCTTTTTTAACGCCCTTTCCCGCGGCGTTCATCTGCTTACGCTGATCCTGCCGTGCGTGATGGGGATAATCCGGCCGGCCCCTGCCGCCAGCTTATGGCCTGCGGTTTCAGGAAGTCTGCGGCCCGCCGTATCCGGAAGGGGCATGGCACGGGACTTCCATTCCTCCACTTCGCTTTTCAGCATGGCGATTGTCTCGTCCTTCTGGTTCAGCCGTTCGTCCTTCACGTCCAGTTTTTTCTTTAACCGCTCATAGCTCTCCATAACCGTGTCCATCTGCTCCCGCATGGCGTCCAGCTGTTCCCTCAGCTGTCCGGACTCCTGCTCCAGCCGCTCGGCCTCCTCGCATTCCATCAGAAGCATCTGTAAAAGCTCTCTGCGTTTTAATCTGCGCAATTCTTTATCTGCCATAGGATTCCCTCCTTATCTATGCTTCGCCCTCTGCCCTGCCGGCGGCCTTTCGTTCCGCTTCGTCCAGGGTGCTGTCTATAATCTTGATCAGCTCCAGCGCCGATCGGAAATATACCGTCTGATCTCTGTCCAGGTACGTGACCATGCCCTGCCAGCTGCTGTGCTGCCTGTGCTGCACACGAATGACAAAGGTTCCCATATCGCCATGCTGTCCCAGTAATTCGTCGTCTCTCATTACTTTTGTCATCCCTTCTTTTTTTTTATGGCCCCGTGTCTGCCCGTGTATATTTCTGTCGCCGGTTCCCTTATGGGGAAATCCCAGCGCATCGAACAGCGCTTCCGCAGTCCTGATCACACTCTCATATCCCCGGAAGGGAATAGCCTCCGTACTGTATCCGTGGTAGAGCCGGCCGGTGAGTATGCCGTCGTCATTTGCGTCGGCACAGAGCACGATTCCGTTCGGCGTTCCTATATAACGTCCGGTCGCTGCCATCTCCACTACCCCTTCTTCCGTTTTTCTGTACCTATCATACCAATCCGGCACTATCCCCATCCCTATCCATTTCATGGAAAAGTGCGTTTTTTTGAAATTTTTAGTTATGGGGGAGGATTTTTATGGAGTAACGGATGGGTGACGACGGGTGAGGAAGATGCGGGTTTTATGTAAGACTTATGCGGGTCTTATGCGTTTGCGTACCCTCGCTTCGCCGGGGCAGACCCTGTGCATCCTCGCGGAGCGTTTTTAATATCATAAAGAAGTTCGTCGAACTTTCCTAATGATAGAAAAACAGCGTCCCCGAAGAGACGCTGTTCCCGCATAAATCTGATCAATCATTATTCTTTTTTCAGTCATCCCGTCCCCCAAAAAACGTCCTGACCGCAGACAAAATCATCAGCATAAAAATAATAAACACAATGGCTCCGCCGATGGTAGCCAGAGACTTCACGCCGTCCAGGCCCTGGGCGCCTCCGCCGAAAGCCGCCATGACCACCGCCATCACGCCGATGACAATGCCCCAGACCGCCTTGATCCCGGCCGGCGGTTCCGTTCCGATGGGGACATCCTTTACGCACAGGGAACCCAGATTGGTCAGCGTCGCGTCCGCCGCAGTGATAAAACTCATGATTATCACCACAATATTGACCACAATCAGAGCCTCTCCCATGGGCAGCTGCCGCAGGAAGGTCCACAATGCCGCCAGCGCGCCCCACTCTGCCATGATTCCCGCCAGGTCCGCCTGGCCGGATATCTGCATGTCGATCGCGGTATTTCCCCAGATGCCGAACCAGAGGATGCCGAACACGGAAGGCAGAATCCAGTTGACGACCATAAATTCCCTGACTGTCCTGCCCCTGGCCAGCAACGCCAGCAGCACGCCCATAATCGGCGCATAGGCAATCCACATGCACATATTAAAAACAGTCCAGCTTTTGGTCAGCGCCTCCCCGCCGGTATCGATGGGGTCCAGACCCCAGATCCACAGATTCTGCAGCCATTCGGCCAGACCGGCCGTGGTATTGCGCAGAATATACAGGGTCGGGCCGGATAGAAAGAGGAAAATCAGCAGTCCATAATAAAGAAATGCATTGACATTTCCCACTTTTTTCAGCCCCTTGTCCATCCCCACATAGGAGGATAGGGTAAACAGCACTGTCACGACAGCGCCGCCGCCCACATAATAGGCCAGTCCTGTCTCGATCCCAAACTCCATAAGCCCCTCTGCCACGGTGGACAGCAAGACTGCCAGGCCGGAGGTAATGCCAAAGCCGATGGCCAGCATAGAAAGGGTGTCGATCACATCCACCACCCATTTCCGTCCCAAAAGCTTTTCCCCCAGCACAGGCCGCAACGCGTCCGATACCGTCAGCCTGTGCCCCCTGTTATAATAGAGGTAAGCGATCAGCACCCCGCACAGGGCATAGAGGCAGTAAGGCATAAACGTCCACTCATAGATCGACCGGCCTATGGCAAACCGGGCTGCCTCCGGCGTGAATGGCTGAATGCCGAACCCGTCCAGCTCGCCCCATACGTTTCCGTATAACAGAACGGGAAAATTCACGCCCCAGATAACGATTCCCACCGCCACGCCGCCGGTCAGGGACATGGAGAACCAAGAGGCGAAGGAGAAGGCAGGCTTCGCCTCCGGCCCTCCCAGCCTTATATTTCCGGCCTTGCTGAAGGTGATCAGAAAAGTGACAATCAGACAGGTCATACACACGATCTGAAACAGCCATCCGAAATCATCCAGAATCAGGCTGAACAAAGCGCCGCTTCCCTCAATCAGCGCCTGGTTATTCAGGATACCCACCAAAGCCGTGGCTCCAAAGATCGCCAGGCCGCTGAATAAAACCCCTTTTCTCAGTTCATATTTCCGTTGCTTTTCTTTTCTCATGCCGCCGTACTCCCCCTTTTCCGACAGCTTATTTTACCGTTACGCTTTTCTCTGCTTTCGCCACGATTCTGTCCATCTCCTTCAGCACATTCTCCGGCAGGCTTTCCGCCTGATGGGTTTTCAGAATCCTGCGTACTTTTTCCAGCGCCCGCTGTTCCATGGTCAGAGAGCCTTCCTTCTCCCATACCTCATAGTCTCTTCTTTCCAGTAAAGTAGGCTGGAAGAATTCTTCCCTGTAATAATCCACCGTATGCTCTGACTGTAAGAAGTTTCCGCCGGGGCCTGCCTCTCTGATATATTCCATGCCGATCCTGTCCTCATCGATGGCAATCCCCTCGCAGTAGCGCTTGGCCATCCCCACGATCTCATCGCATACGCAGAGCATGGTCAGATTTCCGGTCAGGCCGATATCGGTGTAGCCGCAGTCGTGCACCAGATTGCCTCCGGTCAGCAGACTGATCATCGCCTGCATGGAAGCCTCGATACCGGCCTGGGCATCCACCACCTTGGATTCCGTAGAGCCCGCCATATCAAAGGAAGGGATTCCCAGATAATGGAGAATCTCATTGGAAGCGCCTAACAGCAGGCTGGTGGAGGGCGCGCCGTAAGGGGTGTGCATCGTCGCCATATCCATGGGCGTTCCGGAGGTTCCCGCGATGAAAGGGGCGCCGGGACGAAGCAGCTGGTTAATCACCAGTCCCACAAAGGTATCCGCAAAGCCTACGGCCAGAGAACCTGCAATCGTAGCAGGAGAGGTTCCGCCCATAATCATGCCGGGCGTATACAGGGTGGGAACGCCCCACTCGGTGGTCACAAATACTTTTTCAAGGGCTTCCTTCGTATGTGCCATGGGCGTGGTGGGCTCGCTGTAAATAATGACGAAAGGCTTTTCTGCCAGCTTCTTTTTTCCTCCGGCTACGGCCGCGCACAGCTGCAGCAGATATTCCAGGTTCGGCGCATTGAAGGCCCAGGTGCAGATCGGTTTCGTGGTGTTGCGCAGCATGGCGTCCACCTCATGGACATCCGCCAGCGTATGGGTGTGATCCTCGATCATGCACAGAGACATGGCATAGCTCATATGCGGCAGGGCATCCACCATCTTCGCCGCGTCGGCCGCATCCTGCTTTTTCGGCTTGCGCCGCTCTCCTGTCCAGGGGTCTTTAAAGTATACACAGGTAGGGCCGGCGCCGAAATATACATTACGCCCCCTCAACAGCATGGCCTCTTTTCCGTTCCGGTCGTAAATCTGGATTCCCTTCGGCACCGTGTTGATGCATTTTTTCACCAGGTCTCTCGGAATCTTCACGCGGATACCGTCGGCGGTACATCCATGCGCCGTCAAAAGCTCCGCCGCCTTCTCACTGTAAATATTTACGCCGGGATCTTCCAGCAGGCTGTAAGCCGCATCAAGAATCTGCTCTTTCTTTTTGTCCGATAATAATTCTACCCTTAAATTGCTGATCATAAGCTCCTCCTTTACGAATTTCCTTTTACTGTTTTCCGTTTCACGGTTTTTTACAGATTGATATCTGGCCGTCGTATCATCTGCTATACTTTTATCATAATTACATGTAATATGCAATACGTAATATCTAATTTAAAAAAATTTGTAGAAAATAGCATTTTTGATGTATGTTTCAATGGTAATGTCAAAAAACATTGTGCATAATACCGAATCCCAACACCGGTATACTGAAACAGATCATTCCGGCTTCTCTTGACAGAAAAAATCTCCTGTGAGAAAATGGACTGCGTCACAGGGAGGTCCGGAGCGTTTTCCCATGATATGAAAAAACGACAGACAGGAGGAACAATTTTTTATGTCACATTCCACAAATCTGACCACTTTATGTTACATAGAGCAGAATGACTGTTACCTGATGATGCACCGAATAAAGAAAAAAGCGGATTTAAATGAAGGAAAATGGGTCGGCGTAGGCGGACATTTTCTGGAAGGAGAAAGCCCGGAGGAATGTCTTTTGCGGGAGGTAAAAGAGGAGACAGGCCTGACGCTGACTTCCTACCGGTTCAGAGGCATCGTCACCTTTATTTCCAACATATGGGGATGCGAATATATGCACCTTTATACGGCCGACGCATTCGTAAACTTCCCCGAACAGCTTTCTTTCGAAGACTGTCGGGAAGGCATCCTTCAATGGATTCCCAAAAGCCAGGTGCCTGATCTTCCTCTGTGGGAAGGCGATCAGATTTTTTTGAAGCTATTGCTGGAAGATCAGAGCTTTTTCTCCCTGAAGCTCGTCTATGAAGGGGACACGCTGAAAGAATGGAAGACAGAGGTGTACCGGTAAAAACGGTACATCAGTTTAGATTTGAGGGTGTAAAAAATTTTGTGTCTATGGAAAATAAAAATTTCCGATAGGAATTAGATATGTAAAATTTTGCAGTCGTTTTCAGAATGTTTTTGTAGTCGATTTGTTCTACTTAGTTATAGTATTTCCACTTTTATACAGTCTGTTCATTTTGGAAAAATTTTTTTCACCATAATTACGGCATTTACATTATTGCTTTTACGCGGGCTTGCTGTCTTGCTGCTGCCCCGTCTTTCTTAATTTACAGGTATTCCGTCAGCCGTTTCGTTCAGGGCATGTGTACAATGCACCTCTATATTTGAGCCTGCGGGTATATGGCCTGTATGGCCTCCTTGAAACCGGGCAGGCCGTCCACGCAGAAGAACAGTACATCCTTCTCGCCCCGGTTTTTCAGGTGCATATTCTCAATAAATATCCCATACCCCTTAGCCGGATCCTGTATAAACACATGGGTCACCGCGCCGATCACTTTGCCGTCCTGGATGATCGGACTGCCGCTCACGCTTGTGTCAAGGATGGGACAACATTTTTTACCTTTCCAAACAAAAATTTACAATTCATTTTGATTTATAATAAGTTCCCTTAGATTTTCCTTCTTTTTTCAATGCTTCCATTTGCAAAAGCAACTACCGTTTTCATATAGCTTTTACTTTTCTCTGGCACCTCATGTTTCAATTCAAGATATTTTGATTCTCCGGATGAGATTTCCTCCAAAGTCATATATGTCACCTTCTTTCTCGTTTCTATTTTTACAGAGTTTTTGAATCGTCCCAGTCTACATATCGCCTATCATATTTTGCGGAATAAACATTTTTATATTGTCTAATTCAATCTATTTTGTTAGATAAACAAAATGCACCTAAAAAATGTCCATATCCCAATTTTCTTTAAATCAATGTCTTATCTTCAATCCTAAAACTGTACGTTACACCTTTTCTTAAAGTCACTCCGATATAGTAACACCAACAACTTCCTTCAAAAATGATTTTAATTGAATAATTTCTATTGATGAAAAGGCAGTTGTCTGTTCAGGTTCAAGGACATATGCAGTATACTTCCTCCTATTAAATCTGTCATCATTAGATTCATAATTAACATTTTTCATTATATTGAGACGTGCCTTTAACTGCTCCATATCTTCCGCAATCTCATTATTTGATACATCAATATCATAACAAATAAATTTGTGCATAAGTCGGAAAGGATGATTAACAGATTTAAGCAGCGATCCTTTTAATTCGATATATTTGGGCGTTCCTAAATAATCCACAACAAAATCAATTCCTTTTGTTGTATTGTAATCAAGAAGCTTAAACTTAAACAAATCCGGATATTTTTGCATTACTGTTAAAAAAACTACGAATGTTTCCGATTCAGAATACCTTTTTCTGTTTTTAGAAGGTTCCAGTACAGTATCCCCATCCGGAAATATTATTTTATTTCGATTTATCCCTGCATTATACCTTTTCTTTAAATTATCCTTCTCTGCTTCCAAAGAAGTTTCCATTTTATTCAACTCTTCCCATTCCTGGCGTTCTTGAATCGCATCTTTAACTTTTTTGCTAGAAAAAACTTTATTAACTTCAGTCTTTATCATATCAAGCTTTTCCCTGTCAGTATTGGTGATAAATCCACGATTTGCCGTTAATTGAAATTCATCGCAATCTACAAATGCTTGCATATATGTATACGTGCCAACTCCTCGTCCTCCTTCGATCCAATCATCAATTTTCTGAACAGGAACACCGCCCTTACAAGCCCATAATCCATATCTGCTCCCATCCGTATGACCACCTTCGATATTTGCCCTCCCCTGGCGTGATAACAACAAATCGTATCTACGTTTTGTTTCGTATCCTTCAATACAAATAATTAACCTAAATGCCAAACTTCCTGTTGTAATGCCTTCATTAACAATAAGTCTACTATAGTAATGATGATATGCTTTATTACTTCCTATCATCTTTGCATATTGTTTCATTTTGGTATCGATATATCTATCCTCAGGAAAATGATGTCCAATAAGTATTTTTTCAAATCGACCAAACCTTGTATTTGTAAATTGAGGAACCGGATCACATAATTTAATATCATTATATTTGTTTTCAAAATCATTTCTTAGCAAACCATTCAAATAAAATACTGTATTTTGATCTTTAATACTATCATTATACAGGATCTCAATTGTCCCCATTAAAGTAAACCATTTACAGTAATCCCGAAGATTGATATGATTTAGTTTATAACGATTATGATACGATAAGAAATAATAGGGAGAAATTATTCTAACCATAAATCCTGATTCCCATTCAACAGGTAATTCCATCCCAATATCGCTCGGATTAATTGTATCTGAATAATATAGTTCACCTTTTTCTGAAATCTGTCCGACTGCATCGACCATTTCTGCTGCCCAACACTCTCCATCTTTTGTCTTGGAACTTATCTGAACTAATTTTGCGTTAAAAAAAACCTTTGCGCCGTGCCCTTTATATCCGTGTTTATTAGGCTTAACTATATATCCATCATCAACTTTGCTGGAATTAGCTACATCAAAAAATTTAGCAACATTCTCTTTCGCTAAGCCAGCACCATTGTCTATTATATCAATAGTCAAAATTTTGTCATCCCTCAAACCCTTTTTTTCATCTACATTAATGTATATTTCTGTAGCACCTTCATCATATGAATTTTGAATTGCTTCTCTAAATATTTCTAAAGCATCTCCAAAATCTGTAATCACTTGATACAATTCATACCCTTCATTTACATGTACTTTTCCCCTAAACGTTCCTTTTCCCCCTTGTAATAATTATGTATAATTACCAAAAAGTCTTTTTGCTTTATAGCCAGAAAAATTGCACGATCATAAAATCTCCAGCAGTTCCGATGCCGCCCTTTCATCCTTCACCCGGATCAAACAGTCCATGGCATCCTCTTTCCCTAAAAAATCCACACTACCATACCAAACCAACAGCCTGTCAATCACCGCAAATCAGCCTGCGCCTTCTTCCACAACCTCTACTTTTATACCTGCACATTGCAGCTGGCGAATCAACGTATAAGCAAACACCGGATTTCCATATAAAACATTCTCCGGATTTTCCGTAATAACCGTTATCCAAACGCCCACCTCCTGTCTTGCTTTCATCAAATCAATCAAACGGTCAACTTTTTTTTGCGTCATCTGTGGACTGGCGATGACAATCTCCTTTTCCGCCTCGATCAAATCCCGTTCAAAAACAGCCGTATCGTGAGCCGGATCATAAATCGCATTTACTTCCTGTTTCACCCCATCAACGCTTCCAGTTACACGAAAACCCAGCTTTTTATATGTACGCAGCCTTTTCAGGTACATGTTGTTAAAAACTCTGACATGGGAATCTATATAATCATATACGACCACATCCTTCTTCCCTTCATAATCCCGGATACGCATTCCAATTTTCGTCTACAAAAGTGCTATTCCCGTTTTTCAAAGCCTGTCCCTGCAACGGCAATTCCACCAGGTTTCCAATCAAGTTTGCCACATCCTAAGAAGGGTACATCCTATCATAATATCGGAATGACTTTAAATTAATAGCCGCCGCTCCTTTATCCAAAAACAAAAAGCCAAAATTTCTGGCCGTTGCTGCCGGTATCGGCCTGCGGAAAAATATCCACACATGAGCTCCTCTTCCGGAACGGGATCTCTCAACCAATGCGTCAATTCCATTCCCTGCGCAGATTTTCCGCAGAGCATCTACCTCTTCATACCACGTTTCACCTGCATTCGCAAAATCCTGTTTTTCAGCGCCTTTCTCATGATTATCAATGTGAACTACCCCGCTGCAAGCTGCGGGGTAGTTCACCCTCGCGGCAGTCGCCAAATGTGCATGCAAGCATGCCCACTTGGCTCGTTGCTCGCAGGAATCAAAGACCAGAAATCTGCACGTCCCATCCGGCAGCAGCGGATAGATTCCGATTACATCCGCACCGTCTTCCCGATAGCCAAACAAATGATTCATCAATATTTCCGGTGTCAGTTTTGTCCAATCTTTGCAGGAACAATCCTCACAATACTGCTTCTCGCCTCTTTGCTTCGGACACACGCCATTCCAACGGTTATTACACTGCGGATAATAACCGCCATTCTTTCCCCGTCTGGCGAATACATCTTCCCGCCCCCAAAACATCGCAAAAAATCGAACTGCCATATCTCTGTCAATATACTGCCGGTTAATCCTTGCCCCTTGGTCAGGGTCATACTCTTCAGCCTTATCTGGCACATTGGAAAACACTTCGCTGTCCGCACATGGAATACCGGCTTTATCAAGGAGTCTTCTAAGTTCTTTGTTTTCAGCCTGTAGGTTTCTGACCAGCTTTCTGAGGGAGTCTAAAGTGTGGGTTTCAATATCCATTGTATAATCCCTATTTTTCTTATCAAAAAATATTCGCGGACTTTTAGCCAATTCAATCATATCATGTTTTATTCCATCCATTTATATTTCTTCAAACTCCACTGTCATATACATTAACTTGCATTTGACATCTGACTCTTCTACGGAAAAATTCATATCATCTTCTAAATC